>DKNF01000160.1 GCA_002470165.1 Betaproteobacteria bacterium UBA7395 | reverse complement strand
ACAACCTGCCGCTCCTGCGCGAGGCCGGGTTCGCCGCCAGCGGCATCGAATTCGCTGCCGCCACGCCGCTGCCCGAGGGCGTCAGCGACACCTACCTGCTCGACCTCGGTGCCGAACACCACGGCCGCCACGACCTGCTGGTCTCGTTCAACTACCTCGAGCACCAACCCGACGCCCGTGCCTTCCTGCAGAAATGCCATGCGCTGCTGGCCGACGACGGCCGCCTGCTGCTCACCGTACCCAACCTCGATTTCCTGCTCGACAGCCAGTCGGCGCACGAATTCGTCGCCGATCACCTGCTCTACTTCACCGCCGAAAGCCTGGAAACCGCGCTGCGCCTGACCGGCTTCACGCTGCTCGAGCGCCAGATCATCAACAACCAGTACGACATCCAGATCGTTGCCCGCAAGCGCCCGCGCGGCGCCATCGCCAGCAGCAAGCAGGCGCTCGACGGCCTGGTCGAGCGCTTCAACGCCAGGCTGCGCAGCCTGGCCGGCGAAGGCAAGCGGATCGCCGTCTGGGGCGCCGGACACCGGACGCTGGCGCTGATCTCGCTGGCCGATCACCGGCTGATCGACTGCATCATCGATTCGGCCAAATTCAAGCACGACAAGTTTTCGCCGATATCCCATCTCAGGATCAGGCCACCGGAAATCCTGCTCGATGCCGATTGCGGCATCGACGTGATCCTGGTGATGGTCCCCGGCATCTACCCCAAGGAAGTCATCAGCCGGATCCAGTCGCTGCCGATCCACTACCACGCGGAGCAGTTCCCCCCTACAGAGTGATTGCCGGAGACACGGCAACCGACCATTGCGCCACAGACAACAACAGCCCAGACACCAACAGGAGCCCCAAATGGTCAAAGAACCCAAAAAGAAAATGCTCTTCCTCGTACCCGTCCACATCTCGTACGAGTCCTACGTTTCGCCGCCGAAGAACGCGCGCACCGTGATCAAGAACGGACGCATCGTCAACAGCCTGGCCACCGACCTGCCGCTGGGCCTGCTGTCGATGTCCGCCTACCTGAAAAAACACTACAGCCTCGATATCCGGCTGGTGGACTTCAACGTCGAGGTCAGCGCACTCGACAAGTTCGACTACCCCGATTTCGCCAGCTTCGCCAAAAAATACCTGGCCGAGCATTTCGTCGCCGACTTCAGCCCGGACATCATCGGCATCTCCAGCCTGTTCAGCCCGTCCTACCAGAACTTCATCGAACTCGGCGCAGCCGTCAAGGAACTCTGGCCGGACTCCTTTCTGGTCGGCGGCGGCAATATCCCGACCAACTCCTACCAGCACATCCACCAGACCGGCGGCTTCGCTTATTTCGACGCCCTGTGTTTCGGCGAAGGCGAAAAACCGATGCTGGGATTGATCGAGGCCGAATCGCCGCAGGACTACGTTGAACGATCCGAATCGTGGATCACCGCGCGCAAGCTGGAAAATTTCTTCATCCCGAAGCACGACTTCATCGTCGACCTCGACGAAATCCCGTTCTACGACTACGCGCTGTGCGACCACGGCCGGCACAGCCTGAATCCGGTGATGACCTCCTATGCGGCGCATTCGGACAGTACCGGCTACCACATCATGACTTCGCGCGGCTGTCCCTTCCACTGCACCTTCTGCGCCTCGCACCAGGTACATGGACGGAAGATGCGCTATCACTCGACCGACCGGGTGTTCGCCGACATCCGCCGGCTGGTCAAGGACTATGGCGCGCAAACGCTGATCTTCCAGGACGACCACTTCATGGCCGACAAGGCGCGGGTGCTGACGATCCTCGGCTTCATCGAGCAGGAGAAGCTCAACGCCATCTTCCAGAACGGCCTGACGCTTTATTCGCTCGACTACGAGACGCTGTCGGCGTTCAAGCGGGCCGGCGTCAACCAGCTGGTGCTGCCGCTCGAGAGCGGCAGCGAGAAGGTCCTCAAGCACCAGATGAAGAAACCGCTGAAGATGAGCATTTCCCGTCAGGTCACCGAGGATTGCCGCAAGCTCGACATCTACACCAACGCCAACGTGCTCATCGGCCTGCCCGGCGAAACCCGCCAGGACATCGAGGAGGCGCGACTGAACCTGCGCACGATCCCGGCCAACTGGTATCACGTGGTTTGTGCCAGCCCGGTGGTCGGCAGCGAAATCCACAAGATCGCCTCGGAAAAGGGTTACATTTCGGGCAACGTACTGGGCGCCGATTACCGGACCGCCGTCATCAACACCCCGGACTTCAGCGCCGACTACATTCAGGACATGCAATACGTCTTCAATCTGGAACTGAACTTCCTCTACAACAGCGACCTGCGCCTCGGCCGCCTGGCCACCGCCGCCGCCGGCTTCCGCAACGTGCTCAACCTGCGCCCCGACCACCTGATGGCCAACCTCTGCCTGGGCTACGTACGCATGAAAGAAGGCGATACTGAAGGCGCCGCCGCGCACCTGGAAAAATGTCACGAATACCGGATATCAGGCGGCTGGGACAGATTCCTGGCAATCATGGATCTGAACGTGCCGGCGTCGACCGGCGAGATCATCCCGACCATCGAGGGAAAGTGGCTACACTGACATGAAACGCATCCTCCTGACCGGCGGCGAAGGCTTCGTCGGCCGCAACCTGCGCGAGTCGCTGGCGCGACGCCCGGATTTCACGCTGTTCAGTCCGGGCCAGGCCGAACTGGACCTGACCGACAGCAGCCAGGTCGCCGCCTGCCTGGCGGCGGCGCAGCCCGACCTGATCATCCACTCGGCGACCTCGAACACGGTCGGCAAGGGCTACGACAGCGACGTCTGCGAGCAGAACCTGCGCATGTTCTTCAACCTTGTCCGCCATCGCCCGGCCGGCGCCCTCCTGTACACGCTGTGCAGCGGCTCGAGCTACAACCGCGACAACTGGGTCGAGAACATGCGCGAGGACTACCTCGGCCAGCACATCCCGAGCGACAGCCAGGGTTTCTCGAAATTCGTCATCGCCAGCCACGCCCGGCACCTCGAGGACGTCGTCACGCTGCGCCTGTTCGGCATCTTCGGCCGGCACGAGGACTACCGCTACAAGTTCATCTCGAACACCATCGCCAAGCGGCTGGCCGGCCTCGAGATCACCCTGATCCGCGACGCGCTCTACGACTACCTCGATGTCGAGGATTTCTGCGCGATCGTCGACCGCCTGATCGACGGCAACGTCCGCCAGGGTGAGTTCAACGTCACCCCGGACGAATCGGTCAGGCTGTCGCGGATCGTCGAACTGGTCGACCAGAACCTCGGCATCGACCGCGGCTACACGATCGCGACGCCCGGCCTGGGCCGCCCCTACACCGGCGACAACGAACGTTTACGGTCGACCCTCGAAAATCTCGATTTTTCACCGATCGACATCTCGATCCGCAAGCTGATCCGCCACTACACCGAAAACATCGCGACGATCGACGTCGACGCCCTCCGCCAGGACGCCCTGCTGCAGCACGCGCAGGCAATCAACCGCCGATGATCACGACACCGATGCGCGAAGACTTCGCCGCCCTGGCCGCGGTCGAGTCGCTCTACCAGCCGCTGCAGGGCCGGCGGATCTACGTCACCGGCGCCAGCGGCCAGATCGGCTGGTATCTGGTACATTGCCTCTGCTTCCTGATCGCCGGCGGCCACCTGCGCTGCGAGCTCACCGCCCATCTGCGCAACCCGCGCCGGCTGCAGGAAAAGTTTCCCGAGCACGCCAGCCTGCCGTGCCGCTTCGCCGTCGACGAGGATGCCGCCGCCGCGCTCGCCGCCGCCGATTTCGACCTCGTCC
>DKNF01000074.1 GCA_002470165.1 Betaproteobacteria bacterium UBA7395 | reverse complement strand
GCGATGACGGCCAATGCCTTCGAGGAAGACCGCAAGACCTGCCTCGACGCCGGCATGGACGAACACATCAGCAAGCCGGTCGATCCTGCCAGCCTGTTCCAGGCGCTGTTGCGCTGCTTGCACGAAGGGCGGCGCAGGTAAGCTGTGCCGGCCACCGGGTCGGTCGCCCTGGTCACGCCGGTTCGACGCCGATGTCCTCGTTCCAGAGCGCCGGGTGGGCGGCGATGAAATCTCGCATCAGGCCGATGCAGGTCTCGTCCTGCAGCACCTCGACCGTAACACCGCGCGAACGCAGCAATTCCTCCTCGCCCATGAAAGTCTTGTTTTCCCCGACGACGACCCGGCGAATGCCATAGAGCAGTATCGCCCCGCTGCACATCGCACAAGGCGACAGCGTGGTGTACAGCACCGCCTGGTGGTACACCGAAGCCGGCTGGCGCCCGGCATTCTCGAAAGCATCCATTTCGCCATGCAGAATGGCGCTGCCGTTCTGGACCCGGCGGTTATGGCCACTGCCGATGATGCGCCCATCATGCACGATCACCGAGCCGATGGGGATGCCACCTTCGGCCAATCCGCGACGCGCTTCGTCGATGGCGGCCTGCATGAATGCGTCCATGATTCCTCCTGATCGTTCAATCCGGGCCCGTTCGACGCGACCCTTTCGTCTCTGGCACAATCGTCCTTCCATTCTGCCTGCAGAGGAATCGCCATGGAACAGTCTGCCTCCTTGCGCCGCAATAATGTGAACGTCGCCGGTAATCCCGAGGCCGGCAAGACGCTGGTCTTCGTTCATGGTTTCGGGACGGATCAGGACGTCTGGTCGGCGGTCACCCCGGCGTTTGCCGACAATTATCGCTTGGTCCTGCTCGACAATGCCGGCGCCGGGGATTCCGATGTCGAAGCTTTCGAGCGCGCGTCGGCACGCTATCTGACCCTGCGCGGCTACGCCGAGGATCTGGTCGAGGTCGGACAGCTTCTCGAACTGCGCGATGCCACCCTGGTCGGACACTCGGTCGGGGGAATGATCTCGTTGCTGGCCAGTTTGCAGAATCCGGCGATGTTTTCGCGCCTGGTGCTCATCGCGGCTTCCCCGCGCTACCTCAATGACACGGGCTATCACGGCGGGTTCACCGAAGATATGCTCAGCGGCATCCACATGGCGATGTATCAGAATTATCAGGACTGGACGAAGACCTACGCCATGTCGGCGATGGCGCATCCGGAAAAACCGGAGCTACACGAATATTTCGCCCGCCATCTCAGCGGCATCCCGTTCTCCCGGGCAGCCAAAATCCTGTTCACCATCCTCAAGTCGGATCATCGCGCGGACCTCGGCAAGGTCAGCGTTCCTACCCTGATCATCCAGTCCGGCGAGGACATCGCCGTGCCTCACGAGGTTGCCGATTACATGCACCGGCATATCCCGCACAGCCGGCTTGCCCATATCGATGCCACCGGCCATCTCCCCCACCTCAGCGATCCGCAGGCGGTCATTGCCGCCATGCGGGAATTCGGGATCTGATTGCCACGGCTGACGCTCACACCGCCAGCGCCTCCCGTACCCCGTCCTGCGGCATGGTCTCGCCGCGCCCGCGCATGATGAATTCACCGCGTTCCATCAGCAGATACTGGTCGGCCAGCGACTCGGCGAAGTCGTAGTACTGCTCGACCAGCAGGATGGCCATTTCGCCGGTTTCGGCGAGCATGCGGATGGCGCGCTCGATGTCCTTGATGATCGACGGCTGGATGCCCTCGGTCGGTTCGTCGAGGATCAGCAGCGACGGCCCCATCGCCAGCGCGCGGCCGATTGCCAGTTGCTGCTGCTGGCCGCCGGAGAGGTCGCCACCGCGGCGGTGCATCATCTGCTTCAAGACCGGGAACATGTCGAAGATGCGCTGCGGAATCTTGGCGCTGCCGGGCTTGGTGGCCAGGCCCATCAGCAGGTTCTCCTCGACCGTCAGCCGCGGGAAGATCTCGCGCCCCTGCGGCACGTAGCCGATGCCGGCCTTGACCCGTTCGTGCGGCGGCAGCGCGGTGATGTCGCGGCCGGCCAGGGTGATGCTGCCGGATTTCGGCTTGACCAGGCCCATCAGCGTCTTCAGCAGGGTGGTCTTGCCGACGCCGTTGCGGCCGAGCAGGGTGGTGACTTCGCCCTTCTGCAGTTCGAAACTGAGGCCGCGCAGGATGTGCGAGCCGCCGTAGGCCTGGTGGAGGTTGTCGATTTTGAGCATGGTTCAGCGTCCCAGATAGACTTCGATGACCCGTTGGTCGTTTTGCACGGTGGTCAGGTCGCCTTCGGCCAGCACCGAGCCTTCGTGCAGCACGGTGACCTTGCCGCCGAGTTTTTCGACGAAGGCCATGTCGTGTTCGACGACGACCAGCGAATGCTTGCCGGCCAGCGAGACGAAGAGTTCGGCGGTGCGCATGGTTTCGTCGTCGGTCATCCCGGCGACCGGTTCGTCGAGCAGCAGCAGCTTCGGCTCCTGCATCAGCAGCATGCCGATCTCCAGCCACTGCTTCTGGCCGTGCGACAGGAGGCCGGCCGGGCGGTCGGCTTCGCCGTCGAGGCGGATCAGTTTGAGCGTGTCGGCGATGCGGTCGCGGTCGTCGCCGCTCAGCCAGGCCATCAGGCTTTTCCACACGCGCTTGTCGGTCTTCATCGCCAGTTCGAGGTTCTCGAAAGCGGTGTGCTGTTCGAAGATGGTCGGTTTCTGGAACTTGCGGCCGATGCCGACGTGGGCGATTTCCGGTTCGGTCAGCCGGGTCAGGTCGATGGTCTGGCCGAAGAAGGCCTTGCCGGAATCGGGCCGGGTCTTGCCGGTGATGACGTCCATCATCGTCGTCTTGCCGGCGCCGTTGGGGCCGATGATGCAGCGCAGTTCGCCGGCGTCGATGGCCAGGCTGAGATTGTTCAGCGCCTTGAAGCCGT
>DKNF01000023.1 GCA_002470165.1 Betaproteobacteria bacterium UBA7395 | reverse complement strand
CGACGAACCCGTGCTGCTCGCCCGGCGCAGCGGTGTGCCGGTATGGGTCGGCCGGGATCGGTCGGCGGCCGGCAAGGCGCTGCTGGCGGCGCATCCGGAAGTCGATGTGGTGTTGTGTGACGATGGTTTGCAGCATTACCGCCTGGCCCGCGATGTCGAGCTGGCGGTTTTCGACCGGCGTGGCGCCGGCAACGGCTGGCGCCTGCCGCTGGGACCGTTGCGCGAGCCCTTGCGGCGCCTGGCATCGGTCGATGCGGTGATCGGCAACGATTTTGCGGCGCAGTGCCTGGCTGGCCGCACGCCGGCCTTCGCCATGCGTCTGCAGCCCGGCGAATTCTGGCGTCTGGACGAGCCGGCGCAACGCTGCCCGGCAGCAGCGCTGCGCGGCAGGAAATTGCACGCGCTGGCCGGCATCGGCGACCCGCAGCGTTTTTTTACGACACTGCAGGGGCTGGGGCTGGACTTCGTTGCCCACCCCTTTGTCGATCATCACGCCTATGTGGCCGGCGACCTGGCCTTCGGCGACGATGTCGTGCTGCTGATGACCGAGAAGGATGCAGTAAAATGCGCTGGACTGACGACGGGGGAGGCCTGGGTGCTGCCCGTCGAGGCCGACGTGTCGTCGGCATTGACCGATTTGATAGTGGAGAAGCTGCGTGGACGCCCGATTGCTTGAAATTCTCGTTTGCCCGGTCTGCAAGGGCCCCCTCGAACACCGTAAGGCAGCGCAGGAGCTGGTCTGCAAGCCGTGCAAGCTGGCTTACCCGATCCGCGACGACATTCCGGTGATGCTCGAAGACGAGGCGCGCCAGCTGGGCGCCGACGAAGCGTGATCACGCCGGCCTTCAAGGTCGTCATCCCGGCGCGTTTCGCGTCGAGCCGGCTGCCCGGCAAGCCGCTGCTCGATCTTGGCGGCAAGCCGATGGTCGTGCGCGTGGCCGAACGGGCGCACCTGTCGGGTGCCGAGGAAATCTGGGTGGCGACAGATCATGCCGAGGTACGGGCCGCCTGCGAAGCCCACGAATTTGCCGCACTGATGACGCGCAGCGATCATGCGACCGGCACCGACCGGCTGGCCGAGGTCGTCGCCCAGCGCGGCTGGAGCAACGACACCATCGTCGTCAACGTTCAGGGTGACGAGCCGCTGATCGAGCCGGAAATCATCGTCCAGACCGCCCGCCAGCTAGCGGTCAGCGGTGCCGATATCGCCACCGTCGCCCACCCGATTGCCGATCCGGCCGATTTCTTCAATCCCAATGTGGTCAAGGTGGTGTGCCGGGCCGATGGCGATGCCGCCTATTTCTCGCGGGCGCCGATTCCCTATGCGCGCGACCACTTTGCCCGCGAGGGCGGCGGTGCCAGCCTGCCGGCGGATTTTCCGGCGTATCGTCACGTCGGGCTGTACGCCTACCGCGCCAGCTTCCTGAAGGCTTATGCGGGCCTGTCCGTGGCGCCGACCGAAAGCTTCGAGGCGCTCGAGCAATTGCGTGCGCTTTGGCACGGCTACCGGATCAGCGTGGCCCTGGTCGATGCCGCGCCGGCCCCCGGTGTGGACACGCCCGAAGACGCCGAAAGGATGCGCAAACTGTTTGACCGGGCGGGAATAAGCAGGTAACTTCGACCGTCTAGAGAACGGCGCCACAACAGCCGACAACAAGAATTTTCATACGTAACCAGAGGGATTTCCCATGAAACTGATTCTTTTGGGCGCACCCGGCGCCGGCAAGGGTACGCAAGCCACCTTCATCTCGAAGGAATTCGGCATCCCGCAGATTTCCACCGGCGACATGCTGCGCGCCCAGGTCAAGGCCGGCACTCCGCTCGGTCTGGAAGCCAAGAAGCACATGGACGCGGGCGGCCTGGTGCCGGATGCCGTGATCATCGGCATGGTCAAGGATCGCCTGACCCAGGACGACTGCAAGAACGGTTACCTGTTCGACGGTTTTCCGCGCACCATTCCGCAGGCGCAGGCGATGAAGGATGCCGGCGTGCCGATCGAGTTCGTGCTCGAAATCGACGTGCCGGACAGCGACATCATCGAGCGCATGGCCGGTCGCCGCGCCCACCTGCCGTCGGGCCGGACCTACCACGTTAAGTTCAATCCGCCCAAGGTTGAAGGCAAGGACGATGTCACCGGCGAGGACCTGGTCCAGCGCGACGACGACAAGGAAGAAACGGTCAAGAAGCGTCTCGATGTCTATCATTCGCAGACCAAGCCGCTGGTCGATTTTTACAGCAAGTGGGCGGCCGAAGGCGACGCCGCGGCACCGAAGGTGCGCAAGATTGCCGGTGTCGGTTCCGTCGACGACATCACCAAGGCGGTCTTCAACGCCCTGAAGTAAGCCGATGACGGCGAAGAATGCCTTCTACGCGCAGTCGGGAGGCGTCACCGCCGTGATCAACGCAACGGCGTGCGGCCTGATCCAGGAAGCACGCCGTTTGCATTTGCTGCATCCGCAACGGATCGGCAAGGTCTATGCGGGCCACGACGGCATTCTCGGTGCGTTGACCGAAGACCTGATCGATACCAGCCGCGAATCCGACGAGGACATCGCCCGTCTGCGCTACAGTCCGGGCGGTGCCTTTGGCTCCAGTCGCTATCACATCGGCCCGCTGGCCACCCATCGCGCGCATTTCGAGCGCCTGATCGAGGTTTTCCGCGCGCACGAGATCGGCTACTTCTTCTTCAACGGCGGCGACGGCTCGATGGGCGCCGCCTGGCACCTGTCGCAGACGCTGGCCGAACTCGGTCATCCGCTGACGGTGATCGGCATTCCCAAGACCGTGGATAACGACCTGGCGCTGACCGACACCTGTCCGGGTTTCGGCTCGGTGGCCAAATACGTCGCCACCTCGATGCGCGAGGCCGGTTTCGACGTGGCGTCGATGGCACGTACCTCGACCCGCGTCTTCATCCTCGAGGCGATGGGTCGCCACGCCGGCTGGATCGCCGCCGCTGCCGGTCTGGCCAGCGAGAAGGAAGGCGATCCCCCGCATATCCTGCTGTTTCCCGAGGTCAGGTTCGATGCCGAGCGTTTCCTAGCGCGGGTCGATGAATGTGTCCGGCGCCATGGCTACTGCGCCATCGCCGTTGCCGAAGGGCTTTGCGACGACGGCGGTTGTGAAATTGGCGGACATGGATTCGACGATTTGCCCAGCCATACCCGGGCCGGCGGTGTCGGACGCTTCATCGGCGAACTGATTCACGCCCGTTTCGGCTACAAATATCACCTGGCGCTGGCCGATTACCTGCAGCGGGCGGCTCGACACCTGGCCTCCGGGACCGACGTCGCGCAGGCGCATGCGCTCGGTGTTGCGGCGGTCGAGCGGGCGGTGCGCGGTAGTAACAACGTCATGCTGACCTTGCAGCGTCTTTCGGATCGTCCCTATCGCTGGGAAATCGGCGAAGTGCCGCTGAGTGCCGTGGCCAACAAGGAGCACCGGATGCCGGCCGATTTCATCTCGGCCGATGGTTTTCATATCACCGAGGCCTGCCGGATCTATCTGCAGCCATTGATCGAAGGCGAAGATCCGCCACCTTTCCGGCGGGGGCTGCCCGATTACGTGCGCCTGGCCAATCATCGTGTGCCGCGGGTGTTGCCGGATTTTGCGCCGTGATTTGATATGTAAATGCTATGGTTTTAGCAATCCTTTGCAATGTTTTGCAATTGTGACGGAGACGAAGGTTAGAATCGCTGAAAAAATCAGAAAGTAGGCGGAGTAAATGAGTATTTCAGGTGAGGCGGCCGTCAGCGGTCTGCGGGAGGATCTGATGCACCACGATCCCCTGCTCGACTGCCTGGTCGAATTGACACGTATCCACGGCAGACCCAGCACGCGCGCGGCGCTGGTCGCCGGTTTGCCGCTGGAAAACGGCTTGTTGACGCCGTCCTTGTTCTGGCGCGCGGCCGGGCGTGCCGGCCTGTCGGCCAAACTGGTCAAGCGTTCGCTGGACAGTATCGATGATGTGCTGCTACCGGCAGTGTTGATGCTCAAGGGCGACGAAGCCTGTGTCCTGCTCGGCTGGGACGACAGCCGCGAGAACGCCCGCCTGTTGTTCCCGGATACCGGCCAGGGTTCGGTGGTGATGTCCCGTGCCGAACTGGCCACGCGTTACCTTGGTATCGCCATTTTTGCCCGCCCGCATTTCCGTTTCGACAAGCGCACGCCGCAGGTTGGCGAAGTCAAGCTGCGTCACTGGTTCTGGGGGGCGCTGGCCGATCAGTGGCCGGTGTACCGCGATGTGCTGGCGGCGGCGCTGCTGATCAACGTGATGGCCCTGTCGCTGCCGTTGTTTACCATGAACGTCTATGACCGCGTGGTGCCGAACCGGGCGCTGGAAACGCTGTGGATGCTGGCGCTTGGTGTCGGCATCGTGATCGCGGTGGACATGGTGTTGCGGACTTTGCGCGGTTATTTCATCGATCTGGCCAGTGCGCGCATCGACATGCAGCTGTCGGCGCGGATCATGGAGCGGGTGCTCGGTGTACGCATGGAGGCGCGGCCGGCGGCAGTCGGTTCCTTTGCCTCCAACCTGCGCTCTTTCGAGTCGGTACGCGACTTCATCACCTCGGCGACGGTGACGACGCTGATCGACCTGCCATTTGCCATGCTCTTCCTGCTGGTCATCGGCATGATTGCCTGGCCGCTGGTTTTCCCGGTGCTTGGGGCGATGCTGGTCGTGCTGGTGTACGCCTACGTCCTGCAGCACAAGATGCACGAATTGTCGGAAACGACCTACCGTGCCGGCGCCTTGCGCAATGCCACGCTGATCGAAAGCCTGACCGCGCTCGAAACGATCAAGACCCAGGGCGCCGAGAGCATCATGCAGGCGAAGTGGGAAAAATCGGTGGCCTTCGTCGCCCGCATCAACAATCAGATGCGCTTCCTGTCGGCGGCGGCAACCAATGGTGCGATGGAAATGCAGCAGGTGGTCAATGTGCTGGTGATCATCGTCGGTGTCTACCTGATCGGCGACGGCAAGCTCAGCATGGGCGGACTGATCGCCTGCACCATGCTGTCGTCGCGCGCGGTGGCGCCGCTGGGCCAGATGGTCGGTCTGTTGATGCAGTATCACAACGCCAAGGTGGCGCTGACTTCGCTGGAGCAGGTCATGGCCAATCCGGTCGAACGGCCGGCCGACGGCAACTTCGTCCATCGACCCGAGTTGCGCGGCGACATCGAGTTCCGCGACGTCGAGTTCAGCTATCCCAATACCCAGGTTTCCGCGCTGCGCGGCATCAATTGCAGCATCAAGGCCGGTGAGAAGGTGGTGATCATCGGTCGTATCGGTTCCGGCAAGACGACGTTGCAGAAACTGATCATGGGGCTGTACCAGACGACCGGTGGCGCCGTCAGTGTCGACGGTGTCGATGTGCGTCAGCTTGATCCGGCCGACCTGCGCCGCAATATCGGTTATGTGGCGCAGGATGTGACCCTGTTCTACGGTACCTTGCGCGACAACATCTCGATCGGCGCCCCTTACGCCGACGACGCTTCGATCCTCGCGGCGGCCGAAGCCGGCGGGTTGACCGATTTCGTCAATCGTCATCCGGACGGCTTTGACATGATGATCGGCGAACGGGGCGATTCCCTGTCCGGCGGTCAGCGCCAGGGTGTGGCGATTGCCCGGGCCTTCCTGATGGATCCGCCGATCCTGCTGCTCGACGAGCCGACCAGCGCCATGGACTTTTCGTCCGAACAGCAGTTCAAGCAGCGTTTGCAGAGCATCGCCGCGCACAAGACGGTGATCATCGTCACGCATCGCAACAGCCTGCTCGATCTGGCGACGCGGGTGATCGTCGTCGACGAGGGCAAGGTGGTCGCCGACGGACCGCGCGATCAGGTGATCCAGGCCCTGCAGAGCGGGCGTATCGGGAGGGCATCGTGAGCCGCCTGAAAACAGCTTTTACCACTGTGCACGGCTGGCTGGAGAAGCTGGCGGCAAGCAACAAGCCACGGGTCGAGCGGGTGCTCGGCCGCCTGCCGAATCGCGAAGATGTCGAAGTCGTCGATTTTGCCTCCGACGCCGATCTGGCCATGCTGCGCCAGGAACCGCTGCGGGCGCGCTTCCTGTTGCGTTCGATCGGCCTGGTTTTTGTACTCTTTGTCGTCTGGGCGGCGTTTGCCCAACTCGATGAGGTGACGCGCGGAGAAGGCCGGGTGATTCCGTCCAAGCAACTGCAGGTACTGCAGTCGATCGACGGTGGCCTGGTTTCCGAAATTCTGGTGCGCGAGGGCGATGTCGTCGAGATCGATCAGCTGCTGATCAAGATCGACGAAACCCGTTTCGTTTCCTCGGTCAAGGAAAACCGGGCGCAGTATCTCGGCCTGCTGGCACGGACGGCGCGACTGCGGGCGATTGCCGAAGGCGGTGAATTCGTTCCACCGGCAGAGGTTGTTGCCGAGGCCCCGGAAATTGCCATCCAGGAAGAGCAGTTGTTTGCCGCAAAACGTAACGAGCTTGAGGCGGCGTTGTCGATTGCCCGTCAGCAGCTCGCCCAGCGCCAGCAGGAGTTGAACGAGGCCAGCGCCAGACGGGCGCAGGCGGCACAAGGTTACGACCTGACCTCGCAGGAATTGACACAGACGCGTCCGCTGATCAATTCCGGCGCCGTCTCGGAAGTCGAACTGCTGCGTCTTGAGCGCGACGTTTCACGCTATCGCGGCGAGCGCGACATGGCCACCGCCCAGATCACCCGAGTGCAGGCAGCCATCAACGAGGCCAAGCGCAAGATCGAGGAAGTCGAGTTGAGTTTCCGCAACGAAGCCGGGCGGGAGTTGTCCGAATCGACGACCAAGCTCAGCGGTCTGGCCGAGGGCAGCGTTGCCCTGTCCGACCGGGTCAAGCAGTCGTCGATCCGCTCGCCGGTCAAGGGGGTTGTCAAGCGGCTGCTGGTCAACACCGTCGGTGGTGTGATCCAGCCGGGCAAGGACATGATCGAGATCGTCCCGCTGGAAGACGCCTTGCTGCTGGAAGCCAGGGTCCTGCCGCGCGACATCGCCTTCCTGCGTCCGGGGCAGCCGGCCATGGTCAAATTCTCGGCCTACGATTTTTCCATTTACGGTGGCCTGGAAGGGACGCTGGAGCACATCAGCGCCGATACGGTGACCGACGAAAAGGGCAATGCCTTCTATCTGGTCCGGGTACGTACCAACAAGCCGGGTTTTGGCGACAGCAATCTGCCGATCATTCCCGGCATGGTGGCCGAGGTCGACATCATGACCGGCAAGAAGAGCGTGCTGACCTATCTGCTCAAGCCCGTCCTGCGGGCCAAGAGCGTAGCGATGACGGAGCGTTGATGGAATACGAGATCGTTGATACCGAGCACGCCTTCCTGCCCAACTGGCGGGCTGCCATGCCCGCCGCCCGGGTTGTGCTGCGAACCGCGGCGCAGAACGGTGCCGGCGGTGATGTCTCGATCCGCTGGTGCCGCCTGCGTGCCGGCGAATCGATTGCTGTGGTCCTCCCCGCGCTGCTGGCCCGGAAAGGAAAGACGGTCATCCTGGCGGATGAGCCTGGCGATGCCCTGATCCTTGAGGCGCTGTCGGCCGGTGCGGCCGGTTGCTGCAATACGCATGCGGCTCCCGAGGTGCTGCAACAGGTGGCCACTGTGGTCGGCAACGGAGGCTTGTGGGTTGGCCAGAACCTGTTGCAGCAATTGATCGGGCGTACGGCACGTATCCTGACCAACCGGAATCCTGCCTCGGTCATCGATGTCTTGCCCGGTACGCTTTCGGAACGGGAAATGCAGGTAGCCAAGCTGGTTGCCGGTGGTGCGAGCAACAAGGAAATCGCCAACCAGCTGTCAATTGCCGAGCGAACCGTCAAGGCGCACCTGACGGCAATTTTTGACAAGACAGGTACCCGGGATCGTCTTCAATTGTCATTGAAAATCAATGGCTTGAAGTTGTGATTCGAGGCTTTTTTATTTTGCTTCGAAAAACTGTACTTTAGTCCAATAGCTTATCTGCTTGACGGCACCTACTATGACGTATCGCCTACCCATTTTGGAGTATCGTCATGGCCCAAGCTGCTGTTATTGCAAAAGTCTCTTCCGTTACCGGTGAAGCCTACGCCCGCGACAGCGCGGGTAATCTGCGTCGGCTGAAAGCCGGTGATGTCATCCGTGAAGGCGAAGTCGTCGTCTCCGGTAATGGCGCCCAGGTCGTTCTGGCCCTGGCCGACGGCCGCAGCATGGTGATCGCCGAGCGCCAGGCCGTCACGCTTGATGCCGAGGTGGCAGCCCAGGACAAGCCGGACGCTTCTGACAGTGCAGTCGCCCGTTCGGAACCGGGTCTTGATCAACTGGCCAGCGTCATCGCCGACGGCGGCGATCTTGATGCCCTGCTTGATGCGGAAGCGCCGGCAGCCGGTGAAGCCGCTTCTGGCAATGAAGGCCATTCCTTCGTCGAGTTCCTGCGCGTCGTCGAAACGGTTGGTGGCCAGCAATATGGCTTCGCTACCGAGCGCAATGCGCCGGAAGATACATTCCAGGGTGCGTTGTTGCCGGAAGAAGAGGTGCCGGCAGAGCCGATTACCGTCATTTCCGTTGACGATCCGCTTGATCCGGCAACGAACAGCGTTACCGTGACCGAAGGTCAGGTGGCGGTATTTACGGTCACCTTGTCGCGAGCCACCACCGAGCCGACGGCTTTTTCGCTGTCCCTCGCGAGCGGTACGGCCATTTTGGGCGAAGACTTTGTCGCCTCGATGACCTTCTCCAGTGGTGTGACCTATGATCCGGTGGCCGGCACGATTATTGTCCCGGCGGGTTTGGTCGATTTCACCGTTTCCGTGCCGACGTTGGATGATCTTATTCAGGAGCCTACGGAACAGTTTACTTTGACCGTTGGCGGCGTCACGGGCACCGGCACGATTCTTGACAACGACGTACCGACGATCCTGGTTGGTGATCCGGATACCGGTACGGCTGACATCACGGTGCCGGAAGGCAACGACGCGGTGTTCGGGGTGAAGGTGACGGGTGCGGCCGCTGGCAGCACGCTGACGCTGACGCTGGCCGATGGCACGGCGATCAGCCCGGATGACTAC
>DKNF01000115.1 GCA_002470165.1 Betaproteobacteria bacterium UBA7395 | reverse complement strand
CCCTCCCAGGTCTTGCCCGGGCTGATGCCGGGCGCCAGCTTGCGCTTGCCGAAGCGGCGACCGGCGAAATAGGCCGCGATGTCGGCCATCCAGACGACGGCAAAGACCGCCAGCAGGACAGCGGGACCGACCGCACGCAACTGCACCATGGCCAGCCAGGTCGGTAGCAGCACGACCGCCCCGACCAGCAGACCGGAAGCACCATGCAGAGCCCATTTGCCGCGTAACCAGAAGGGGATGAGCAGCAGCCAGAAGAGCGCCGACAGACCATAGAACAGGAACACCCAGGTCTGCGCCGGAGCAAAGCCGTCGGCACCTATAGCCGCCGGTTCGCTCCAGGCAAGCAAGGCACAAAGCGCGGCGGTGACGACGCCAAGCAGGACTCGCTGGTGATGTTTCCAGCCGAGCAAGGCGCCCCACTCCCAGGCACCGACGCCGATGAAGGCGGCGATCAGCCAGGCCCAGGCCATTTGCGGCAACCAGAACAGGCTGGGCAGCAGGACGGCCATCAGGGCCAGCGCCGTGATGACGCGGGTTTTAAGCATCGCTGCCGCCCGTCAGCTGCTCGCTGGTCCGGCCAAAGCGCCGTTCGCGCTGCTGGTAGGAGGTGATCGCCTTGCCGAATTCGGCCGCGTCAAAATCTGGCCACAAGGTCGGCGTGAAATAGAACTCGGTATAGGCCAGTTGCCAGAGCAGGAAATTGCTGATCCGCTCCTCGCCGCCGGTACGGATGAAGAGATCGGGCTCCGGCGCGAAATGCATCGACAGGTACGGTTCGATATCCGCCTCGGTCCATTGGCCGGCCTGGTCCGGATGCGCCAGCGCCATCCGGTTCACCGCCTGCATGATGTCCCAGCGCCCGCCGTAGTTGGCGGCGATGGTCAGATCAAGGCTGGTATTGCCGGCGGTGGTTTCCTCGGCCTGACGGATCAGGGCCTGCAGGCGCGGCTCGAAACGCGACAAGTCGCCGATCACGCGCAGCCGTACGCCATTGCGATGGAGTTTTTCGACTTCCTGCTCCAGCGCCTTGACGAAAAGCTGCATCAGCAGCGTGACTTCTTCCTGCGGGCGCCGCCAGTTCTCCGACGAGAAAGCGAACAGGGTCAGGTAGCGGACACCGCGTTCAAGGCAGGCGCGAACCATTTCCCGCACCAGTTCGACACCTTTGACGTGCCCGGCGACGCGCGGCAGAAAACGTTTCTTCGCCCAGCGGCCGTTACCGTCCATGATGACGGCAACGTGCGCGGGAACGGCAGCAACCTGCGGAAGATCCCGCGTCGAACTGGAGAACAGGGCCATGCAGCCGCTACGTCAGATCTGCATCAGCTCGGCCTCTTTGGCGGCGAGCATCTTGTCGACTTCGGCAATGTATTTGTCGGTGAGCTTCTGAACGTCATCCTGGGCGCGACGCTCGTCGTCCTCGGGAATTTCGCCCTTCTTCAGCGCATCCTTGAGGTGGGTGTTGGCGTCGCGACGCAGGTTGCGGATCGCGACCTTGGCGCCCTCGCCTTCGTTCTTGACGACCTTGATCATTTCCTTGCGCCGCTCTTCGGTCAGCGCCGGCATCGGCACGCGGATCAGGTCACCCTGCGAGGCCGGGTTGAGGCCGAGGTCGGAATCGCGGATCGCTTTCTCGACCTTCTGCACCATGTTCTTTTCCCACGGCTGGACACCCAGCGTACGGGCATCGACCAGGGTGATGTTGGCAACCTGGTTCACCGGCACCGGCGAACCGTAGTAATCGACCATCACATGGTCAAGCAGGCCGGTGTGGGCACGGCCGGTACGGATCTTCAGCAGGTCGTTCTTGAGTGCCTCGAGCGACTTCTGCATCTTCGCTTCGGCGGTTTTCTTGAGTTCGGCAATCATCTGTCTCTCCCTCAGCAGTAGACCAGCGTGCCCTCATCCTCACCGCAGACCACGCGCTTGAGCGCGCCGGCCTTGAAGATGGAGAACACGTTGATCGGCAGTTTCTGGTCGCGGCACAGTGCGAACGCGGTCGCATCCATCACCGCGAGGTTTTGCGAGATCGCATCGTTGAAGCTGATCTTGTCGTAGCGCGTGGCCGAGGCGTCCTTTTTCGGGTCGGCAGTATAGATGCCGTCGACCTTGGTCGCCTTGAGCACGATTTCCGCGCCGATTTCCGACCCGCGCAAGGCTGCGGCGGTATCGGTCGTGAAGAAGGGGTTGCCGGTACCGGCACCGAAAATCACAACCTTGCCTTCTTCGAGATAGCGGATGGCCTTGCCCCGGATATAGGGCTCGACCACCTGCTCGATATTCAGGGCCGACTGCACGCGGGCATTCAGGCCGGCTTGACGCATTGCGTCGGACAGCGCCATGGCATTCATCACCGTGGCCAGCATGCCCATGTAATCCGCGGTGGCGCGATCCATCCCGGTGGCCGTGCCGGCCATTCCGCGGAAGATGTTGCCACCGCCGATCACGACGCCGATTTCCACCCCAAGATCCGCAACCGCCTTGATCTCGGCGCAGACTTCCGCGATCACCTGCGGATTGATGCCATAGGCGTCATTGCCCATCAGGGCTTCGCCCGAGAGTTTCAGCAGGATGCGTTTGTACTTGGGTGTGGTCATCGGCGATTCCTTTACGGAAGATTACTTCTTGGCAGCAGCGGCAGCAGCCTGGGCAGCAACTTCGGCAGCGAAGTCGTCAACCTTCTTCTCGATGCCTTCGCCGACCATGAACAGCGTGAAGCTGGCCACCGAAGCGCCCTTCTGCTTCAGCAGTTGTTCGATGGTCTGCTTGCCGTCTTCGGCCTTGACGAAGACCTGGCCGAGCAGGGTCACGTCCTTCAGGTACTTCTGGACGGTACCTTCGGCGATCTTTTCCAGCATCGCTTCCGGCTTGCCGGCTTCGCGGGCCTTTTCGATGGCAACGCGACGCTCGGTGTCGAGCAGTTCGGCGGAAACGCCGGAGGCATCCAGCGACTTCGGCTTGGAAGCGGCGATGTGCATGGCCAGATCCTTGCCCAGCTGCTCGTCGCCGCCGACCAGATCAACCAGCACGCCAACCTTGGCGCCACCGTGGATGTAGGAAACCAGCTTGCCCTTGGCTTCGCAACGGACGAAGCGGCGGATGCTCATGTTTTCACCGATCTTGCCGACCAGCGCGGTGCGGGTCGATTCGACGGTGCCTTCGCCCATCGGCAGGGCCGACAGGGCGGCCACGTCGGCCGGGTTCTTTTCGGTGACCAGCGCGGCACAGCCATTGGCCAGCGCGATGAAGTCGTCGTTCTTGGCAACGAAGTCGGTTTCCGAATTGACTTCGATGATGGCACCGGTCTTGCCGTCAGCGGAGATGCTGACTGCCACGATGCCTTCTGCTGCGATGCGGGCAGCGGCCTTGGAAGCCTTGTTGCCCAGCTTGACGCGGAGGATTTCCTCGGCCTTGGCCATGTCGCCGTCGGCTTCGGCCAGCGCCTTCTTGCATTCCATCATCGGTGCGTCGGTCTTGCCGCGCAGCTCTGCAACCATACCTGCGGTAATTGCCGCCATACTTGTTTCTCCTGAGCTTATGAGACAGGCGGAGCCTGAGGCCCCGCCGTTACAGCCTGATTTATTCAGCCGCTTCCTGGACTTCGACGAACTCGTCGTCACCGCCGGCAACGATTTCCTGGACAGCCATGCTGCGGCCTTCGAGGATGGCGTCGGCGACGCCGCGGGCGTACAGCTGGATGGCGCGGGAAGAATCGTCGTTACCCGGGATGATGTAATCCACACCTTCCGGCGAGTGGTTGGTATCGACCACGCCGATGACCGGGATGCCGAGCTTTTCGGCTTCGGTGATGGCGATCTTGTGGTAACCGACGTCGATGACGAAGATGGCGTCCGGCAGGCCGGCCATGTCCTTGATGCCGCCGATGGACTTCTGCAGCTTTTCGAGTTCGCGACGGAAGGTCAGGGCTTCCTTCTTGGACATCTTTTCCAGGTCACCGGCTTCAACGGCCAGTTCCATGTCCTTGAGGCGCTTGATCGAGGTCTTGACCGTCTTGAAGTTGGTCAGCATGCCGCCCAGCCAGCGCTGGTCAACACACGGGGCACCGGCGCGCGCCGCTTCTTCGGCAACGATTTCGCGAGCCTGGCGCTTGGTGCCGACGAACAGGATGTTGCCGCGGTTGGCCGACAGCTTCTTCACGAAAGCCATGGCTTCGTTGTACTTGGCCAGGGTCTTTTCGAGGTTGACGATATGAATCTTGTTGCGGGCACCGAAAATGTACGGGGCCATCTTGGGGGACCAGAAACGGGTCTGGTGGCCGAAGTGGACACCGGCTTCCAGCATTTCACGCATGGTTACGGACATTGCAAAACTCCTTTAAGGGTTGAACCGCCACCCGCCGGCAACGCCCGTCATTATTAGGTTTTGACGGACACCCTTAATCGGCGGATGTGAGGGATAGACGACGCGCACCGTGCGCCCCGCCATTTTTTCGGTCAGACTCGGCCGGAAAAACTGGACGATTATAGCAACAAATTCGCCCCGCATGAAGGCCTGACGCACCAGACCGGCTTCACCGGGCAGATCGCGCCAGACAGCAGCTCAGCATGCGCTCGAGATACGGCTGCCAATCCGGCATGTGCAGGCCGAGTTCCGCTTCCAGCAAGGAACAATCGAGCCGCGAATTGGCCGGACGCCGGGCCGGGGTCGGGTAATCGACAGTGCCGATGGCGCGGATCGCCGCAGCATCGACGCGCAATTCCTCGCCCATGGCCCGCGCCGTCTCGACGATCCGGCAGGCAAAGGCGTGCCAGCTGACGGGATTGGCCGCCGCCAGGTGATACAGGCGATTTTCCCCGGCCGCCATCTGGCGCCCGAAATCGAGACGCATCAGCGCCGCCGCCGTGACGTCGGCAATCAGCGCCGCGGGCGTCGGCGAACCGACCTGATCGGCAACCACCCCCAGCGAATCGCGCTCGCGCGCCAGACGCAAGATGGTTTTCACGAAATTCCCGCCATGCTCGCCGAACACCCAGCTGGTACGGAAAATCAGCGATTTGCCGGCAAGCGCGCCAATCGCTTCCTCGCCGGCCAGCTTGCTTTGTCCATAAACCCCTTGCGGCGCCGTGGCGTCGCTTTCGGCGTAAGCCCCCGGCTTGCCGCCATCGAACACGTAATCGGTCGAGTAATGCACCAGCAGCGCACCGCACTTCAGTGCCGCTTCGGCAAGAACGCCCGGCGCCCGGGCATTGACCGCATACGCCGTATCGGCGTCCGACTCCGCCTTGTCCACCGCGGTATAGGCCGACGCATTGACGATCACCGACGGCTGCACCTCGGCAACCAGCGAACGGATCCGGTCCGCATCGGTCATGTCGCATTGCCCGCGACCACAGGCCACCAACTCGCCCAGCGGCGCCAAAGCGCGCTGCAATTGCCAACCCACCTGACCATCCTTGCCCAACAACAATATCGACATCGCCTGCTCCATACAAAAACCCCGCGCAGTATGCCATTTCCGGCGCCATCGGCTTTGCGAAACGGGGGGCATCATTTATCCTTGCCTCCTCCCAACGCACCAAGAACCGCCATGAGCATTACCATCAAGACGCCCGAAGAAATCGAAAAAATGCGCGTCGCCGGCCGCCTCGCCGCCGAGGTCCTCGACTATATCGAACCCTACGTCAAACCCGGTGTCACCACCGAAGAACTCGACAAGCTCTGTCACGACTACATGGTCAACGTCCAGGGCTGCATCCCGGCACCGCTCAACTACGCCCCGTCGGGCTACGACCCCTACCCCAAGTCGATCTGCACCTCGATCAACCAGCAGGTCTGCCACGGCGTGCCCAGCGACCGCGCGCTGAAGAACGGCGACATCGTCAATCTCGACATCACCACGATCAAGGACGGCTATCACGGCGACACCAGCCGCATGTTCATCGTCGGCGAAGGGTCGATCCAGGCCAGACGCCTGTGCGAAATCACCTTCGAGTGCCTGTGGCTGGGGATTTCGGTGGTGCGCCCGGGCGCCCGCCTCGGCGACATCGGCGCCATCATCCAGAAGCATGCGGAAAAGAACGGCTACTCGGTGGTCCGCGAATTCTGCGGCCACGGCATCGGCGCCAAGTTCCACGAAGATCCGCAGGTCGTCCATTACGGCAAGGCCGGCACCGGCGTCGAACTGGTTCCGGGCATGACCTTCACCATCGAACCGATGATCAATGCCGGCAAGGCCGCCATCCGCGAAATGCCGGACGGCTGGACCATAGTCACCAAGGATCGCAGCCTGTCGGCGCAATGGGAGCACACCCTGCTGGTCACCGACACCGGCTACGAAGTCCTGACGCTTTCCGCCGGCGCACGCGCGAAACCCGACTGGATTGCCTGATGGACATCGACGTCGCCGCCCTGCGCAACAAACTCAAGGCCCGCCAGGCTGCCCTGCTGGCGCGCTACCAGCAAGACAACGACGCCGAGGGCCTGCTCCGCCAGCGCTGCGCCGACGTCGATGAAATTCTCTGCCAGCTGTGGGCCGGCTTTTCCTTCCCGGCCTCGATCGCCCTCGCTGCCGTTGGCGGTTACGGCCGCGGCGAACTCTATCCGGCCTCCGACATCGATCTGCTGATCCTGCTGCCGCAAGCCGCCAGTGCCAGCACGGAAGCCAAGCTGGAGCGCCTAGTCGGCTGTTTCTGGGACATCGGCCTGGAAATCGGTCACAGCGTGCGCACCATCCCGGAATGCCTGAACGAAGCCGCCAACGACATCACCGTCCAGAGTGCCTTGCTCGAAGCGCGACTGCTGACCGGTAGCGAAAAACTGTTCGCCACTTTCCGCCGCCGCCTGTTCGGCAACCTCGACCCGCTGCATTTTTTTGAAGCCAAGCGGCTCGAGCAACAGGATCGCTACCTGCGCTTCAACGAAACGCCATACAGCCTGGAACCGAACATCAAGGAATCGCCCGGTGGCCTGCGCGATCTGCAGGTGATCTTCTGGATCGCCAAGGCGGCCGGCTACGGTGCATCCTGGGATGAACTCGGTGCCGACGGCATCATGTCGCAGGAAGGCGTTGCCTTCGGCAAGCAGTTCGAGGACTTCCTCCGCCACCTGCGCATCCGCCTGCATTTCCTGGCCGGCCGGCGCGAGGATCGGCTGCTGTTCGACTATCAGGAACGCCTGGCCAATCGTTACGGTTTCGTGGACAACGAAACCAAGCGGGCCTCCGAACAGCTGATGCAGGCCTATTACCGGAATGCCAAGGGTCTGACGCTACTCAACACCATCGTCCTGCAGAACATGGGCGCCGCGCTGGCCCCCGAGAACCTGCAACGTCCGCAGCCCTTCGACGAGCACTTCCAGATCGTCGGCAACCTGCTCGACGTCTGCGACGAACGCCTGTTCGAACGCCAGCCGGGGCTGATTTTCGACGCCTTCCTGATCATGCAGGAAAACCCGGAACTGCAGGGCATGACCGCACCGACCCTGCGTGCCATCTGGGTCGCCCGCGACCGCATCGACGACGCCTTCCGCGCCAATCCGGCCAACCGTGCCATGTTCCTCAAGCTGATCCAGAGCGAACGCGGCGTGGTCCACGAATTCCGGCGCATGAACCAGCTCGACATCCTCGGCGCCTACCTGCCGAACTTCGGGCGCATCGTCGGCCAGATGCAGCACGACCTGTTCCACGTTTATACCGTCGATCAGCACATCCTGCAGGTTTTGCGCAACCTGCGCCGGTTCACGATGAGCGAGTTCGCCCACGAGTACCCGCAGTGCTCGCGCATCATCAACGAATTCGAACGCCCCTGGCTGCTCTACATCGCCGCCCTCTTCCACGACATCGCCAAGGGCCGTGGCGGCGACCATTCGATCAAGGGCACCGTCGATGCCCGGGAATTCTGCGAGAACCACGGGCTGTCGAAGGACGATACCGAACTCGTCGTCTGGCTGGTCCGCCAGCATCTGGTCATGGCGCAGATCGCCCAGAAGGAAGACCTCAGCGACCCCGAGGTGATCGGCAACTTTGCCGGACTGGTCGGCGACGTCCGCCATCTTCAGGCACTCTACCTGCTCACCCACGCCGACATCCGCGGCACCAGCCCCAAGGTCTGGAACCAGTGGAAAGGCAAGCTGCTCGCTGATCTTTACCAACAGACGCTGCACTTCCTGGCACAGGAAGAAGCCCCGGTCGCCCACGGCATCATCGCCGAACGCCAGGCCGAGGCGATGCGCCTGCTGCGCTTCTTCGCGCTCTCCGACACCGTTCACGAACGCCTGTGGAAGCAGCTCGACACCGTCTATTTCCTGCGCCATTCGGCCGAGGAAATTGCCTGGCATACGCGCTCGCTGCACTACCGCATCTACAACAACCAGCCGGTGGTCCGCGCCCGTCTGTGGCAGGAAGGCGTCGGCCTCCAGGTGATGGTGTACACCCAGGACCAGCCCGACCTGTTCGCCCGCCTGGTCGGCTTCTTCGCCCGCGCCGGCTACAGCATCGTCGATGCCAAGATCCACACCACCGCCCACGGCTACGCACTGGACAGCTTCATTCTGCTCGACGTGGAAAAGCGCGACCACAACCGGGAAATGCTCGCCTACATCGAGCACGAGCTCGAAGACCGCCTGCTCCGCCAGCTGCCGCCGGAAGTCCCGTCAGCCGGTCGCCTGTCGCGCCAGGTCAAGCACTTCCCGATCAAGCCCGAGGTCAGCATCCGCGGCGACGAAAAGGGGACGCACTTCGTGCTCAACCTGACCGCCGCCGACCGTCCCGGCCTGCTCTACACCATCGCCAAGACGCTGGCCGAACACGGTGCCGAACTGCACACCGCCAAGATCGCCACCCTCGGCGAACGCGCCGAAGACGTTTTCCTGATCAGCGGCGGCGACCTGCGCGACACCAACCAGCGCATCCGCCTGGAAACCGAGCTGATCGAGCGGATGAAGGTCTGAGGCCGCGCCTCAGACCGACATGCCCATCGGCGGACAGGCCGCCTCGCAACCGACCACGCGCTCGATGATGCTGCGCACGCGGCCCATGGCCTCCTGCAGCACCTGCTCCAGGCTTTCGAAACGGATGCCGTTGCTGCTGCTGCCGCGCCCGGCGCCATGATTGGCAACCACGCTGATGGCCGCATACGGCAGGCCGAGCTCGCGCGCCAGCACAGCCTCCGGCATGCCGGTCATGCCGACGATGTCGGCCCCGTCGCGCTCCAGGCGATTGATTTCCGCCGCCGTCTCCAGGCGCGGCCCCTGAGTGGCCGCGTACACCGCGCCCTGCTTGATCTCGATACCCAGTGCCGCAGCAGCTTCGACGATGCGTTGCGACAGCGGCGCATCGTAGGGATCGGTGAAATCGACATGGGTCACCGGCGAACCGACGCCGTCGAAGAAAGTCGACTTGCGGCCCCAGGTGTAATCGATGATCTGGTCGGGGACAACGATATCGCCCGGGTGCAGGTCGGCGCGGATGCTGCCGACCGAGGCCACCGAGATGATGCCGCTCACCTGATGGTGATGCAGGGCCCACAGGTTGGCGCGGTAATTGACCATATGCGGCGGAATGCTGTGGCCGTAGCCGTGCCGCGGCAGGAAGACTGCCGGGCGGCCGCAGATCTGGCCGAAGACCAGGGCGCCGGAAGGTTCGCCAAAGGGCGTGCGCACCACTTCGCGATGGGAAACGTCGAGATTGGACAGGGTCGTCAGACCGCTGCCGCCGATGATAGCCAGCATGTCATGTACTCCGGATCGCCAGCAGGGAAGCCAGCGTAGGCACCACGTGCTTGAGTGCAGGGTGCGGTTTGGCAAGCTGGGCGACATTGCCGCCCAGCTTGCGATAAATGGCGTTGTTGCGGTTGGCCGAAAACGGCAGACCGCTGAACGTGCGTTCGAGATGATAGCGGACCAGCGTATCGCGACCGATGTCCTTGGCCTGCCAGGGGATCGCCGTACGATCGACGATGTGCAGGGCACGCACAGCAGGCAGACCGGCCGCCAGTTCGGCAACCGCGCGATGCAGGCGTTCGCGATAGGCGGCAACGGCCTGTCCGCCATCGCTGGCGCTGGCACCGGTGATTTCGGCGGGCGCGCCCATCAGCCAGCAGACCACGCAATCCGGCGCAAAGGCCTCGATGGCGGCACGCTGCGCGGCGTCGAGCGCCTCGACATCCGCCTGCAACAGCGTGGCCGCATCGCCCACCCGTTGCCGGGTCAGTGCCAGGCATTCCGGCAAGGTATCGATGGCCAGCACCGCCAGTCCGCGCGCAACCAGTGCCTGCGTGGCAAACCCCACGCCGCAGCCGATTTCGAGCACGCGAGAACCGGGCACCAGCCCGGCCATCCAGTCGTAATCCCCTTGACGGGCGTAAGTCAGCCCCTCGTCTTCCCAGTAAGCGATGAATTCGGCGACGGTACGCCCGCTCATGCCCCTCCCTTCTTGGCATGGATCGCCGGCAGGTTGCGCCAGGCGCCGCCCGCATCCATGCCGAAACCGAAGACGAAGCGATCAGGCACGGTCAGGCCGACGAAATCGGCCGCCAGCGGCTTCTGCTTGCCGTTTTCCTTGTCGGCGAAGACCGCCGTCAGCACTTCGGCCGCGCCGAGGCGCAGCAGGCTTTCCTTGACCGCGGCCAGAGTCACGCCTTCGTCGAGGATGTCGTCGACGACCAGCACGCTGCGCCCCTTGACCGGCGCCCACGGCGCACTGCGCCAGGAAATCTTGCCACCCTGGGTTTCCGGCCCGTAGCGGGTGGCGTGCAGGTAATCGAAGTCGAGCGGAAAATCCAGACGGGTCAGCAGCTGGCCGCAAAACACCACGCCACCCGTCATCACGCACAGCACCAGTGGATACTTGTCGGCCAGCCGGGCGCGGATGTCCGCGGCGACCCGATCGACCGCCGCCTGGACGGTCTGCGCATCGTGAATGATCTCCGCATCGGCCAGCATGGCTTGCGCTTTCTGGATATCCATCATGCCTCCCTGTTCTTGTTCAGATAAGCCGTGAAATCGCCCCCGACTTCCGGGTGGCGCTGGCCGAACACCACGGTCGCCTGCAGGTAACCGAGTTTCGAACCGCAATCGTAGCGCACGCCGTCGTAGCGGTGGGCCAATACCTGTTCTTCCGAAAGCAGCGAGGCGATGCCGTCGGTCAGTTGAATCTCGCCACCGGCACCCGGCTTGATCTTTTCCAGGTGCTCGAAAATGCGCGGCGTCAGGATGTAACGGCCGACCACCGCCAGCGTTGACGGCGCCTCCTCCGGCTTGGGTTTCTCGACGATGGCGTTGACCTGTTCCAGACGATCGGCCACCTTGCGCGCATCGACGATACCGTAACTGCGCGTGTCGGCGCGCGGCACATCCTGAACACCCAGCACCGAGCAGCGGTAGTAGTCATAGACATCCGACATCTGCTTCATCACCGGCGTATCGCCGTCGAGCAGATCGTCGGCCAGAAGAACCGCAAACGGTTCGTCGCCGATCACCGGCTTGGCGCACAGCACGGCGTGACCGAGGCCGAGCGCCTCCTGCTGGCGGATGTAGATGCAGTTG
>DKNF01000266.1 GCA_002470165.1 Betaproteobacteria bacterium UBA7395 | reverse complement strand
GTCGCCGCCGAGCGCGCGGAAGTAGATGGCCAGCGGCCGAGCCAGCGCTTTCAGTTCGACGGTGGCTTGTGGATGGTGGCCGCCGGCGGCGCGGGTGATCCAGCGATGCCAGACCTTGCCGACCCATTCTTCCATCCTAGTCTCCCGTCCTGTCCTGCTTGCCCGGCCGGAAGCCGGCTTCGTTCTGCCGCGCGGCGGCATCCTTGACCCAGTGCAGCAATGGGCCGCCGGGATTGTCGCGCTGACTGGTCGCGCAGGCGCTGAGGCACTGCGCGCACTGGGTGCAGGTGAACATGTGACGCTTGATGTTGCGCGGGTTGAGCCGCATCGGGCAGGCCATGTCGCAGGCCGACTGGCGTTCCGGCAGGCAGCGGTTGCAGTCGTTGCCGCGCGAACGCTGGAAACCGACCACCATGGCGTCGCGATTGCCCATCCAGACCAGCGACTGAAACAGGCCGACGGCGCAGGCGTAGCGGCAGAACAGGTGGCGGGCGAACAGGAATTCGAGGCTGAGGAGGGTGGTGAAGGCACCAATGAACAAGGCCTGGTTGCGTGTTAGCGTACCCTGCCACAGGTTGCCGTACACCTCGGTAGGCGGCAGCAGGTAGGTGAGGAAGACGACTGCCCAGGCGAAGGCAAAAATGACCGCGGCAGGCACCACCAGCAGCCACCAGCCCGGGCTGTACTGCCGCGGGCTGCGGTCGGCATGCCAGGGCGGCAGGGTTTCGCGTTCCCAGAGGCTGGGTTTGCCGCTGGCACGCAGCATCAGCGAATTGATGATCTCGACCACCGAAAAGTGCGGGCATAGCCAGCCGCAATACAGCCGCCCCCAGCGCCGCGCCACCCACAGAAACAGTGCGGCAGTGGCCAGCAAGGGCAGGAACAGGCGGGTCAGTACGTTGATGGCGGCGCTACCGGCACCGATCCGGCCGGCCAGGAAGTCGTCCAGGCCAAGCCGCCATTCAAAGCCGAGCAGCCAGGCATGACCGGCATAAAGGTCGTAGCGCAGCAGATCGAACACCGGCGCCAGCGCGAACAGGATGAAAAACGCGAACTGCAGGCCGTGACGGCGGAGCTGCAGGGTGGGGGCAATGGGCTGGTTCATGGGCTGTGCGGGCCGATCACCGGGTAACGCCAGTCATGACCGTTCATGGCGCGGACCAGGCCGAGAAAGCCGAGCAGGATCAGCAGGGCGTGTACGAGGAGGAAATAAAGTACGCCGATCACCCATGACCACGGATTGTCCAGGCCGCCGATGGCGAAGATGCCCAGGCTGCTGGCAGCCAGGAAAGCGCCGCCCCACAGGCTGGCGCTCATGGTCTGGCGCAGGTGGCTGCGTACCAGCGGGTCGTGGTGCCGGCGATGGCGGTGCCACAGCCCGCACAGGAGCAGGAAGCCTAGGACCGGCAGCAGCATCAGGTTGATCAGGAACAGGGCTTCGGCGGCGATGGCCAGCGGTGGGCCGGGCATGGCGTGGACCAGCGGGTCGGGACGTTCGATGCGCATCGTTTATTGCCCGAAACTGGCGCGGATGACTTCCATCAGCGCTTCGGCAACTTCCGTGTCGTCGGTCAGGCTGTCGACGATGGCCGCCCGGCAGGCGGTCACCGGGTCCATGCCGCCGCCGATGAGCAGGCCGGCGTAGACGAGCAGGCGGGTACTGGCCGCCTCTTCCAGGTCGTGTTCCTGCAGTTGGCGCAGCGCCTGGGCAATGCCGACCAGACGGCGGGCGAGGTCGGGTGGGCAGCCTCCTTCGCGTTCGAGGATGCGCTGCTCGCGTTCGGCTGCCGGGAAATCGAAGCGCAGGCTGACGAAACGCTGGCGGGTCGAGGGCTTCATGCCCTTGAGCAGATTCTGGTAGCCGGGGTTGTACGACACCACCAGCATGAACGACGGCGGTGCAGCGAGCAGTTCGCCGGTACGGTCGATCGGCAGCAGGCGACGGTCGTCGGCCAGGGGATGAAGGACGACTGTCGTGTCCTTGCGCGTCTCGACCACTTCGTCGAGGTAGCAGATGCCGCCTTCGCGCACGGCGCGGGTCAGCGGGCCATCGCACCAGACGGTCTGGCCGTCGACCAGCAGGTGGCGGCCGACCAGGTCGGCGGCCGTCAGGTCGTCGTGGCAGGCGACGGTGTACAGCGGCAGCTTCAGGCGTGCCGCCATGTGGGCGACGAAGCGCGTCTTGCCGCAACCGGTGGGACCCTTGATCAGCAGGGGCAGGCGGTTTTTCCAGGCGGCTTCGAAGATCTCGGCTTCGTCGGCGAAGGCTTCGTAGTAGGGATGGGACTCGGTGAGTATCGGTGCATTCATGGACGGTTTCCTTCCGCTGGGGCGGATGACGGGCGGCCGTGGCCGCCCGTCGTGGTGACCGGTCAGCGGGTGGCTGTCCGGGTTTCACCCTTGATGAAGAAGCTGACGATGTAGAGCACCAGTCCGATGAAGAAGACCACGCCCGACCATTCGCGCATCCAGTAGAACAGCGCGACCTGATCCTGGGTGGCCATGAACGACATCGGTACCTCGGCGACGCGCTGCAGCCATACCTGGAGGATGCCGGCGGCGGTCAGGAAGAGGGTGATGAAAACCATGGCGATGGTCATCAGCCAGAAACTCCACATCTCGACCACCTGGGCCTTGTTCGAATTGGCGGCACGTCCGCGCAACACCGGCATGGCATAGCTGATCAGGGTCAGGACGACCATCACGTAGGCGCCGTAGAAAGCCATGTGACCGTGGGCGGCGGTGATCTGCGAACCGTGGGTGTAGTAATTGACCGGCGCCAGGGTGTGCAGGAAACCCCAGACGCCGGCGCCGAGGAAGGCCATCACGCCGGTGCCGAGCGCCCAGAGGACGGCAGCCTTGTTCGGATGCTCGCGACGGCGGCGGTTCACCATGTTGAAGGCGAACACGGTCATGGCGAAGAAAGGAATCGGTTCCAGAGCGGAGAAGATCGAACCCCACCACTGCCAGTACTCGGGCGCGCCGATCCAGTAGTAGTGGTGGCCGGTACCGATGATGCCGGTGACCAGGGTCAGGGTGATGATCACGTACAGCCACTTCTCGATCACTTCACGGTCGACCCCGGTGACCTTGATCAGCACGAAGGCCAGCAGCGCACCGAGGATCAGTTCCCAGACGCCTTCGACCCACAGGTGCACGACCCACCACCAGTAGTACTTGTCCTTGACCAGATTGTGCGGGTTGTAGAACGAGAACAGGAAGAAGATCGCCAAACCCCACAAACCGATCAGCAGTACGGTCGAGATCGCGGTCTTGCGGCCCTTCAACACGGTCATCGTGATGTTGAAGAGGAAGGCCAGGGCGACGACGACGATGCCGAGCTTGGTCGGTAAAGGTTGTTCGAGGAATTCCCGGCCCATGGTCGCCAGCAGGTCGTTGCCAGTCATTTCGGCAAGCGTGGCGTAGGGCACGAACAGGTAGCCGAGGACGGTGGCGGCACCGGCCAGCAGGAAGATCCAGAACAGCGCGATGGCCAGTTTCGGACTGTAGAGTTCGGTTTCGGATTCCTCCGGGACCATGTAGTAGGCCGCGCCCATGAAGCCGAACAGCAGCCAGACGATGAGCAGGTTGGTGTGGACCATGCGGGCCACGTTGAAGGGGATTTCGGGGAAGAGGAAATCCCCGACGACATATTGCATGCCCATGATCAGGCCGAAGATGATCTGCCCGACGAAAAGGCCGATCGCAGCCACGAAGTAGGGCTTGGCGACCGCTTGGGTTTTGTATTGCATCGCAGTGCTCCTGAATTTATACCGCTTTAGGAATGTGGTCCGGGCTTAACCCTCGATGTTGGGTGGCCAGTTGGCGGTGTTGATTTCCGACGTGTATTTCAGGAAGGCGACCAGTTGGTCGAGTTCCGTGTCGCTCAGGTGGAATTGCGGCATCTGCCGGCGACCGGGGGCACCGGTCGGTTGGGCCTGCATCCAGGCCTTGATGAAGTCCGGACCGCGACGTGGGTAGACATTGCCCAGTTCCGGCGCGAAATAGGCGCCTTCGCCGAGCAGCGTATGGCAGCCGATGCAATTGCGCGTTTCCCAGATCTTCTTGCCGGCGATGACCTCCGGCGTCAGGTTCTGGCTGTTGTCGCGCTTGGGAAATTCGCGATGCGAATCGAAGGTCAGGGCCAGAAAGACCAGGAAGAAGAACACCGTTCCCCCATAGAAGATGTTCCTGGCCATTGATTTGGTAAATACCCCGCTCATGAAATTACTCCTTGTTATTGAGGTGGAGCGATTCTCGTTTTAGCGGGGTGTCGGAAACCATGATGCGTATCAAAGGGAGCGGGGCACCTTCGGGCTAGTTCCAAATGACTACTCCGCCTACCGTTTTTTATCTCCCGTATACCGGCGAATGGCGAATGGGCTGCAGACGCCCAAGTTCTTAATCTTCACCCAACGGAAAAACCGGAGGGAGAGACAAGAACATGACAAGCAGAAAAATGCAGCAATTGTCCGTACTGACCATGAGCACGCTGGCGTTCACCGTCTGCTTCATGGTCTGGATGATCTTTGCCGTGATCGGCATCCCGATCAAGGAACAACTGGGCCTCAACGAAACCCAGTTCGGCATCCTCGCCGCCATGCCGGTGTTGACCGGCTCGCTGATCCGCCTGCCGCTGGGCATGATGACCGACCGCTTTGGCGGTCGGCCGGTGTTCTTCGGCATCATGATGAGCACCGTAGTGCCCATCTATCTGATCGGCCAGGCCACCGAATACTGGCAGTTGCTGGTCGCCGGCCTGTTCGTCGGCATCGCCGGCGGCTCCTTTTCGGTCGGCATCGCCTACTGCGCACGCTGGTTCGAGAAGCAGAACCAGGGGTTCGCCATGGGCGTGTTCGGTGCCGGCAACGCCGGCGCAGCGCTGACCAAGTTGCTCGCCCCGTCGATCGTCGTCGCCTACGGTTGGACCATGGTGCCGACGGTTTTTGCCGTGATGATGCTGGTTACGGCGCTGGCCTTCTTCGTGTTCACCTACAGCGATCCGGCGCACCGGGTCAGTTCGACGGTGACCGTCGCGCAGCAGCTGCGCGCCTTGAAGGATCCGAACGTCTGGAAAATCTGCCAGTACTACTCGATCGTCTTCGGCGGTTATGTCGCGCTGGCGCTGTGGATGACCAAGTACTACGTCCAGGAATACGCCTTCGACCTCAAGAGCGCGGCCTTCCTGGCGGCCTGTTTTTCCCTGCCTGGCGGCGTGTTGCGCGCGCTTGGCGGCTGGTTCTCGGACAAGTTCGGCGCCCACAAGGTGACCTGGTGGGTGCTCTGGGTGTGCTGGATCTGCCTGTTCATCCTGTCCTACCCGCAGACCGAGTTCACGGTGAAGACGGTCAGCGGACCGCAGACCTACGAAATCCATCTCAACGAATACGTCTTTACCGCGCTGCTGTTCGTCGTCGGTGTCGCCATGGCGGTCGGCAAGGCCTCAGTGTTCAAGTACATCTCCGACGACTACCCGAAGAACATCGGCGTCATCTCCGGCATCGTCGGTCTGGCCGGCGGCCTGGGCGGCTTCCTGCTACCGATCATGTTCGGCGCCCTGGTCGACCTGACCGGCGTGCGGTCCTCCTGCTTCATGTTGCTGTACGGCGTCGTCTGGGTCTCGCTGATCTGGATGTACTGGACCGAGGTGCGTGATGCCGATTTGGTCCGCGGCCGCCCAGCGCGCGTCGGTGCCGACAACCTTGAATGATCAGAACGGGGAGTTTCAATGAACAAGCAAAAATCCACCCGCCCCCAGGTCACCAGTTCGGTCGACATCGTCGACTGGCGGCCCGAGGACGAAAAATTCTGGCAGACCACCGGTCGCCGCATCGCCAACCGCAACCTGTGGATCTCGATTCCCAGCCTGCTCTGCGGCTTCGCCATCTGGTTGATGTGGGGGATCATCACCGTGCAGATGGCCAATGCCGGCTTTCCGTTCTCGCCGGACGAGCTATTCACCATTGCCGCCATTTCCGGCCTGTCCGGCGCCACCTTGCGCATTCCCGCGTCCTTCTTCATCCGTATCTGCGGTGGCCGCAACACTGTCTGGCTGACCACCGCGCTGCTGATGATTCCGGCCATCGGCACCGGTCTGGCGCTGCAGGACAAGAGCACGCCGCTGTGGGTCTTCCAGTTGATGGCGCTGCTGTCCGGGATCGGCGGCGGCAACTTCGCCTGCTCGATGTCCAACATCAGCACCTTTTTCCCCAAGCGTCAGCAGGGAACGGCGCTCGGGCTCAATGCCGGGCTCGGCAATTTCGGCGTGACCACGATGCAGTTGCTGATTCCGGCGGTGATGACCGTCAGCCTGTTCGGCGCGCTGGGCGGTGAGGCGATTCCGCTGGTCAAGGATTCGGCGACGCTGATCGGCAAGATCGCCGCCGGCACGCCGACCTGGATCCAGAATGCCGGTTTCGTCTGGCTGCTGTTGCTGGTGCCGCTGGCCGTCGTCGGCTGGTTCGGCATGAACAACCTGCTCACCGTCTCGCCGGCAATTGGCTCGACCGCCGCCGCGCTCGGCCGGGTCGTCGTCTTCTACGGCTTGGCGCTGGTGGTCTCCGGTCTCGGCCTCTACCTCTACCTGCCGGCACCGAGCGGCCTCGGCCTGCTCAACATGTGGGCGGTGGTGGTCCTGGTCATCGTCGCCACGCTGTTCGCCATGAAGGCGCTGGCCACCGGCGAGATGAAGGCCAACCTGGGCAAGCAGTTCGCCATTTTCGGCAACAAGCACACCTGGTCGATGACCGCGCTTTACGTTGTCACCTTCGGCTCCTTCATCGGCTTCTCGATGGCGCTGCCGCTGTCGATCACGGTCATCTTCGGCAACACCCATGTCTTCGATCCGGCGACCCAGGCCTGGGTCCATGCGCGCAACCCGAACGCACCGTCGGCGCTGATGTACGCCTGGATCGGCCCCTTCGTCGGCGCGCTGATCCGTCCGCTCGGCGGCTGGATTTCCGACAAGCTCGGCGGGTCCATCGTCACCCAGGTGATCTCGCTGGTGCTCGTCGTCGCCTCGGCCGCCACCGGCTACGTCATGCAGCTGGCCTACCAGTCGGCGACGCCGGAAGACTATTTCTTCCTGTTCATGGGCCTGTTCATCGTCCTCTTCGCCGCCTCCGGCATCGGCAACGGCTCGACCTTCCGAACCGTCGGCTTCGTCTTCGACCAGGACCAGCGTGGGCCGGTGCTCGGCTGGACTTCGGCGGTCGGTGCCTACGGTTCCTTCATCGCGCCGGTGGTCATCGGCGGCCAGATCAAGGCCGGCACTCCGGAAAACGCGATGTACGGCTTTGCCATCTTCTACGCCATCTGCGTCGTCATCAACTGGTGGTTCTACCTGCGCAAGAACGCCTACATCCACAACCCCTGAGCCGTTTCATCACCATCACCGCATTCTGCAATCAACCCCGCGGCCTGGGGCAGGTCGCCAAACGAGGAGCACAACATGAGTCATTTTCTTGACCGCCTGAAATTTCTGAGCAAGGTCCAGAGCACCTTCGCCAAGGGCCACGGCGTCGTCACCAACGAGGATCGCCAATGGGAGGATGCCTATCGCAACCGCTGGCGGCACGACAAGGTCGTCCGCTCGACCCACGGCGTCAATTGCACGGGCGGTTGCTCGTGGAAGATCTTCGTCAAGAACGGCCTGGTTGCCTTCGAAATGCAGCAGACCGATTACCCGCGCACCCGCGAGGACCTGCCCAACCACGAACCACGCGGCTGTCAGCGCGGCGCCTCGTTCTCCTGGTACCTGTACTCGCCGCACCGGATAAAGCACCCGATGATCCGTGGTCGCCTGCTCGACCTGTACCGCGCCGAGCGGGCCAAGGGCCTTGACCCGGTCGAAGCCTGGGAGGCAATCCAGAACGACCCGCAGAAGCGCATCAAGTATGTCGGCGTGCGCGGCCTGGGCGGCTTTGTCCGTGCCGGCTGGGAGGAAATGAAGGAGATCATCGCCGCCGCCAACATCTACACCATCAAGAAATGGGGCCCGGACCGCATCTACGGGTTCTCGCCGATTCCGGCGATGTCGATGATTTCCTATGCCGCCGGCTCGCGCTATCTGTCGCTGATCGGTGGCGCCTGCGGTTCGTTCTACGACTGGTACTGCGATCTGCCGGCCGCCTCGCCGCAGACCTGGGGCGAGCAGACCGACGTGCCGGAAGCCGCCGATTGGTACAACTCGACCTACCTGATCATCACCGGCGCCAACCTGCCGATGACGCGCACGCCGGATGCCCACTTCGCCACCGAAGTCCGCTACAAGGGCGCCAAGATCGTCTCGATGGCGCCGGACTACGCCGAGTACGTGAAGTTCGCCGACCTGTGGATGCCGGTCCGCCAGGGCACCGACACGGCGGCTTTCCTGGCCATGGGCCACGTCGCGCTCAAGGAATACTTCATCGACCGCCAGGACGCCTATTTCCTGGAATACGCCCGCAAGTACACCGACATGCCGATGCAGGTGATGCTGCGCCGGCATGGTGAAAACTGGGTCTCCGACCGCAACCTGCGCGCCTCCGACTTCGTCGATAACCTGGGCGAAGCGAACAACCCCGAATGGAAGACCGTGGTCTTCGACAGCAAGCGCCAGTCCTTCGTCGTGCCCAACGGTTCGATCGGTTTCCGCTGGGGCGAGGACGGCAAATGGAACCTGCTCGAACAGGCGGCCGGTGGTGAGATCGAAGCCGAACTGAGCTGCATCGAGCGCCGCGACGGCGTGGTCAGCGTCGGCTTCCCGCATTTCGAGAATGGCGAATCGACGCTGATCCTGCGCAATGTACCGGTCCGCATCGTCAAGCTGGCCAATGGCGAGGAAGCACTGGTGACCAGTGTGTTCGACCTGCAGATTGCCCAGTACGGGATCGATCGCGGGCTGGGTGGCGGCAACGTCGCCAAATCCTACGACGATGCCGATGTCGCCTACACCCCGGCCTGGGCGGCTAAGGTGACCGGCGTCAAGGCCGCCGACATCGAACGTACCGGTCGCGAGTTTGCCGAGAACGCGTCGAAGACTCGCGGCAAGTCGATGGTCATCATGGGCGCGGCGATCAACCACTGGTACCACAATGACATGACTTACCGGTCGATCATGAACCTGCTGCACATGTGCGGTTGTGTCGGCCAGACCGGCGGCGGCTGGGCGCATTACGTCGGCCAGGAAAAGCTGCGCCCGCAGGCCGGCTGGGCGCCGATCGCCTTCGCCACCGACTGGCAACGGCCGCCGCGGCATCAGAACTCGACCTCGTACTGGTATTTCCACACGGACCAGTGGCGTTACGAAACGGTCGATGCCGATGCACTGCTGTCGCCCGCCGGTAAGAACAAGTACAAGGGCTACACGCTCGCCGACTACAACGTCGATGCGGTGCGCATGGGCTGGTTGCCGGGGGCGCCGCATTTCAATCGCAATCCGCTCGACCTCGTCGCTGAAGCCGAGAAGAAGGGTGCGACCGACGAGGCCGGCATCGCCAAACATGTGGTCGAAGAACTCAAGAGCGGCAAGCTCGACGTTGCTTTCGCCGACCCGGACAACCCGGTCAACTGGCCGCGCAATCTGTTCGTCTGGCGCGCCAACCTGATCGGCACCTCGGCCAAGGGCCACGAGTACTTCCTCAAGCACCTGCTCGGCGCCCAGAACGGCGTGATGCAGGAGGGCACCCACGGCGCCGCCTGCAGCCAGGTCAATTACCTGGAAGACGGCCCGGTCGGCAAGCTGGACCTGATGGTGGACATCAACTTCCGCCTCAATTCCACCGGCGCCTACTCCGACATCATCCTGCCGACGGCAACCTGGTACGAGAAGAACGACCTCAATACCACCGACATGCACCCCTTCATCCACCCGCTGGGCGAAGCCGTGACGCCGGGTTGGGAATCGAAGTCGGACTGGCAGATCTTCAAGGCGATTGCCGAGACCTTCTCCAAACTTGCCGAAAAGCACCTGGGCAAGAAGCGCGACCTAGTTGCCTTGCCGATGCAGCACGATTCCCCGATGGAGCTGGCCCAGCCTTTCGGTCAGGTCAAGAACTGGAAGCGCGGCGAGTGCGAGCCGATCCCGGGCAAGACCATGGCCGCGCTGCGCCTGGTCGAGCGCGACTACGGCCAGACTTACAACAAGTACATCGCGCTCGGCCCCTTGATGACCAAGCTCGGCAACAACGTCAAGGGCATCGACTGGAACACCGAGCAGGAATACAAGGAACTCGCCGTCCTCAACAAGACCGTCCAGGTCGATGGCGTGTCCAAGGGCATGCCGTCGCTGGAAGAGGACATCTACGTCTGCGACTCGGTGATGCGCATGGCGCCGGAAACCAATGGCGAGGTTGCCCACAAGTCGTGGTCGGCGCTGTCGAAGAAGACCGGCCTCGATCACCATCACCTGTACGCCGGCCGCCATGAGGACAAGATCACCTTCCGCGACATCGTCGCCCAGCCGCGCAAGATCATCACCGCGCCGACCTGGTCGGGGATCGAGTCGGAAACGGTGTCCTACACCGCCGGCTACACCAACATCCACGAGCACATCCCGTTCCGCACGCTGACCGGCCGCGCCCACTTCTACCAGGATCACGAGTGGTTCCTCGACTTCGGCGAAGGCTTCTGCGTGTTCAAGCCGCCGGTCGACCTGAAGGCCCATGAAACCGTCCCCGACAGTGTGCGCCGCAAGCCGCACCTGACGCTGTCGTGGATCACGCCGCACTCGAAGTGGGGCATCCACTCCAGCTACCAGGACAACCTGCGCATGCTGACGCTGTTCCGCGGCGGTCCCTACATCTGGATCGCCGAGGACGACGCCAGGCAGATCGGCCTGGCCGACAACGACTGGGTCGAGGCGATCAACGCCAACGGCGCGACGATGGCCCGGGCGGTGGTGTCGCAGCGCGTCCCGCGCGGCATGGCGCTGATGTACCACGCCCAGGAGAAGAACGTAAACGTGCCGGGTTCGCCGTCGTCCGGCAAACGCGGCGGCATCCTCAACTCGGTCACCCGCGTCGTCGTCAAGCCGACCAACATGGTCGGCGGCTACGCCCAGCTCGCCTATGGCTTCAACTACTACGGCACGGTCGGCTGCAACCGCGACGAGCAGGTGGTGCTGCACAAGGTCGAGGACCGCGATATCGACTGGCTGGAACGTCCGCTGACCCCGGAACGCGAAGCCCAGCGCAATCCGGTCGGTGTCGGCAGCAAGTAATCGCGAACGCAATCTAGGAGATCAACATGAAAATTCGCGCACAATTCGCGATGGTATTCAACCTCGACAAGTGCATCGGCTGCCATACCTGCTCGGTGACCTGCAAGAACGTCTGGTCCAACCGCAAGGGCATCGAATACGCCTGGTTCAACAACGTCGAATCCAAGCCCGGCATCGGCTACCCGAAGAACTGGGAAAACCAGGAGAAATGGCAGGGTGGCTGGACCAAGCTCAACGGCAAGCTCGAACTCAAGGCCGGCGGCAAGTTGAAGAAGATCGTCCAGATCTTCGCCAACCCCAACATGCCCGAGATCGACGATTACTACGAGCCTTTCACCTACGACTACGCCCGCCTGCAGAACGCGCCGCTGTCGGAAGCCGCGCCGACGGCCCGGCCGGTGTCGCAGATCACCGGCGAGAAGATGGACAAGATCACCTGGGGGCCCAATTGGGAAGACGACCTCGCCGGTGAATTCGAGAAGCGCTCGAAGGACAGCAATTTCTCGAACATGGAAAAGGAGATGTACAAGCAGTTCGAGAACACCTTCCATCTCTACCTGCCGCGCATCTGCAACCATTGCATCAACCCGGCCTGCGTCGCTTCGTGCCCCTCCGGGGCAATGTACAAGCGCGAGGAGGACGGCATCGTCGTTGCCGACCAGGATCGTTGCCGCGGCTGGCGCATGTGCATCTCGGGCTGCCCGTACAAGAAGGTCTTCTTCAACTGGGAATCGTCGAAAGCCGAGAAGTGCATCGGCTGCTACCCGCGCATCGAATCGGGCCTGCCGACCGTGTGCTCGGAATCCTGCGTCGGTCGCATCCGCTACAACGGCATCATCCTCTACGACGCCGACAAGATGCTTGATGCCGCCAGTACCGACAACGAGCAGGATCTGTACAAGGCCCACCTCGACCTCTTCGTCGATCCGAATGACCCGAAGATCATCGAGCAGGCGCTGGCCGACGGCGTGCCGCAGTCGTGGATCGACGCCGCCCAGAAGTCGCCGATCTACAAGATGGCCGTCGAATGGAAGATCGCCTTCCCGCTGCATCCGGAATTCCGCACGCTGCCGATGATCTGGTATGTGCCGCCGCTGTCCCCGGTGCAGTCGCAGATCGACCAGAAGAACCTGCCGACCGAAGCCGACGGCGTCATTCCCAAGGCCTCGGCGATGCGCCTGCCGGTCAAGTATCTGGCCAACCTGCTGACCGCCGGCAAGGAGGAATACATCGTCTCGGCACTCAACCGCCTGATCGCCATGCGTTCCTACATGCGCTCGGTCAATGTCGAAGGCACGCCGGACATCCGCCCGCTGACTGCCGCTGGCATCGACGAGGACACGGCCAAGGCGATGTACCGCTATCTGGCGATTGCCAATTACGAGGACCGTTTCGTCATTCCGACCTCGCACCAGGAAATCTCGCTCGACGATTACCACGGCTTCCAGGGGCAAAACGGCTTCAGCTTCGGCAACGACTCGGCCAACGGTCAGTCGCCCTTTGCGCTCTTCCCGGAACGCCGGACCGAGAGCATGGAACCCCGCGAACCGGCGCCGTTGGCCGCCAAGAAGAAGTGAGGAGACGGACATGCTGATTTTCAAACTGCTTTCGGCACTGCTCGATTACCCGGATGATGCCTTGCTTGCTGAACTGCGCCGCGAAGTCGCGCAGGCCGGCAGCGCGCTGACCCTGGTCGAGAATCTCGACGAACAGGGGCTGCTCAGCGCCGAGAACCACCTTGGCGTCGCCTACGTCATCGACTACCTGCTCGACAACGAGGCGACCGTGGTCCAGGCCAATTACGTGCAGACCTTCGACCTGACGCCGGAACACAGCCTGCATCTGACTCACCACATTTTTGGCGAGGAGAAGACGCGCGGCCCGGCACTGATCGATCTGACCGAGTACCTGAAGAGCTACGGCTACCAGCACGACGAGAAGGAGTTGCCGGACTTCCTGCCGCTGATGCTGGAGTTCGTTTCCGAGCTGGCGGTCGACGAAGCCCGCGTTTTCCTGGGCGACGCCGGCAAGGTGCTCGGCGTGATCGCCGACAACCTGGACAAGGCGGCCAGCCCGTATGCCCGTCTGATCGGCGTCGTGAACCAATTCGGCTCGCTGGTGAAACTGGCGGCCTGAGGAGAGCAACATGAATCTTTCGAAATTCGTTTTTGCGGTCTATCCGTACATCGTGCTGACCGTCTTCGTCATCGGCTGCTGGATCCGTTACGACCGGGAGCAATACACCTGGAAGACGGACTCGACGCAGTTGCTGTCGAAGGGCGGCATGGTCTTCGCCAGCAATTTCTTCCATATCGGCATCCTGGCCATCTTCGCCGGGCATTTCGCCGGCCTGGTATTGCCGCACGGCCTGTGGCTGGCGCTCGGCGTCTCCGACATGCAGCACCAGTGGCTGGCGATCATTGCCGGTACGGTGTTCGGCGGCATGATGCTGCTCGGCGGCCTGGCGTTGTGGTTCCGTCGTCTGACCAATGCCCGCGTGCGGGCAGCTGGGCGCGGTTCGGACATGTTCGTCCTGAGCTGGCTGATGCTGACGCTGCTGCTCGGCCTGGCGACCATTCCCGTCTCCATCGGTCACGCCAACCACGGCAACCCGGAAGTCATGCTGGCGCTGGCCAACTGGGTGCAGAGCATCCTGACGCTGAACCCGCAACCGGAATTGCTGGATAATGTGGATTCGGTTTTCAAGACCCATCTGTTCTTCGGCATGACCGTCTTTCTGGTCTTTCCCTTCACCCGCCTGGTGCATGTCCTGACGGCACCGGTGAACTACCTCGGGCGGGCTTACCAGATCGTCCGGGCCAAACGTCGGGCCTGATTCATCACCAACACAGGGACGTGCAGCGACATGCCTGACAGCCAGCAAAAGCTCGCCAACAAGATCATCGGTATCCTGACCGTGTTCTTCCTGGTGGCCTTGCTGGCTGTCGGCATGACGCTGCTCATTTCCTGGAAGCTCGAAGGCGGTGCGGCGGCGATCAACGACGCCGGGAGTTTGCGCATGCGCTCCTACCGCATCGGCAACCTGCTCCAGCATCCCGAGCCGGTGTCCGGCCAGCAAGCGAATCTGGCCGGGGAAATCCGGGAGTTCGAACACATCCTGGCCGACCTGCGTCGTGGCGACCCGCTGCGCCCGCTGGCGCCGCCGCGCGACAACCGGATCAGCCAGCAACTGGAGCGCGTCGAACAGGACTGGCGCGAGCGCATCGTGCCGCTGCTTGCCGATTTCGACCGGGCCGACGATGTCGAATTGCAGACCCGCGCCTTCCAGTCCTACCAGGCCTCAGTCCGCGATTTCGTTGCGCAGATCGATAGCCTGGTCCAGGCCATGGAACGCAATTACGCATTCAACACCAATCTGCTGCGCACGTTGCAGGTCGGCCTGATCATCCTGGCCGTGCTGGGCACCCTGATCCTGATCCGCTTCTTCTTCGTCCAGGTCATCCGCCCGGTCGATCTCCTGCACGGCGGTATCAAGCGCATGCTGGGCGACGACTTCAGCGTCCGCCTGCCGCTCGAGTCCCGGGACGAATTCGGTGCCCTGGCATCGGGGTTCAACCAGATGGTTCAGCATCTGCAGAATTTGTACGCAACATTGGAAGAGCGTGTGACCAGCAAAACCCGGACGCTGGCCGAGCGCAATCAGGAACTGAGCGTCCTCTACGAAACGACGGCCTTTCTCAATGAGCCGGTCGGGCTGCAGGACATCTGTCATGGGTTTCGCCGGCGCGTGCGGGTGGCCATGGGGGCCGACGCCTGCATGATCCGTTTGCTCGGGCGCGATAGCGAATTCATGGAACCGGTTTCCCACGAGGGGCTGTCGGCCGCTTTTGTCGCCGAGGAAAGCAGCTTGCGCTGCGGCGAATGCCTGTGCGGTGCGGTTCTCAGTTCGGGGCAGTCGCAGCAGATCGATACCGCCAATCCGCCGCCGCTGATGTGTCGGGAAACCTGCGTGCACGAGGGCTTTCGCACGGCCAGCGCGTTTTCCATCGTCTGCCAGAAGCAGGTCGTCGGCGTGTTCAACCTCTATTACCGCCAGGAACGGCAGTTTTCCCCGCAGGAAATGGCCTTGCTCGACATTCTCGGCAAGCACCTCGGCGTGGCCATCGAAAACCTGCGTCTGCGCAGTCGCGAAAAGGAAGCGGCGGTTTACGAAGAACGCAACCTGCTGGCCCAGGAGCTGCACGATTCGATTGCCCAGGGCCTGGCCTATCTGAACATCCAGACCCAGTTGTTGCAGGACTCGTTGCGCCATGAGGAAACCGCCGAGGCGCAGGAGGTTGCCGAGCGCATCCGCAACGGCGTGCAGGAAAGCTACGACGACGTGCGCGAACTGCTGGTGCATTTCCGTACCCGGGCCAGCCACGCCGACCTGGAAACGGCGCTGATGACGGTGCTGCAACGCTTTGAGGTACAGACCGGCATGGCCGTCAACTTCAAACGCCAGGTCGGTCTGCTGCAGGTGGCGGAGGACGAGGGCATCCAGATCATCCACATCGTCCAGGAAGCGCTCTCCAACATCCGCAAGCATGCCGGGGCCCAGCACGTGGCTGTGCGTTTCGAACATGAAGGCGCGCGCATCCGCATCGTCATCGAGGACGACGGTGTCGGTTTCGCGCCGGAAGCATCGCGCTCTGAAGATCATGTCGGGCTGAGCATCATGCGCGAGCGCGCGGCGCGTATCGGCGGCGAAGTGCAGATCCAGTCGCGCGTGGGCGAGGGGACAAGGATCGTCCTCCTGCTGCGCCATTTCTCAAGTCCGGGAGCGTGAAGTGAATAAACTGTCCCTGCTGATCATCGACGATCACACCCTGTTTCGCAGCGGCATCATCGCGCTGCTGCGCCGTTACGAGGAATTCGTCCTGCTGGGTGAAACCGGCGACCCGATGGCCGGGGTGAAACTCGCCAAGAGCCTCGATCCCGATGTGATCCTGCTCGATCTCCACATGCCGGGCATTTCCGGGGTCGAGGTGCTGAAGATACTGGCGGCTGAAAAAATCCGGGCGCAGGTCCTGATGCTGACCGTTTCGGAGGACGGCGAAGACCTGATCGATGCCCTGTGTGCCGGGGCCCGGGGTTATTTGCTGAAGAACATCGACACTGAAGCCTTGGTTGCCGCCATCCGCCAGGCGGCGCATGGCGAAACCGTGGTTTGCCCGGAGATGTCGAGCAAACTCGTCGAAGGCGTGCGCAATCCCGGGCGCAAGGTGGCCAAGGGAGAGGACGAAAACCCGTTGTCGCCGCGCGAGCGGGAAATCCTTTCGCACATCGCCCGCGGCGATAGCAACAAGGAAATTGCCCAGTTGCTGAATCTGGCCGACAGCACGGTCAAGATCCACGTGCAGAACATTTTCAAGAAACTGAACATCACCAGTCGGGTGCAGGCGGCGGTGTACGCCATTGACCACGGTTTCCGCTGAGCCGGCGATGCGTCGAACGATCTACATGCCGCGCTATCCGGAGTGCTGGAGCAGCTGCGGCGCCTGCGCCAACGGGCGCGTGTTCATTCTCGAAATTCTGGTCAAACCGGGTGACCGGGTGGCGGTCGACGACAACGTCCTGGTCGTCGAAACCGGCAAGGTCGCGCTCGATATTCCTTCGCCCTACGCGGGGACGGTTGAGGAAATCTTCGTCACGCCAGGCGACGACCTGAGCGAGCGCATGCCGTTGCTGACCGTGCATACCGAGGAGTGAGCTTGGACGATCTGCTGCAATCACTGAACCGTTTCGAACGGCGTTTCTTTCCCCGCTATCGCGAGCATTTCCGCCGTCTGGTCAAGAATGGCCAGCATCCGCGCATGCTCTTCATCGGCTGCTCCGATTCGCGCGTGGTGCCGTATCTGCTGACCGGTGCAGGGCCGGGCGAGCTGTTCGTGGTGCGCAATGTCGGCAACCTGGTGCCGATCTGGAGCGCGGCGCACGTCGGTCACGGCACGGCTGCTGCCGTCGAGTACGCGGTTGCCGTCCTCGGTGTGCGCGACATCGTCGTCTGCGGCCACAGTCATTGCGGTGCCATCCGGGCGCTCTACGACGATCACGACGCAGCCCTGCCCAATCTCAATGCCTGGCTCGATTTCGCCCGGCCGGCCGTATTGCCGGTCAACGTCAGCGACGAGGCGTTGCGGCGCACCGAACAACGCTCGGTGGTCCTGCAGCTTGAACGCTTGCTTGAATATCCCATGGTCCGCCAGGGCGTCGAAACCGGTCGCCTGTTCCTGCATGGCTGGCACTACCTGATCGAGGCTGGCAAGGTACTGGTGCTCGACGTCGAACGCGGCAGCTTCGTCGAGGCGGATGCCGTGATGGGTGTGCAGGCGCCGCCGGAGGGGGCGGTGTACCAGTTGCAGTAATCCGGGAGAATTTCAGCGGGCGGGTTGCTTGAGCAGGCGTTTGATTTCGCCATCGCAACTGTCGCCAATGCGGGCATATTCTTCTGGTGAGTCTATCTTGCGTTGGGCAAGCTTGACCTTGTCGAGCAGCCGGTGAATGTAGGGAAGCCAGCGTTCATCGAGTTCGCGCTGCAGGCGTTGCCCCGTTTCGCCGCGCTCGCCATGCCATGGTGGACCGCCTTCGAAGCGTCGCTTGAGCTGCTGGGTGATTTCTTCGTGTAGCGCCCGTGCATGCTGGCGGTAGGCTTCGACATGTTCGAGTTCGTGCCGGTATATTTCATCGTGTGCGCAGGTACCGGGAGGGAATTCGCGGCCTACATAGACGACGATCGGGCTGAAGCCGTAACTGAGCTTGATGTTGAAGCTGGCGCATTCGGTTTGTCTGCCATCGGCCTGAAGGATCTGTCCCTTGACCTCGAAGCGCGCGCTGGCCGTGCCCCGGGCCAGGCCCAATGTTTCGATGTCACGGCGGTTGTAGTCTTCGGTCAGGCCGCGGAGTTGCCGGTAGCTGTAACTGAAGTTCCGGCTTGCCGGGGTTTCCAGCAGGATGACCTCGACCTGGCTGGGCGGCAGATCGGCACAGCTCGCCGCCATTGCCAGCGGGGCGAGCGTGGTCAGCAGCAGTCCGGCGATGGAGCTGGCAAGCCGGCCAGTGTGCATGGGGGGGCGTGAGCAGTTCGGCATGGCTTGATCATACCCGGCTGAAACCTGCATGAAAGTGCAATAATCTCGCTTCTTCGTCACTGACCGGGTCGATCCCGGTTTCCTGAATGTTCCTTTCGTCCTCGCCCGACGCGCGCTCGGGGGCTTTTCCAGTCGCATCCGGATTCCAGCGTTGGCTGGTGGTTGGCGTTTTGCTGCTCAATCTGGTGATGGTGACGGTCGGGGTGCAAAGCCTGCAGGCGAGCCAGACGCGGGTGCTGAACGAGGTCCGGGGCAATGCTGCCAATCTTGCGGCTGTGCTTGAACTGGGGATGGCCGATTCGGTTCGGCGCATCGATCTGGGCCTGTTGAGCATCGTCGATGTCCTGGAATCGCAAGCCCTGGTCGGCGGTTTGTCCGATGAGGCGATCGAGCGGGTGCTGCAATTGCATCTGGCGCGCCATCCGGCCGTTGATGCCTTCCGCGTGAGTACGCGCGACGGTTTGCTGACCTGGGGCAAGGGGATCGATCGACAAGCACCGGTGTCACTGGCTGACCGTCCTTTCTTTGCCGAGCACCAGGCGCAACCCGGGGCCCGTTTGATCGTTGCCGAGCCGGTGATGGGGCGCATCTCCAAAATCTGGGTGGTGGCATTCACGCGTTCGTATCGCGATGAGCGCGGGGCATTTGCCGGGGTAGTGACCGCGGCTGTGACCCTGGAGCACTTTACCCGCCTGCTGACGCCGTTGAGTCTGGGGCCTCATGGCGTTGCAGAAGTGCGTCATCGCAGCAAGGCCTTGCTGACGCGTTATCCTGCGCTGGACGGCGCTGCCGGCATGCCGGGGTCGCTCGGCACGTCGCAGGAATTGCAGAGTTTGCTCGATACCGAGGCCGAAAGCGGTTTTTTCCAGACTCAGGATGAAGATGGCGTGGTTCGCATCCAGGCCTTCCGGCAGATACGGGATACCCCTTTCATGCTGACGGTGGCGATGGCTCCGGGAGATTTCCTTGATGACTGGCAGCGTGAGCGGCGACATACCGTGGTGTTGCTGCTTGTGTTTTTTATCGCGACGGTCTTTGCTGCCTGGATGTTGCGTCGTTACTGGTGGCAAATCCGCAACCAGGGCCTGTTCATGCAGACTTTGGTCGAAAGCCTGCCCGTACCCTTCTTTTACAAGGATAACGAAGGGCGTTATCTGGGGTGCAATGAGGCTTTTGAGCGCCTGCTGGGCAAGTCGCGCCAGGAAATCATCGGCAAGTCGGTGTTCGACATGGCGCCGCCCGAGATTGCCCAGCGCTATCACGACATGGATGCGGAGCTGTTCGAGCGTCCCGGCACCCAGACTTACGACTGGGTGATTCAGCGCCCGGAAGGCTTGCGCCACGTGATCTTCCACAAGGCCACCTTTCTGCATGCGGATGGCAGCATCGCCGGTTTGCTTGGCGGAATTACCGATGTCACCGAACTGAAACAGGCGCAGCAGGAATTGCAGTTGCATCGCGACAACCTCGAAGCGCTGGTGGCTGAGCGGACGGAGCAGTTGAAGGAGGCGAAGGAGGCCGCCGAGGCTGCGAGTCGGGCGAAAAGTGCTTTCCTGGCGAACATGAGCCATGAACTGCGGACGCCGATGAACGGCATCATGGGCATGATCGACCTGGTCTGGCGGCGCATGAGCGATCCGCTCGGACGTTCGCAACTGGCCAAGGCCAAGCAGTCGTCACAGCATTTGCTGGCCTTGATCAACGATATCCTGGATATCTCCAAGATCGAGGCGCAGCGGATGGTTCTGGAACTGACGCCGTTCCGTCTGCAGGATGTGCTCGACAACATGGCGAGCGTGCTGGCGCATCGCGCCGAGGAAAAAGCCCTGCAACTCACCGTGGCGCCTTTGCCCGAAGCAAGCCGAAATTTCCTGCTGGGCGACCCGTTGCGCCTGGGGCAGGTGCTGATCAATCTGGTCGGCAACGCGATCAAATTCACCAATCATGGCTCGGTAGCGGTCAATTTCCGGATACTGCGGGAGACTGCGACAGATGTCCTGCTCCGTGTCGAGGTGATCGACAGCGGTATCGGTATTGCTACCGAAGACATCGGGCGCTTGTTCAACTCCTTTGAACAGGCCGATAGTTCGACAACCCGGCGTTATGGCGGGACCGGTCTGGGCCTGGCGATCAGCCGGCGCCTGGTCGAGTTGATGGGTGGGTGCATTGGTGTCGAAAGCCGGCTGGGGCAGGGGAGCAGGTTCTGGTTCGAGGTGTCGCTGCAGAAGTTTCAGGCGACGACGGGCGACAGCACCGTCGAACTGCCGCATGAACTGCCGGAGCTGCGGTTGCGTCGGGAGTTTGCCGGTTGTCGGGTGTTGCTGGTCGAGGATGAGCCGATCAATAGCGAGGTGTCGTGCTGCCTGCTCGAGGAGGTCGGATTGCTGGTCGATCTGGCGGTTGACGGCCTGCAGGCGGTGGAAATGGCGCGACGCCATCCCTACGCGGCCATCTTGATGGACATGCAGATGCCGAATCTCAACGGCGCCGATGCGACACGGGCCATTCGCGCCGATTCGCTCAACCGGCATACGCCGATTCTGGCAATGACGGCCAATGCCTATGAAGAAGATCGTCAGGCCTGTTTTGAGGCCGGCATGAATGAACATTTATCCAAACCGGTTCATCCAGAGCAGCTTTTCGAGCGCTTGTTGAAATGGCTGGGGAAATCGGTGTAAACCCCGCTAGTTGTGAGGAAACGTCAATGATTTTGGTAACAGGTGGAACGGGCTATATCGGCTCGCATACGGTGGTCGAACTGCAGTCCCGCGGCGAATCTGTCGTGATTCTCGACAATCTGAGCAACAGCAGTCTGCGGGTACTCGACCGGATCGAGCAGATCTCCGGTTGCCGGCCGGCATTCGTCGAGGCCGACATTCGCGACCGGGCGGCACTGGATCGCGTATTCGCCGAGAACAAGATCGAGGCGGTGGTGCATTTTGCCGGTCTCAAGGCAGTTGGCGAGTCGGTTGCGCTGCCGCTGCATTATTACGAAAACAACGTGGCGGGGACGCTGAACCTGTTGCAGGCGATGCGCGCCGCCAAAGTTCACCGGCTGGTATTCAGTTCCTCGGCGACGGTCTATGGTGATCCGCACGCAGTTCCGATCCGCGAGGATTTTCCTTTGCAGGCAACCAATCCCTATGGGCGGACCAAACTGGTCATCGAAGAGATGCTGCGCGACCTGCTGGTTGCTGAGCCGTCGTGGCGGATTGCCATCCTGCGCTATTTCAACCCGGTGGGGGCGCATGCCAGCGGTTTGATCGGCGAGAGCCCCAACGGCGTTCCCAACAACCTGATGCCTTTTGTCGCGCAGGTGGCGGTCGGTCAGCGCCAGGAACTTTCCGTTTTTGGCAGCGATTATCCGACGCCGGACGGGACCGGGGTGCGTGACTACATTCACGTCGTCGATCTGGCTCTGGGTCACCTTGCGGCGCTGGACGCCCTGTCCCGCAAGGCGGGCGAACTGACGGTCAACCTCGGTACTGGCCGTGGCTACAGCGTGCTCGAGATGGTTCGTGCCTTTGAAAAGGCCAGCGGCCGCGCCGTGCCGTATCGCCTGGTCGACCGTCGGCCAGGGGATGTGGCCAGTTGTTACGCCGATCCGGCCCTGGCCACTTCCCTGCTTGGCTGGCGAGCCAGCCGCGGGATCGACGAGATGTGTGCCGATACCTGGCGCTGGCAGTCGGCAAATCCACAGGGGCTGTAAAGACTTGAGCGCTGACCTGTTGCACTTCCGTCAAAATAAATCTAACAAAAATAATATTGCTTAATGAATTTCATCCGTTTGTGTGAATTTGGTTTTTAAATCGCTGATTTTTGGTGATTTTGCAGTGCACCATCGTGTGGACTCGCTTATGTCGCCGGGTTATGATCACGCCCGGTGCGCCATGTTCATGACATGGTTGAATGGAATATAAGTGGAGGTGTATCTTGCATACGATGGAAACGCGTTCTGCAATCGGGCTGATCCTCATGCTGGGAATCCTGGGAAATGCCGCGGCGACCGAGACGGCCCCAGCCCCTGCGGCGCCAGCCAGCGAGGCGGCTGTTCCCTCATTGAACCTGCCGGCGACACGTGCCCCGGTCATTGGTGGAGACGTCTCCACCGGTGCCGCCCAGCGTTCGGCGAGTGCCGGTTATGAACTGTCCGGTGCCGGCATCGGTAGCGCCAGTACGCCGGAGCAGGGCGCCATCCTGACCAACGCCGGCAGAGGGAAGCCGATCCGTTTCCAGAATGGCATCTTCGTCTATCCTGCAGCCAGTCTCGCTGTCGGTCACAATGACAACGTCGGCGGTACCGATACCAATGAAACCTCTTCCAAGATCGTGATCCTGCGGCCGGAAGTGGTGGCTGAAATGAAGCGCAGCGGTGACCGTTATACACTGAGCTATGCCGGCAACTTTGGCCGTTATACCAGTTCGACCGACGACAATTTCCGCCATCACGACATCTGGCTGGCCGGTGACAATTACTTCACCACGCGTGCCCGTCTCGGCTGGGGGGTCGGCTATCAGTGGCGTTCCGATGCCCGCGGTTCGACGGATCGTGTCAATACCAGCGATTCGCCGGATGAGTGGCGTGCTCCGGTGGCTCGCCTGGTTGCCATTTATGGCGCACCGGGGGCCCGCGGACGTCTTGAGCTGGAATCCTCCTGGATGCAGAAACGCTACACCAACAACCGGATCAACACGCGGACATCCGATGTGGATATGCACATGGTTGCCGGTCGTTTCTTTTTCAGGGTGATGCCGAAGACCTCGATGCTGTTCGAAGCGCGGAATACCTGGAGCGATTACATTTCTCCGGCATCCACCAGTGACAACAGCTACCGCAAGTTGCTGGTCGGCGCGACCTGGGACATGACTGCCAAGACCACCGGGGTCATCAAGCTCGGCCGCGCCTCCAAGGATTACGATGCGAAAAACCGGCGCGACCCTTCGGGCGGAACGTGGGAGGCGGGTATCTCCTGGGCGCCCCTGACCTATTCAGTGGTTAATCTGCAGACGGCTCAGGACATCGCTGATTCGAGCAGCGGCGCCAACAACTACTACATCGACAACCGCAGTTATACGGTCAGTTGGGACCACAAGTGGGCAAGCTATGTGACCTCCAACGTCAATGCAGGTGTGGTTCGCTCCGAGTACAACGGAATCATCCGTGACGATACGACCAAGAACTATGGCGTCGGGTTCTACCGCGAGCTTGGCTATAACTTCCGGGCAGGGATCAACTGGAACCGGACCAAGCGTGATTCCAACGTGAATGGTCTCGATTTCAAGCGTGATGTATTCATGCTGACACTCGAAGCTGTCCTGTAACCGAAGGGGAGATGTGCCGGTGATGTTGTTTCGTTGGTTGATTGCACTTGTTTTTTCTCTCGGCGCGGCTCAGGCGTGCGCCCAGACCAACGCGCAGAGCGAATCGGTCCCATCCTTGACTTCCGAAGCGCCGCTGGCCGTTCAGGCGGCGATTACCGGTCTGTCCAACTATCGCCTTTCTTCCGGCGATATTTTGACCGTGCGGGTACTGGGTGAAGAGGATTTGAGCAAGGAAAAGGTCCGCCTGACCGATGCGGGTACGGTTTCTCTGCCGGCCATCGGCGAGGTGCGTGCGTTCGGCTTGACCATGGGTGAACTCGAGCGTGCCGTCGAGGATGCGCTACGCGGTCGTTACCTCGTCAATCCGAAGGTGTCGGTCAGTATCGACGAGTACCGGCCTTTCTACATCAACGGCATGGTCGAGAAGCCGGGCGGTTATCCGTACCAGCCGGGTTTGACCGTGCGCAAGGCGGCATCGCTGGCCGGTGGCTTCCGCGAACGCGCTTCCCTGAGCAAGATCTACATCATCCGCGAGCGTGACGTCACTCAGCGCTCCCAGCGGGGCGACCTGAACACCCTGGTGTTCCCCGGCGACATCGTCACGGTTGACGAGAGCTTTTTCTAAATTCCCACATCAGTTTTGACGCAAGTGAGCGCCATGTCTCAATCTCCTGCAGCGGATTCCGAAAACCACAAACCCCTTTTCCTCCATGATCCCGAGGATCGTGAAGAAAAACTGGAGTTGCTCGAATACTGGCGCAGCATTCTCAAGCGCAAGAAGGAGATCATCGGTTTCGGGCTGGTTGTGGCCCTGCTTGCCGTCGTGATTGTCCTGGTCATGACCCCGGTATATCGCTCGACGGCAACCGTCCTGATCGAGGCGAACAAGTCCAAATTGCTCTCGATCGAAGATGTTTATTCCGGAATTTCGCAGAACCGCGAGCACTTTCAGACTCAGGTGGAAATCATCAAGTCGCGCGAAGTGGCCATCCGGACGATCGAGAAACTCAAATTGTGGGAGCACGAGGAATTCGATCCTCGCCCGAAAGAGGGGTCATTGCTGGCTGCCATCGGGTTCAGCGACGAACCGAAGGAATGGACCGATAAATTGCTCGCCGAAGCAGTTTACGAAAACTTTTCCAGGAAACTGATCGTCGAGCCTATCCGGCTGAGTCAATTGGCCAAGGTCAGTTTCGAATCCAGCGATGCCGCCCTGGCGTCGCAGGTCGCCAATACGGCGGCAGAAGTATTCATCCAGACCGATCTGGAGGCCCGCTTCAAGCTGACGCGCCAGGCCAGCGGCTGGCTGCAGGATCAGTTGAGCGATTTGCGCATGAAACTCAACGAATCTGAAAAGGCGTTGCAGGAATTTCGCGAGCGCGAGGGCATCGTCGACCTAAAGAGCGTGACCCAGAGCGGTGCCGGGCGTCAGATCGAAGAGGTCATGGGGCGTCTGGTTGAGGCGCGGATGAAGCGTGCTGAAGCGGAAGGGGCGTATCAACAAATCCGTTCGGCGCCGAAGGGCAGCGATCTGAGTACCTTGCCGGCCGTATTGCGCAATCCGATCGTGGCCGACGCCAAGCGAGCCGAGGGTATTGCGGAGCGTCAGCTTTCGGAAGTCAGCCAGCGTTACGGCAAGGAACACCCGCGTTATGTCCAGGCAGAAAGCGAACTGGCGTCGGCGCGGGATAACCTGCGTCGTCAGGTGGAGTCCATCGTTGCCAGCGTGATTCGTGAGTACGAAGTGGCGCGCGGTACGGAAAGTACCCTGGAAGGGGTTCTGAGTTCGGCCAAGGGATCGGTCCAGGTGTTGAATCGCAAGGAAGGCGAATTGAGCATCTATGAGCGTGAGGTTGAAGCCAATCGCCAGATGTACGACATGTTCATCAAGCGGACCAAGGAAACCAACGTCGCCGGTGACCTGCAGACACCGATTGCCCGCGTCGTCGACCCGGCAGTCATCGCCGACAAGCCGGTCAAGCCGAAAAAGGCGCAGATTGTTGTCATTGCGTTTGTTCTCGGAATATTCCTGGGTGTGCTCGCCGCGTTGTTGCGCGACCGTCTCGACAATACCCTGAAGACCACGGAAGATGTCGAGGCGCGTCTGAAACAGCCGATTCTGACCACGCTTCCCCTGCTCAGTAAGGAAGAAGTAGTGCGAACAAAGACGGCACGAATTTTCCTCGATCAGCCGAAGTCGATTTATGCCGAAGCGATCCGGACAGCACGTACCGGCGTGTTGCTGTCCGGTATCGATTTGCCGCGACGAACGCTACTTGTGACCTCCAGCGTACCGGGCGAAGGCAAGACGACTTTCTCGATCAACCTGGCGATGGCGCACGCCCACACCAAAAAAACCCTGTTGATCGACGCCGATATGCGTCGCCCGGCGGTTTCCAAGGGGCTGGAAATTCCCGTCGGGGCCAAGGGGCTGTCGAATTTCGTGGCCGGTTCGGCGACCTTGCAGGAGTGCCTGTTGCCCGTCGAAGGATCGAGCCTGATGTTGATGCCGTCCGGCAGCATCCCGCCGAACCCGCTTGAGTTGCTGCTGTCGCAGCGCTTCAAGGAAACGCTTGAGCATCTGGGCAAGCACTTCGAGGTCATTATCATCGATTCGCCGCCGGTTGAACTGGTCTCGGATGCGCTGGTGATCGCCGCACTGACCAATGGAACGATCTATGTGAGCAAGGCCGAGTCCACGCCTTACCAGGTCGCGCGCAAGGGTATCCAGCGGATTCGTCGCGCCGATGGCCAGATTCTCGGCGTGGTACTCAACCAGTTCGACATGGCCAAGGCCGGCAAGTACTACGGCGATTACAGCGGTTACGGCTACCAGGGGTATCAAGGCGGTTACGGCGTGACCTACGGCGAAGAAAGCGGCAAGGCCTGATGCGCTCTGTTTTCAGGCAGTCTCCGGCATGATCGATCTGCATTCGCACCTGCTTCCCGGTGTGGATGACGGTGCGCAGACATTGGAAGACAGCCTGGCGCTGGCCCGGATGGCGGTCGAGGACGGTATCCGTGTTTCCGTGCTGACGCCCCATGTGCATCCTGGTCGTTACGGCAATGTCCGGAGTGAGTTACTGCCGCGATTGCTGTCCTTTCAGGAGGCGCTGGCGGCAGCGGGAATACCCTTGCAGCTGAGGTTGGGGGGCGAGGTCCGTTTGGGGATCGAATCGCTTGAGTTGCTGCTGGAGGACGAAATTCCATTTCTGGGCGAAGTCGACGGCTATCGTGTGATGCTGCTTGAATTTCCCCATCAGACCATCCCGGTCGGTAGCCAGCAGTTCATCGAGAAGCTCGGGCAATTGAAAGTTCGTCCATTGCTGGCGCATCCAGAGCGTAACAAGGCGATCATGGCCCAGCCAGATCGCCTGGTTGGCTTGCTGGAGGCCGGATGCTGGCTGCAATTGACTGCGGGGTCGATTGCCGGGCGTTTTGGCGAGGTCTCGCAGCAGGTGGCGGGGCTCATTCTCAAGAATGGCTGGGCACATGTGATCGCCACCGACGCGCACAATCTTCAGCATCGTCCGCCGCGCTTGCGCGAAGGCTTCCTCGCTGCCGCAAATATTGTCGGCGAGTCCGCTGCCTGGCAGATGGTCAGTCAGCGACCGGCGGAAATTCTTGGCCTGCCATGCAACTGACGGCAAAACCCACCGGTTTTGTGGCACTGCTCGCATTGCTGATGCTGTTCGGCAGTATTTCGGCGTACACCGCACTCAGGCATGCCTCAGGCGATCTGGCCAGTCTCAAGGCGCGTTCGCAAATCGAACGCTGGCAGCGTGATGCTCGCCGGCAGCCGCAGATTCGCGAGATTGGCCAGGCCCGCAACGCCCTGGTCAAGGCGATCGAGCGCACCCCGGGTGATCCTGGCCTGCATGAAAACCTGGCTTATCTATATGGTTTGCGCGCATCGATGGCGAGCCGCCTGCCTGAACTGGAGCGGGCCATGCTCGACGAGGTGCTGGCGCACTATCGCCTGGCAAGCGTGCGTCGGCCGATGGCACCGTATGCGTGGGCCAATATTGCTCTGGTTTTGCACAAAAAGGGCGAGGATCCCGCTGCCATGTGGGGGGCGCTTGATCGGGCATTGGTTTATGGTCGCCGCGAAGGCGGTGTACAAATCCGGATTGCCGGCATCATTCTGGCTCGTTGGAACGAGGCGGGCATTGAACGCCAGGCCGAGTTGCGCAACATGCTGCTCAACAGCCGCGGACGCGCTGCCAAAGAATTGCGCCAGTTGCTTGATTCGGCCGGTCGTCAGGATTTGCTGGCGCAAGGCTAAGCGGCGATTCACATCGCCTTTTCCTTGGCCAGTTTTTCCAGTAGTTCGCGCCACAGGCGGACATTCGAGGCGCCGCCCTTGCGCGAATTGCCCGATGCCAGCCACAGATCGTCGTCATTGAAACTATACACAGGTTCTAGATCCGGGCGTTGCGACGCGGGGCGAAGCTCGGGCACTAGGTTGTCCATGATCAGAGGTTCGGCATCCGGGGTTGGGTAATAGGCCAGCACCATGTGCGCTTCGTCCAGAGTCTTGGCGCGGACGTAAGTGATGCGTAAACGCTCGATCGGGATGCCGAGTTCCTTCAGCGACAGGTATTTGGCTATCGAATAGTCCTCGCAGTCGCCGCCGTAGGATGAAAGCATTTCGACCGGCGTGGCCCAGTAGTCGTCTTGTCGCCAGTGCTGCATGTCCCGGTAATAAGGCACCTGGTTGAAAAAGCTGTTGATCTTGCGCAGGGTCAGCGATTCCGCCCTGGCATCGTGCTGGATTGCGCCTGGGGCATCGGTATGGCGCATGTCGTTGACCAGTCGCTGCCAGATCATCAGGCGTTTGGGGGCATCCGGTGAAAAGCGCTGGGCAACGTGGCGCAGCAGGCCCTCGGAGAATGCAACGAGACTCGCAGTCACCGGTACGGCGATGGCGATCAGTAAAGCAGCGGTGGCGATGTATTTGCGTCTGGCGCTTGCTGTCGGCATCTACGCATATGGTCTTGGGACAACGGCATTGTACAGGTAGAGCAAGCCTGAAGCGTGCTATGACCTTGGTTGTATTTGTTAATTTTTCATTCAAGGGTAAAGTCGGCGGGTTTTCCTTATGACGATTTCAAATTGAATTATCTCGTCCGGACCACTCTCCTGTTGTTGGTTTCGCTCGTCCTTGGCGGGTGTGCGTCGGTATTCGATGCGCCCTACGTGGAGGTCGAGGAAACGCCGGTGGCACTCAGTGTTCCCGACGTGGAGATCGAGCCGGAAGCGCCGATCAGCGAAGCGATGGCCGACGCCAGAACATACCCGGATATCTGGGCGCGTATCCGCGAGGGTTTCAAACTTCACGGCATCGACGGCGATGCCGAAGTTAAGGCGGTTGCCAAGCGCTTTGGTGCCAGCGGCATCATCCAGCGTATTGCCGAGCGAGCGGGGGGATTGTTGTACCACGTGGTCGATGCGGTCGAGGCGCGCGGCCTGCCGATGGAACTGGCACTGGTTCCGTTTGTCGAGTCCGGCTACTCGCTGCAGGCGGCATCGCATGCGGAGGCGCATGGTGCCTGGCAGTTCATCGAGAGCACGGCAAAGAACTACGAGATCGGTATCGACCGTTTCCGCGATGATCGCCGTAACCTGGTGGTTTCGACGCGCGCCGCCCTGGATTACCTGCAGGCATTGCACGGCATGTTCGATGACTGGCAGTTGGCGATGGCGGCCTACAATTGCGGTGAGCGCAGGGTGCAGAACGAAATCGAGCGGGCCAGGCGGCGTGGCGTCGAGAAACCGGGATTCAAGGACATCGCGGCTGCCTTGCCGCAGGAAACCCGGGAGTACGTGCCGCGTATCCTGGCGGTACGGCGACTTCTGCTCGAACCGGATGAATATGGCGTGAAGCTGCCGGTGATTGCGAACGCCCCACAATATACCGTGGTGGAAATTCACCGGGATATCGATGTACTCCTGCTGGCCAGGCTGGCAGGCCTTTCCCGGGAAGAGTTGCTGCGGCTCAATCCCTCGCTGAAGGCGCCGGTGGTCATCGGGCGACATAACGTCAATCTGCTGCTGCCTCCTCAGGCGGCACTGAAGCTCGTGGACAACATGGCGACCCATGTTGGACCGTGGGTTACCTGGCGGATGCTGCGGATCACCCGGGCGGCCACGCCGCAGGAAATTGCCGAGCGTAACAAGTTGCCGCTGAATACTGTCCTGCAGGCAAATCCGCTACCCGATGGGCATTACTACGAGGTGGGTTCGACCTTGCTGTTGCCCGCCGGGCGCCAAGGGCGGATTGACTCGGCGTTGGCCCAGCGTGCCGTGTTGCTGACCCGGGCTTCTTCGGAATGCATGGTCCTGCAGTCCTGTGCCGGTGATGCGGGGCGGGTGGTACCGTCAGCTACCGTCAACGGCTTGCCGCGTCGCTGATGGGTTTCCGGAGCAATTCCAGCCTGCTCTCTCAGGCTCGCATCCTGGTGGTGGAGAGTGATCCAGGCTTGCGTGCCGATCTGGTTCGCATGCTGTCACCTTCGGTGCGCGAGGTGGTGCAGGCGACAGACGGTGATGCCGGACTGAATTGCTGGAGCAGGATCAGCCCCGACGTCGTGATCGCCGGGCAGTCGATATCCGGTATCGATGCCCTGGAAATGAGCGGGAAAATCCGGGCGCTGGATTCCGATGCCTTGATCATGTTGATTTCGACGGCTGCGGATAACGATTTTCTGCATCGAGTGATTGATCTGGGGATTGATGCCCATCTCCTGCTGCCGCTTGATCATGCGCTGATGCTGGATATGCTCGCCCGCTGCCTGCGGGATCGTCAGCGCGTACTCGACTTGAAGATGGCCAGCATGGTCTTTGAAGTTGTCAATGAGGGCATCCTGATTACCGATGATCAAGCCAGGATCCTTGCGGTCAACCCGGCGTTTTCCCTGCTCACGGGGTATCGTCCGGACGAAGTGGTCGGGCAGCGTACGTCAATGCTTTCCTCCGGTTTGCATCCCCCGGAGTTTTATCGAACGATGTGGGAGAACCTGCTGACCCACGGGCGATGGTCGGGGGAAATCACCAACCGGCGCAAGGATGGTGTACTTTACGATCAATGGCTGTCGATTGCAGCGGTCGACGGAGAAATCGGCATGCCGAGGCGCTTTGTCGGGCTGGTGTCCGACATCACCGAGCGTAAGCGCGAGGAGGAGCGGATGCGTCGCCTGGCGCATTTCGACAGCCTGACCGGCCTGCCAAACCGCGTCCTGTTCCTTGATCGTCTGCAGCGTTCGATTGCCCGGGCTCGCCGGTATCGCCACAAACTGGCACTGCTCTACCTCGATCTGGATCACTTCAAGCTCATCAATGATAGCTGGGGCCATGCCGCCGGCGACGAGGTGCTCAGGGTGTCGGCATCGCGCATGGTCCAGGCGTTGCGCATGAGCGATACCGTCAGTCGGCGTGGCGGCGACGAGTTTGTGCTGATCCTGGAGCAGGGGGATACACCGGAATGCATGGACAGCATCTGCCAGAAACTGCTTAACGAGATATCGAGAGAGATTCCCTACGGCAATGCCCTCCTGCGCATCGATGCGAGTATCGGTGTCGCGATCTATCCCGACGATGCCGAGGAAGCGGACGAACTGCTTGCTGCAGCCGATGTTGCGTTGTACGAAGCCAAGGCTGCGGGCAAGGGGTGTTTCCGGTTTTTTCATCCTTGGGAAATGCCCCGTTCCCATGGGCGCCGTGACATGGAGCACGCCTTGCGCGAGGGGCTCACGGATTGGCGTTACACTTTGCGCTACCTGCCCGAGGTTTGCCTGAAAACAGGCCGGGCCGAGTATGTCGAAGCCTTGTTGCGCTTCCAGCACCCAGAATTCGGCCTGCTCGATGCCGGGCGTTTTCTCGAAATTGCCGAAGAAATCGGCATCATGCCGGAACTCGGGCGCAAGGCGCTGGCTCAGGCCGCCGGAGAACTCAATGACATGGGTGGGGATCTGGGCTTGGTCATCGATCTCTCAGCCAAACAGCTGTCAGCCCCGGATGCGGTAAATCACCTGCTGGAAACGCTGGCATCGGCTGGGGTTCCAACTAGGCGGCTGACCTTCGAGTGCTCCGAGGCTGCGCTTACCGGTAACGAGCGTGCTGTCAGGACTTTGCTCGGCCTGGCGGAATCGGGCTGCAAGTTCTCGCTCGACGATTTTGGTGCCGGCTATTGCTCCTTCAGCCTGCTCAGTCAGTTGCCGATGAGCTCGATCAAGATCGATCGCTCCTTTACCAGCGAGATCACCGTCAATCCGCAAATGCGGGAATTGGTGGCGGCGCTGGTGGCATTTGCCCAGCGTCTTGGTGTCAGGGCGGTTGCCGAAGGTGTGGAGACGCCGGAGCAACTCGAGGTGCTGCGCCGGATTGGTTGCGATGCCGTGCAGGGGTATGTGTTTGGCAAGCCGCTCAGCTTCAATGAATGGCGGGCGAGTTCGCTGGTGCACAAAGGGATTCTGGGGGCTGTCGGCTGATGCTTCCGGATCGCTGATCCGGTTTTTCGTTCTTCGGATTTCACATGTTGAAAATCATTGTATTGAAAAGATTTTTTGTCGATATTTATGCGAAATTGAAGTTGACGAACGGGTAATCCTGGTGCTAACCTGAAGCCATATCAAACCTTGTCGGGGGATCGAATGAAGACCTTTACCAAAATTGCACTGGCAGCCGGTGTTGCGCTGTCGAGTTTCGCGGCGGTTGCTGCATTTTCGCCGAACATGACGTTGGCTCAGGTTGATGCTGAAGTCCAGCAAAACCTGGCTGCTGGTCAGTCGATTTCTGCGATTGCTGCTGCCGCCAAGAAGGCTGGCGTTTCTGAAGCTTCCCTGATCAGCGCGCTACTGAGCCAGGGAGCCGATCTGCAATCGGTGATCAGTGCGATGGTCGCAGCCGGCTATCAGCCAGCTGCTGTGGTTTCTGCCGCTATTGCTGCCGGTGCGTCGCCGGCCGCAGTGACCCAGGCAGCACTGGCTGCCGGAGTCGATCCTCAATTTGTGACCGGCTCCACTGCCGCTGGTGGTCCCCAGGGGGGCGATACTGTCGGTGGTCCGAGCGGATCTGGTAATTTTGGTAGCTCGCCCGGCTCCAATTTCAGCGGCGGTGGCGGTGGTGGTGGTTATCTCGGTAGCGTCAGCCGTTCCTGAGCTTGTTGTTTTTTGGAAAATGGCAGCCTAAGGCTGCCATTTTTTTTGAGGGTGTTTTCATGACCTTGAGACGACAGTTGTTTCTCGGGATTTCGGTCATCTTTCTCGGCGTATTCGTCGGGTTGGCGATACTGGGCGTTTCCGGAACGCGCGCCTACCTTGAGGAGCAATTGGGCTCGCATGCCCAGGATGCCGCTTCGTCGCTGGTCCACCCGCTCTCCCAGTCGCTGGCCGACGGCGACAGGATACTGGCGGAAACCCAGGTGGCCACCCTGTTCGACCGCGGGTATTTTCAGCGTATCGCCATTCTCGGCGTTGACGGCTCGGTCATTGTCGAGCGGGAACTGGCAGCCAAGGTAGAAGGCGTGCCCTTGTGGTTCACATCGCTGGTGACCTTGCAGGCCCCTTCGGGCGAATCTTTCCTGACGGCTCGTTGGCGGCAGTTGGGCAAGGTTGTCGTGCTTTCCCAGCCGACGCATGCCTATCAATATTTGTGGAAATCGGCGCTTGAGATCTCAGGCTGGATGTTGTTCGCTTACTTTCTGGCACTGGCGCTGGTGCGCGTGGTGTTGCGCTGGATACTGAATCCCCTGTCCGAAATCGAACGTTCGGCCGTCGATATCCAGCAAAAGCATTTCGGTCAGATCAAGGTCAAGCCACGAGCACTGGAGTTGGCCAGGGTAGTCGGCGCGATGAACGAGATGTCGCGGAAAATATCCGAATTTCTCGATGCAGAATCGAGAAAGGCCGAGCAGTTTCGCCGTGAGGCCTATCAGGACGATGTGACCGGGCTGGACAACCGGCGCAGCTTTGATCTGCGTCTGGGGCAGGCATTGAGCGGAGAAATTGCATTTTCCGATGCCGCATTGATCGGTATCGAAGTGAACAACCTCAAGAATTTCAATACCGAGGCCAGTTATCGCAAGGGCGATCAGTTCCTGGCTTCTGTTGCCGCGGTTGCCCGCGAAACGCTGGGCGACCGGGCTTCGATTCTTTGCCGCATTGGCGGCAGTTCTTTCGGTTTCGTGCTGTTTGATCAGAATGCCGCAACCTTGGCCGAGATCGGTCGTCAGTTGCGTGACCGCCTGCAGCAGATTTTCGATGGGCTGGAGGAGGGGGGGGATTTCTCTTTCAGCGTCGGCATGGTGCATTTTCGTCATGGCGAGGAGCGGGCTCGGGTGATGTCCCGGCTCGACCTGGCCATCGAGAGCGCGCGTCAGTCTGGGCGTAATGCCTTGCAGTACGTGGTCGACGTCGGCTCCTCGGAGTCGTCGATCGGTTCGTTGGCCTGGCGTGAATTGATTCGCAATGCCCTGGCCGAAAATCGGTGGACGCTGCTTGGACAACCGGTGGTCTCGTTATCGAGTGGCGAAGTGATGCAGCAGGAAATCATGACGCGCCTTGTGGGTAACGACGGTAATCTGGTGCCTGCTTCGGTGTTCCTGCCGATGGCGATGCGGCATAAATTGATGCCGGATATCGATCAGGCCCTGCTGTCGCTGGTTTTCCGCCGACTGGAGGAGCGGGGCGGCGATGAGTGCGTCAATCTGGCGGTCAATCTCTCCAATCAGAGCCTGGATAACCGCGAGTTCTTGACCTGGATCGGTGGGCGGCTGTCGCGCCTGAATCAGCGGGGCGTCCGTCTGTCCTTCGAGTTGACCGAATACGGCTGCTCGCTCGACATGGAAGCGGCGCGTCAGTTCGCCGACATGCTGCGCACGCACCAGGTTCGTTTCGGGATTGATCATTTTGGCCTGATGCCAAGTTCGCTGCAGTTGCTGCGCGATCTGCCGCCGGATTATGTGAAGCTTAACGCCGGACTGGTCGCCGAAGCGCCGGAGAACGAGGCTGCACGGGCGCTACTGCGCTCGATCGTGTCGCTGGCGTCGTCGCTTGAGGTCGAAGTGATTGCCCAAGGCGTCGAGAACGCCGAGCAGGTGGAGATGTTGCTCAAGGACTCGGTGAAGGCCGGGCAGGGCTACCATTTCGGTGCGCCGTCGGCCGACCGGATCTAGTCGAAAAGCAGCGCCGCAGCGACTTTGCGGCCTTCGCCGGCGAGAATGTTGTAGGTCCGGCAGGCAGCTTGCAGGTCCATGATTTCCAGGCCGATGCCGGCTACTGCAAATGGGCGCATCCATTCGACCGCGGGGAAACGCAGGCGTTTGCCGGTGCCGAGCAGGATGATGCCGATGCCCAGTTCGAGCAGTTTCTGGCGGTCGGCCTCGGTCAGTGCATCGACGCGGGCCGTCGACCAGTCGGCGATGATGCTTTCAGGGCACACGATCAGGTTGCTCTCGTGCTTTTGATGATTGACCGCAACGTAGTCGTCACCGTAGGCGGTGAAGAGATTGAGGCCGTCAGTGCTGGATGTATGGAGTTTCACTTTGCGGTGCAGCATTCGTAATAGTAGGATTATACCTTTGGCCCAAACCTCGCCAATCCGGACAATTTCATGAAGCACGTCAAGAAATCCGCCAAACTTGCCAACGTCTGCTACGACATCCGCGGCCCCGTGCTGCAGATGGCCAAGCAGATGGAAGAAGAAGGCCACAAGATCATCAAGCTGAACATCGGCAACCTGGCCTCGTTCGGTTTCGATTCGCCCGAAGAAATCCAGCAGGACATGATCCGCAACCTGCCCAACGCGGCCGGTTATACGGATTCGAAGGGTATCTTCGCGGCGCGCAAGGCGATCATGCATTACACCCAGCAGAAGCACATCAGGGGGGTGACGCTGGAGGACATCTACGTTGGCAACGGCGTGTCCGAACTGATCGTGATGGCGATGAATGCCTTGCTCGACGCTGGCGACGAAGTACTCGTGCCGGCCCCCGACTATCCGCTGTGGACGGCGGCGGTCAGCCTGTCCGGCGGCAAGCCCGTGCATTACCTGTGCGACGAGGAAAAGGGCTGGCTGCCCGACCTCGACGATATCCGCAGCAAGATCAACAAGAACACGCGGGCGATTGTCATCATCAACCCGAACAACCCGACCGGTGCGCTGTATCCGGACGACCTGCTGCACGAGATCATCGAGATCGCCCGCCAGCACCACCTGATCATCTACGCCGACGAGGTGTACGACAAGGTGCTGTACGACGGCGTCACCCATACCTCGATCGCGGCCCTGTCGGAAGACGTGCTGACCATCACCTTCAACGGCCTGTCGAAAAACTACCGTTCCTGCGGCTACCGTGCCGGCTGGATGGTCGTTTCCGGCGACAAGCGCCATGCCAAGGACTATATCGAGGGCCTCGACATGCTGGCCTCGATGCGCCTGTGCGCCAACGCGCCCGGCCAGCACGGCATCCAGACTGCGCTGGGCGGTTACCAGAGCATTGACGATCTGGTGCGCGACGGCGGTCGCCTGCGTCGCCAGCGCGATCTCGCACACGAACTGATCACGGCGATTCCCGGTGTCTCCTGCGTCAAGCCCAAGGCGGCGCTGTACATGTTCCCCAGGCTCGATCCCAAGATCTACCCGATCAAGAACGACCAGCAGTTCATTGCCGAACTGCTGCAGGAAGAAAAGGTCCTGCTGGTTCAGGGGACCGGCTTCAACTGGCCGCACCCCGACCACTTCCGGCTGGTCTTCCTGCCGCACGAGGACGATCTGCGCGAGGCCGTCGGCCGTGTCGCCCGTTTCCTCGAGAACTATCGCAAACGTCACAACACCAACCATCTCATCAACAAAGACTGAGCTATGAAACCCATCAATGTAGGCCTAATCGGCATCGGCACCGTCGGCGGTGGCACCTGGACCGTTCTCAATCGTAACGCGGAAGAAATTACCCGCCGCGCCGGCCGCCCGATTCGCATTACCGCCGTGGCCGACAAGAATGTGGAACTTGCCCAGCAGGTCACCGGCGGTAGCGCCAGGGTCACGGCCGATGCCTTTGCCCTGGTCAATGATCCGGAAATCGACATCGTCGTCGAGTTGATCGGCGGCTACGGCGTCGCCAAGGAGCTGGTGATGCAGGCAATCGCCAACGGCAAGCACGTCGTCACCGCCAACAAGGCGCTGCTCGCCGTGCATGGCACCGAGATATTCACCGCCGCCCAGCAGAAGGGCGTCATGGTCGCCTTCGAAGCCGCCGTCGCCGGTGGCATCCCGATTATCAAGGCGCTGCGCGAAGGCCTCACCGCCAACCGCATCGAATGGGCCGCTGGCATCATCAATGGCACCACCAACTTCATCCTCTCCGAAATGCGCGACAAGGGCCTGTCCTTTGCCGACGTGCTCGCCGAGGCGCAACGCCTGGGCTATGCCGAGGCCGATCCGACCTTCGACATCGAAGGCGTCGATGCCGCCCACAAGGCGACGCTGATCGCCTCGATCGCTTACGGCATTCCGGTGCAGTTCGACAAGGCTTACGTCGAGGGCATCACCAAGCTTGAAGCCTCAGACATCAGATATGCCGAACAACTCGGCTACCGCATCAAGCTGCTTGGCATCGCCAAGCGCCGCGAAAACGGTGTCGAGCTGCGCGTGCATCCGACGCTGATCCCGGCCAAGCGCCTGATCGCCAACGTCGAGGGCGCGATGAACGCCGTCGTCGTCAAGGGCGACGCCGTCGGCACCACGCTCTACTACGGCAAGGGTGCCGGCGCCGAGCCGACCGCTTCGGCAGTGATCGCCGATCTGGTTGACGTCACCCGCCTGGCTACCGCCGACCCGGAACACCGCGTGCCGCACCTGGCCTTCCAGCCGAACGCAATGTCCAATCTGCCGATCCTGCCGATGAGCGAGATCGAGACCGGCAACTACCTGCGCCTGCGCGTCGAGGACAAGGCTGGCGTGCTAGCCGACGTCACCCGCATCCTCGCCGACCAGGGCATCTCGATCGACGCCATGCTCCAGCGCGAGCCGGAAGAAGGCGAGACCGATATCATCATCCTCACCCACGTCTGCAGCGAAAGCGCAGCACTCGCCGCAGTCGCCAAGGTCGAGGCGCTGGCCGCGGTCAAGGCCCAGGTCAAGCGTATCCGTCTGGAAGAGCTGCAGTAAACCTGCCTATCTGCGCATGAAGAAGGGGGCTGCGGCCCCCTTTGTCGTTCAGGGCGATGCAGATCAAGGAAATGCCGTTCCGGGGTCGGCAGAATCGGGGCTCTTGCTGCTAGCGGCAGCTTTTTTACAAGGAAATCCCCATGACTCACGCCATCCATGCCTGCGACCGTCCCACCGCCGAGGCGCTTTATCCCTTCGACGCCCGTGGTGTTGCCAAGCGTTTTCGTCATGCTGCCATCTTCGGCGCGCTCGAGTCGCTGATGCCGGGTGAAACCATGCGTTTCTGCAACGACCACGACCCTTTGCCGCTGCTTGCCCAGATGCAGCAGCGCTACGGCAATCAGGTGTCGATTGAGTACGTGCAGCGCGAACCGGGCGCCATCGTCATCGATTTCAAGGTGATCGGCGGCTGATTTGCTGATAACCGCTGCCCTGACGCTGCTGGCCCTGATCGCAGCCGCCTCGCTGGCGGCGGTCGGGGTCGGCACGCCGGCAGCGGTGGCGCATCTGGTGTTTGCCGTCGGCATTGTGCCGCTGATCTTTGCGGCAATGACGCACTTCGTTCCCGTGCTCACGCGAACGGGCGATGCGCCGGCAATCATCCGGCGTTTGCCGGTGTTTGCCCAGTTGGCCGGGGTCCTGCTGGTCCTCGCTTTGCAGGGCATCTTCCCTTACGAGCTGCTGCAACTGGCAGCAGCCATCGATCTGTCACTGGCCGGCGGCTTGCTCTACTGGATCGTGCGTCGGGCACGTGCCGCGCTGGGGCGGCCGCATCCGGGCTGGCGATGGTATGCGGCAGCACTTGCTGTGCTGATGCTGGCGCTAATGGCCATTCTGGCGATGGCGCTGTGGCCGGCGCATTGGCAAGTCTGGCGCCTGCTGCATCTGCACCTGAACACGCTGGGCCTGGTCGGCCTGGCCGCATTCGGCACACTGCCGGTTCTTCTGCCGACCGTGCTCGGTCGGGCCGATCCGGGCGCCGCCCAATGGCTGCAGCGTTACCTGTGGCCCATGCTGCTGGCCGTGCTGACGGTGGTTCTGAGTATTGCCGTTCACTGGTCGCTGGCGACCGTCGGGGCAGCGGTGCTGCTGGTCTTGGCCGGCCTGTTGCTGGTGCGCTGGCTGCAATGCTTCGGGTGGCAGCGACTTCTTGGCGATGGTGCGGCGGTATCGCTCATTGCCGCTGTGTTCGGCTGGATATTGGGTTTGCTTGCCGGTGTGTTGCATGGTGCCGGGGTGATGCCGGCCATGCCCGGGCTATGGGCCTGGGTGGCGGCGTTCCTGCTGCCTCTTGTGACCGGCGCCTTGAGTCAGTTGCTGCCGGTGTGGCGCTGGCCGGGGCGGCAATCCTCGGAGCGTCACGCGATGCGTAGCCGCCTGGTCGTCCGCGGGGCGCTGCGGGCAGGCCTTTTCATGCTGGCTGGTGGCGCGTTTCTGGGCGGATTTGTCTTGCCCGGCATGATCTTGGCCATGCTCGGCTTGCTGCTGTTTATTGTTTCCGTGCTGCAGACCGTGCGAATCCGGCGGTCGACGCGTTAAAATCATCATTTTTCCGCTTTCCAGGGTTTCACCATGCGCTACATCTCGACTCGCGGGCAGTCCGCCCCCCAGGCCTTCTGCGACATCCTTCTCGGTGGCCTGGCGCCGGACGGTGGCCTGTATCTGCCGGAATCCTACCCGCAAGTCAGTCGCGCCGACCTCGATGCCTGGCGCCAGCTTTCCTACGCCGATCTGGCGTACGAAATCCTGTCGAAGTTCATCACCGATATTCCGGCCGACGACCTCAAGGCCATCGTCGCCAAAACCTATACCGCCGATGTCTATCGCTTCACCCGCAACGGCGGCGACGCCAGCCAGATCACGCCGCTGACCAAGCTGGAAGACGGGTTGTACACCCAGGAGCTGTCGAACGGTCCGACGCTGGCCTTCAAGGACATGGCGATGCAACTGCTCGGCAACCTGTTCGAGTATGTTCTGGACAAGCGCGGCGAGTCGATCAACATCCTCGGCGCCACTTCCGGCGACACCGGTTCGGCCGCCGAATACGCCATGCGCGGCAAGCACAACGTCAAGGTCTTCATGCTCTCGCCGGACGGCAAGATGAGTGCTTTCCAGCGCGCCCAGATGTATTCGCTGACCGATGCCAACATCTTCAACATCGCCGTACGCGGCATGTTCGACGACGCCCAGGACATCGTCAAGGCGGTTTCCAACGACGCCGCGTTCAAGAAGCAGTACAAGATCGGCGCCGTCAATTCGATCAACTGGGCACGCGTCGCGGCCCAGATCGTCTATTACTTCCAGGGCTATTTCCTGGCGACCCAAACCAACGACGAGCAGGTCTCGTTCTGCGTGCCGTCGGGCAACTTCGGCAACATCTGCGCCGGCCACATCGCCCGCATGATGGGCTTGCCGATCAAGCAACTGGTGCTGGCGACCAATGAAAACGACGTCCTCGACGAGTTCTTCCGTACCGGCATCTACCGTCCGCGGACTTCGGCGGAAACCAGCGTGACGTCCAGCCCGTCGATGGATATCTCCAAGGCCTCGAACTTCGAGCGTTTTGTTTTCGATCTGGTCGGCCGCGACCCGGTGGTGATCCGCGACCTGTGGTCCAGGGTCGATCAGGGCAAGGCCTTCGATCTGAGCACCACGGTCTACTGGAAGGATCTGCCGAAATTCGGGTTCGTTTCCGGGCGCAGCTCGCACACCGATCGCATCAACACCATCCGCGTTGCCCAGGGGCGCTACCAGGTCATGCTCGACACGCATACCGCCGACGGACTCAAGGTCGCGCTGGAAAAACGTCAGCCGGGCGTGCCGATGATCGTTCTGGAAACCGCGCAGCCGGCGAAATTCGAGGAAACCATCCGCGAAGCGCTGGGTACCGAACCAGTTCGTCCCGCCGAACTGGCCGGGATTGAAAATCTCGAGCAGCACGTCGTGGTCATGGACCCGGATGTCGAGGCGATCAAGCGCTTCGTGGTCGAGCGCGTCTGACGACTGAGCCTCAAACCGCCGGGTAAACGCGGTTGCGGCCGCTTTCCTTGGCGCGGTAGAGGCGGCGGTCGGCTTCTGCGAACAGCAGGTCGAAACGTTCGCCGTCGCTCGGGAACTGGGCGACGCCGAGGCTGACGGTGACCGACAGCTTCAGGTTTTCATGCGTGATGACCAGGCCGGAGACGTGCTGGCGGATGCGCTCGGCAATGGCGATGGCGGCTGGCATGTCGGTTTCCGGCAGGAGGATGCCGAATTCCTCGCCGCCCAGGCGGCCGAACAGGTCGGAGCCGCGCAGCATTTCGTCGATGCGGCCGGCCATTTTCCTGAGTACGGTATCGCCGGCCTGATGACCGTGCGTGTCGTTGATCACCTTGAAGTGATCGATATCCAGCAGCAGCAGGCAGAGCGGGTGATCGTTGCGGCTGGCCCGGATCAATTCCTCGCCGGCGCGTTCGAAGAAATGGCGGCGGTTGGCAATGCCGGTCAGGGAGTCGGTGGTGGCCATCAGCGTCAGGCGTTCGTTGGCGGCTTCAAGCTGGCGGATGATGATTTCCTGGCTGTACACTGTGGCGAAAGAGCGTGTCGTCTGGAAAGCCCGGACGACCCCATAACTAAGCAGGAGAAAGCCTGAAGCGCTGATCGCGTGCGCCAGCCACCACTGGTGATTCCAGGGGCCGGCGAGCAGGAAGGACAGCGAGGATTGGGCAAACATCGCCAGCGACAGCGAGTAGATCGCCAGCAGCGGCAGGCCGCTACCGCGGCTCTGCATCCGCAACAGGGCGACGAAGGCGATGAGCAGGGCGCTTCCCTCCATGCCGATGCGGACCAGCGGCATACTGCCGGCCGGTGACAGCGCGAGCCAGGCAATCAACCCGTCGAGTGCCAGGAATCCTGCCAGCCAGAGCAGCCAGAAGGATTTGTCTGTACGCGCCTTCGGCGGGTCTGCCGGTCGGCCGTGATTGAGTACGCCGAACAGCAGGCACAGATTGAGGGTGAGGCGTGAGGCCGGGCCGTAGAGCAGGAAGAGCATCGGGTAGTCTTGCGCGTAGCCGGTGAACAGGCCGTGCGGCGCATAAACCACGGCAAAGCCGATGAAACCGAGCGTCAGCCAGCGCAGCAGGGGTTCGCCCGAATCGAGGTAGCAATGCCAGGTAATCCAGGCCACGAACAGGCAGGAGAGTATGGCGACCGCAATCGCCAGTTCGTGGAAGGCATGGCTTTCGAAGCGCAGCGACGCATCCTGGAACAGCATCAGGTAAACAATGGCGACGCAGGGGGAGAGTGCAAACAGGACGTGCAGCAGGCGCACGTACAAGCGGGTCAGGGTTTGCAGGCCGGCATCCTGGGAAGTCATTCGCCGGCTTCCGCTTAGCCGACGAAGCGCATCGACAGGTCGAGCGCCTTGACGTCCTTGGTCAGCGCACCGACCGAGATGCGATCGACCCCGGTTTCGGCAATGGCGCGGATGGTTTCCAGGCTGACGTTGCCGGAGGCTTCGAGAATGGCGCGCCCGGCGTTGACGGCGACGGCCTCGCGCATCAGGTCGGTGGTGAAATTGTCGAGCAGGATCATCCGCGCGCCAGCGGCCAGTGCCTGGTGCAGCTCGTCGAGGTTTTCGACTTCGACCTGGATGAACTTGCAGCGGTCGGCGGCTTGCCCGGCGACCCGCTCGGCCGCCGTGTAGGCCTGGGCGATGCCGCCGGCGGTATGGATGTGGTTTTCCTTGATCAGGATCGCATCCCACAAAGCCAGCCGGTGGTTGCCGCCGCCGCCGGCGCGGACGGCGTATTTCTGGGCAATGCGCAGGCCGGGCAGGGTCTTGCGGGTGTCGACGACCTGCGCCCGGGTGCCGGCGATGGCGTCGGCGTAGATGCGGACCTTGCTGGCCACCGCCGACAGCAATTGCAGAAAGTTCAGCGCGCTGCGCTCGGCGGTCAGCAGGGCGCGGCCGTTACCGTCGATGGTGCATAGCAGCTGATCGGCAGCGATCCGTTCGCCGTCGCCGGCCTGCCAGGTGATGCGGGCATCCGGGTCGAGGCGGCGCACGCATTCGTCGAACCAGGCCGTGCCGCAAAGCACGCCGGCTTCCCGCGAAATGACCGTGGCCCGGACCTGACGGTCGCCGGGTACCAGGGAAGCGGTCAGGTCGCCGGGGCCGACATCCTCGGTCAGGGCGGCGTCGACATTGCGGGTGATTTCTGCGGCGAGCGGGTAGGCGAATTCTATGGACATCTCTGGGTTCCGGCGGCATGCTTAGGCGCGAATTGTACCGTCAGGGGCAGACAATGTCAGAAATCGTCGGGGTGTTTCACGTCAGTCTGGGGGTGATGGTCGTTCTGGTGCTGGCGGTGCTCCTGCTGTTCTGGTACCTGCGCGACGTCACCCAGAAGCGCCACACGGTCCTGCGCAATTTCCCCATTGTCGGCCATCTGCGTTTCTTCTTCGAAAGCCTGGGCGAATACTTCCGCCAGTACTTCTTCCTCGGTGACCGCGAGGAAATGCCCTTCAACCGGGCGACACGCGCCTGGGTCTATCGGCTGGCCAAGAACGAAGGCGGCATGATCGGCTTCGGTTCGACCTACGACATCAATCAATCCGGGGCGCTGGTTTTTGTGAACGCCGCCTTTCCGGTGCTCGACAGCGATCACCGGCCGTCGCCGCCGGTGATGATCGGTGAAGGCTGGTGCGACAAGCCGTTCGCCGCACGCTCGCTGATCAATATCAGCGGCATGAGTTTCGGCGCCATTTCCCGGCCGGCCGTCCGCGCCCTCTCGCAAGGCGCGGCCCTGGCCGGCTGCTATATGGATACCGGCGAAGGCGGGCTCAGCCCCTACCATCTCGAAGGGCGCTGCGACGTCATTTTCCAGATCGGCACGGCCAAGTACGGTGTCCGCGACGAAGCCGGTCGCCTGAGCGACCTGCGTCTGCGCGAACTGGCCGGGCACGAGCATGTTCGCGCCTTCGAGATCAAGCTGTCGCAGGGCGCCAAGCCGGGTAAAGGCGGGGTGCTGCCGGCGGCCAAGGTGACGGCCGAGATCGCCGCCATCCGCGGTATTCCGCTGGGCAAGGATTCGCTGTCGCCAAACCGTCACCCCGAGACCGGGACGATGGAGGAACTGCTCGACATGGTCGTGCATGTCCGCGAAGTGACCGGCAAGCCGGTCGGCATCAAGACTGCCATCGGCGGCTGGCAGTTCATGCATGAGCTGGCCGAAGCCGTCAGACGGCGCGGTTTGTGGAGCGCGCCGGATTTCCTCACCATCGATGGCGGCGAGGGCGGTTCGGGCGCGGCGCCGCAGGCGCTGGCCGATCACATGGCCCTGTCGATCAACGAAGCGCTGCCGCGCGTGGTCGATGCGTTGATCGAAAACGGCTTGCGCGAGCGGATCAAGGTGATTGCCTCGGGCAAGCTGCTGACCCCGGCCAAGGTCGCCTGGGCATTGGCCTGTGGTGCCGATCTGGTCAATTCGGCCCGCGGCTACATGTTTGCGCTCGGCTGCATCCAGGCCTTGCGCTGTCACCAGAACACCTGTCCGACCGGCATCACCACGCACAACCAGAAACTGCAGCGCGGTCTGGTCGTCGAGGACAAGGCCGAGCGGGTTGCCCATTACACGCGCAACATGAACCAGGAAGTGGAAATGATCGCCCATGCCTGTGGGGTGCTGCATGCCCGGGAACTGCGCCGCGAGCATGTCCGCATCGTCCAGCCCAACGGCCAGAGCCAGGCGCTGAACATGCTCTATCCCTATCCGTCGCCGCCGGCGGCGGATTGAGGCTGCACTTCAGCGCAGCCAGTCGTTGACCAGGCAGCGCGCGCTGTCGATGATTTCGCCGGCGGTCAGGCCGATCGGGCCGATGCCGTCGGCAACCAGCCGGTCGGCGGCCGCACCGTGCAGATGCACCGCCGCCAGCAAGGCCTGTTCCGCCGGCCATTGCTGGGCCAGCAGGGTGGCGATCATCCCGCTCAGGACGTCGCCCATGCCGGCCGTGGCCATGCCCGGATTGCCGGTGGTGTTGATCCACCAGCGGCCATCCGGTCCGGCAATGATCGTGCCGCAGCCTTTGAGAGCGACCGGGCAGCCGTAGCGCGCAGCCATCTCGCGGGCGGCGGCGATGCGGTCGTGCTGCACCTCGCGCGTCGAGCAGCCGAGCAG
>DKNF01000269.1:13213-13374 GCA_002470165.1 Betaproteobacteria bacterium UBA7395 | reverse complement strand
TGCGAAGTCGTCGCGCTGTCGCCGGGCGTGGCCAAGGCGACGCCGGCGATCGCCGCCTGCGGCCTGCCGCTGATCTCGGAAATCGAATTGTTTGCCGCCGGCGTGCGCGGGCAGGTGGCAGGCTCGCAGATCGTCGCCATCACCGGCAGCAACGGCAAGAC
>DKNF01000269.1:0-13104 GCA_002470165.1 Betaproteobacteria bacterium UBA7395 | reverse complement strand
TCACCGGCAGCAACGGCAAGACCACGACCACCGCGCTGACCGCCCACCTGCTCAACGGTGCCGGTGTGCCGGCCATCGCCTGCGGCAACATCTCGCCGTCGGCGCTCGATGCGCTGATGGATGCGCAGGATGCCAGCAATCTGCCTGCGGTCTGGGTGCTCGAACTGTCGAGCTTCCAGCTGGAAACCACGCATCACCTGAATGCCGCGGCGGCTACCGTGCTCAACCTCTCGGAAGACCATCTCGACCGCTACGACGGTAGCCTGGCCGAATACGCGGCGGCCAAGTCGCGCGTCTTCCAGGGCAAAGGCGCGATGATCCTCAACCGCGACGATGATTGGTCGATGGCCAACGGCCGCTGCGGTCGCAAGATGGTCACTTTCGGCCTCAATGCGGCGCCGCGCGGGACCGACTACGGATTGGTCGACGGCGCGATCGTGCGCGGCGGCGAGGCGCTGGTCGCGTTGGCCGACCTGCAACTGAGTGGTCTGCACAACGCCGCCAACGCGATGGCCGCACTGGCCTTGTGCGAGGCCGTCGGTGTTGCGCCGCAGCGCCTGATCGAACCGCTGAAGGCATTCCGCGGCCTGCCGCATCGGGTCGAAACCGTCGCCGAGATCGGCGGCGTGTTGTATGTCGACGACTCCAAGGGCACCAACGTCGGCGCCACGCTGGCGGCGATCGAGGGCATGGGGCGCAAGGTCGCCATCGTCCTGGGCGGCGACGGCAAGGGCCAGGACTTTTCTCCGCTCAAGGCGGCACTGGCCGAGCACGGCCGTGCGGTCGCGCTGATCGGCCGCGACGCCGCGGCGATCGGCATGGCCATCGAAGGTAGTGGCGTGCCGACCTGCATCGTCGGCGACATGGAAGCCGCCGTGCGCTGGCTGACCGCCCGCGCCGAGCCGGGCGACTGTGTGCTGCTGTCGCCGGCCTGTGCCAGCCTCGACATGTACCGCAACTACGCGCACCGCGCGCAAGCCTTCATCGACGCGGTCGGAGGGCTGAAGCCATGATGCTGTCCGCGCTCGACTCGCCGCGCCAGCAACTGGCCGAAATCGACCACGCCTTGCTGTGGTCGGCGCTGCTGCTCCTGCTCGGCGGGCTGGTGATGGTCTATTCGGCGTCGATCGCAATTGCCGAGGCCGGCCGCTTCACCAACAACCAGCCGGCCTACTACCTGATCCGGCACACGATTTTCCTGTGCATCGGGCTGGTCGCCGGCGCGGTCGCCTTCCAGCTGCCGCTGACGGTGTGGCAGAAATATGCGCCGGTGCTGTTCATGATCGGCGTCCTGCTGCTGGCCATCGTGCTCATTCCCGGCATCGGCAAGGACGTCAATGGCGCCCGTCGCTGGCTGCCGCTCGGCTTCGCCAACCTGCAGCCGTCCGAACTGATGAAACTGTTCGCCGTGCTCTACGCGGCCGACTACACGATCCGCAAGATCAACGTCATGCACGACCTGAAGCAAGCTTTCCTGCCGATGTTCGGCGCGATGGCGCTGGTCGGCATCCTGCTGCTCAAGGAGCCGGATTTCGGCGCCTTCGTCGTGATCATCTCGATCGCCATGGGCATCCTCTTCCTCGGCGGGTTGAAGGCACGCATGTTCGCACTGCTGATCGTCGGCCTGCTGATCGCCTTCGCGATCATGATCATCGTCTCGCCCTACCGGCGTGACCGCATCTTCGGCTTCATGGACCCGTGGGCCGATGCCTTCGGCCGTGGCTATCAACTCTCCCATTCGCTGATCGCCTTCGGTCGCGGCGAACTGTTCGGCGTCGGACTCGGCGCCAGCGTCGAGAAACTGTTCTACCTGCCGGAAGCACATACCGATTTCCTGCTTGCCGTGATCGGCGAGGAACTGGGTTTCGTCGGCGTACTGACCGTGATCGCACTGTTCGCCGTGCTGGTCCAGCGCGCCTTCGCCATCGGCCGCCAGTGCGTGCAACTCGACCGCCTGTACCCGGCATTGGTCGCCATGGGCATCGGCATCTGGCTGGGCGTGCAGTCCTTCATCAACATGGGCGTGAACGTCGGCCTGCTGCCGACCAAGGGCCTCACCCTGCCGCTGATGAGCTTCGGCGGCTCGGGCATCCTCGCCAACTGCGTGGCACTGGCCATTCTCCTGCGGGTGGATTGGGAGAATAGGCAATTGATGCGCGGAGGGAAGTTATGAGCAAAACCATCATGATCATGGCCGGCGGTACCGGCGGCCACATCTTCCCGGCGCTGGCCGTCGCCCACAAGATGCGCGAAGCCGGCTGGCGGGTCGTCTGGCTGGGCAACCCGGAGGGCATGGAGGCCCGCCTGGTGCCGCAGCACGGTTTCGAAATGGTCTGGGTCAAATTCTCCGCCCTGCGCGGCAAGGGCCTGCTGCGCAAGCTGCTGCTGCCGGTCAACCTGTTGCGCGGCTTCTGGCAGGGCTGGCAGGCGATCCGCCAGGTCAGGCCGGATGTGGTGCTGGGCATGGGCGGCTACATCACGTTCCCGGGTGGCATGATGGCGGCGCTCGCGGGCGTGCCGCTGGTACTGCACGAACAGAACTCGGTCGCCGGGTTGGCCAACAAGGTACTCGCCGGCGTTGCCGAGCGCATCGCCACCGGTTTTCCGGACGTGCTGAAGAAGGGCATCTGGCTGGGCAATCCGGTGCGTCCGGAAATCTCCGCCGTGGCGCCGCCGGCCGAGCGCTTTGCCGGGCGCGAGGGCGCACTGCGCGTACTGATCATCGGCGGCAGTCTGGGCGCGCAGGCGCTCAACGAAGCGGTGCCCAGGGGCATGGCCCTGCTGGCGGCCGACCAGTTGCCGCAGATCGTCCACCAGGCCGGCGAGAAGCATATCGACGCGCTCAAGGCGGCCTACGCGGCGGCCGGGGTGCAGGCGCACTGCGTGCCGTTCATCGAGGACATGGCCGGCGCCTACGAATGGGCCGATCTGGTCATCTGCCGCGCCGGGGCGTTGACCGTGGCGGAACTGGCGGCGGTCGGCGTGGCCAGCATCCTGGTGCCCTTCCCGCATGCCGTGGATGACCACCAGACCGGCAATGCCCGTTTCCTGGTCAATGTCGGCGGCGCCTTCCTGCTGCCGCAAAGCGAACTGACGCCGGAAGCCATCGCCCTGATCCGCAACTATTCGCGCGGCCAGCTTCAGGAAATGGCGGAAAAGGCCCGCAGCCTGGCCAAGCCGGAGGCCACGCTGGACGTGGTCAATCTCTGTACGGAAATTGCCAAATGAAGCACAAGGTCAAACACATCCACTTCGTCGGCGTCGGCGGTTCGGGCATGAGCGGCATCGCCGAGGTGCTCGCCCACCTCGACTACACGGTCAGCGGTTCGGATATCGCCGCCAGCGCGACGACGCGCCGCCTCGAAGGCGAGGGCGTGCGCGTGACCATCGGCCATGCCGAAGAGAACATTGCCGGTGCCGACGCCGTCGTCGTGTCGACGGCGGTCAAGGAAGACAATCCGGAAGTCGTTGCCGCCCGTGAGAAAAAGATTCCGGTCGTCCCGCGCGCCCAGATGCTGGCCGAACTGATGCGTCTGAAGCGCGGTATCGCCATCGCCGGCACCCACGGCAAGACGACGACGACCAGCCTGGTCACCAGCATCCTGGCCGAAGGCGGTATCGATCCGACCTTCGTCATCGGTGGCCGCCTGAATGCCGCCGGCGCCAACGCCCGCCTGGGCAGCGGCGATTTCCTGGTGGCCGAGGCCGACGAGTCGGATGCATCCTTCCTGTTCCTGTCACCGGTGATCTCGGTGGTCACCAACATCGACGCCGACCACATGGAGACCTACGGTCACGATTTCGAACGGCTCAAGGGCGCCTTCGTCGATTTCCTGAACCGCCTGCCGTTCTACGGCGTCGCCGTACTTTGTGGTGACGACGCCAACGTGCGCGCGATCATGCCGCAGGTGGCCAAGCAGATCGTCACCTACGGGCTGAGCCCGGAATCCAATTTCTACGCCGAGAACGTCGTCGCCGACGGCGGCCAGATGCGCTTCACCTGCGTCCGCGTCAATGGCACGACCTCGCGTCTCGAGATCACGCTGAACACGCCGGGCATGCACAACGTGCTCAATGCGCTGGCGGCGATTGCCGTCGCCACCGAAGTCGGTGTCGCCGATGCGGCCATCGTCAAGGCGCTGGCCGAGTTCAAGGGGGTTGGCCGCCGTTTCCAGCGTTACGGCGAAGTCGCCCTGCCGGCGGGCGGCAGCTTCACGCTGGTCGACGACTACGGCCACCACCCGGTCGAAATGGCGGCGACGCTGGCCGCCGCTCGCGGCGCCTTCCCCGGTCGCCGCCTGCTGCTGGCTTTCCAGCCGCACCGCTACACGCGCACGCGCGACTGTTTCGAGGATTTCGTCAAAGTGTTGTCGACGGTCGATGCCTTGTGCCTGGCCGAAATCTACGCCGCCGGCGAAGCGCCCATCGTCGCCGCCGACGGCCGTTCGCTGGCCCGCGCCTTGCGCGTCGGTGGCAAGGTCGAGCCGGTGTTTGTTGAAGATATCGCGGCAATGCCGCAAACGATCATGGATGTCGCCCGCGATGGCGACGTGGTACTGACCATGGGCGCCGGTTCTATCGGTGCGGTGCCCGGCAAACTGGTGGAAGGCAAATGAGCGGTTTCGGCAAGGTCGCAGTCCTCTTCGGCGGAACTTCCGCCGAGCGCGAGGTTTCCCTGAACAGCGGTTCGCGCGTGCTGGCCGCATTGCAGGGCCAGGGTATCGATGCCCACGCCTTCGATCCGGCCGAGCAGCCGCTCGATGCGTTGAAAGGCTACGACCGTGCCTTCATCGCGCTGCACGGCCGCCACGGTGAAGACGGCACGATCCAGGGCGCGCTCGAGGTCATGCACATCCCCTATACCGGCTCCGGCGTGCTCGCCTCGGCGCTGGCCATGGACAAGTTCCGCACCAAGCTGATGTGGCAGGCAGCCGGGCTGCCAATCCCGGAATACGCGCTGCTGACCGCCGATTCCGATTTCGCCGACATCGAGGAAGAACTCGGCTTGCCGCTGTTCGTCAAGCCGGCGCGCGAAGGTTCGTCGATCGGCGTGACCAAGGTCAAGACGCCGGGCGAACTGAAGGCCGCCTATGTCGAAGCGGCCCGCCACGATCCGCTGGTGATCGCCGAAAAGGGCGTGATGGGCGGCGAATACACGGTCGGCATCGTCGGCGACGAGGTGCTGCCGATCATCAAGATCGAGCCGGCGACCGAGTGGTACGACTACGAAGCCAAGTACAACCGCGACGACACCCAATACCTGTGCCCCTGCGGGCTGCCCGAAGCCAAGGAAATGCAGATCCGCGCCCAGGCGCTGGAAGCGTTCCGGATGCTGGGCGGTCGCGGCTGGGGGCGCGTCGATTTCCTGATGGACGAAGGCGGCAATCACTACTTCCTGGAAGTGAACACGGCGCCGGGCATGACCGATCACTCGCTGGTGCCAATGGGCGCCCGGGCGGCCGGCATGGACTACCCGGCACTGGTGCGTCGCGTCCTCGAACTGGCGGCCAACGACTGAGACGATGAATGTGGCACAAACCCCAACTGCTGACCGCGCTGGCCGACCTGCTGATGCTGGTCGCCGCTGCCGCCTTGCTGGCCGCCGGAGCGGTCTGGCTGGTGCGCGTGCCGTCGCTGCCGGTCAAGCAGGTGGTGTTCGTGGCACCGCTGGAACATGTACGCCGCGGCGAGATCGAGCAGGTTTTGCCGTCGGCGTTGCGTGGCAATTTCTTCAGCCTCGATCTGGAAGCCGTACGTCTGGCGCTGGAGCAGCTGCCCTGGGTGCGCCGGGCGCAGGTACGCCGGGTGTGGCCGGCGACGGTCGAAGTGGCGGTCGAGGAGCACAAGGCGGTGGCACGCTGGGGCGAGGGTTACGCGGAAATGGTGAACAGCCATGGCGAGGTGTTTGCCGCCCTGCTGCCGGAAAACGAGATGCGCGCCTTGCCCTTGCTGTCCGGTCCGCCGGGGACGGGGCGGGAAGTGCTGGAACGCTTCGCGGCATTCAATCAGGTACTGGCCGGGGTGGGCGAGCGGGCTGTCCAGTTGTCGCTGTCGCCGCGCCTGGCCTGGCAGTTGAAGCTGGAAAACGGCATGCGGGTGGAAATCGGGCGGGAACACCCGAAGTCGCCGGTCGGGCCGCGCCTGGAGCGTTTCGTGGCGGTGTATCCGTCGATGGTGGCCGGTTTGCCGGTGCTGCCGACGGTCGTGGATTTGAGGTATCCGAACGGTTTCGCGATGAAGGTCGCGGGCGAGGGGAAGGGAAAGTAAGACTATGAGCAGGGACAACAAGGATCTGGTGGTTGGCCTGGATATCGGAACGTCGAAGATCGTCGCGCTGGTCGCCGATCTCGACCACGAAGGACGGCTGAGCGTGATCGGCATGGGCTCGCAGGATTCGCGCGGGCTGAAGAAGGGGGTCGTGGTCAACATCGAGGAAACGGTGCACACGATCAGCCGCGTCATCCAGGAAGTCGAGTTGATGGCCGACTGCAAGGTCAGCCACGTGTATACGGGGATTGCCGGCAGCCACATCAAGAGCTTCAACTCGAACGGCATGGTGGCGATCAAGGACAAGGAAGTCACCCAGGCCGATGTCGAGCGCGTGATCGAGACGGCGCGGGCGATGCCGATCCCGGCCGAGCAGGAAATCCTGCACATCCTCACCCAGGAATTCGTCATCGACGGCCAGGACGGTATCCGCGAGCCGATCGGCATGAGCGGCATGCGCCTGGAAGTGAAGACGCATATCGTCACCGGCGCCGTGTCGGCGGCGCAGAACATCGTCAAGTGCGTGCGCCGCTGCGGCCTGGAGGTCAATGATCTGGTGCTGCAGCCGCTGGCTTCGAGCTACGCGACGCTGTCCGAGGACGAGAAGGACCTCGGTGTCTGCCTGATCGACATCGGCGGCGGCACCACCGATATCGCCGTGTGGACGCAGGGTGCGATCCGCCACACCTCGGTGATTCCGATTGCCGGCGACCAGATCACCAACGACATCGCCATGGCGCTGCGTACGCCGACGCGTGAAGCCGAAGACATCAAGTGCAAGTACGGCTGCGCCCTGGCGCAACTGGCCGAGATTTCGGAAAACCTCGATGTCGCCGGCGTCGACGACCGGCCCAGCCGCAAGTTGAGCCGCCGGGCACTGGCCGACGTGATCCAGCCGCGGGTCGAGGAATTGTTCGAGCTGATCCAGCACGAACTGCGCCGCGCCGGCTTCGAGGAAGTCCTGTCGTCCGGCATCGTCCTCACCGGCGGCGCCAGCGCCATGCCGGGCATGGTCGAACTGGGCGAGGAAATCTTCCACATGCCGGTGCGCCTGGGCAATCCCAAGTACGACGGCAGCCTGTCCGACGTCGTCCAGAACCCGCGCTTCTCGACCGCCTATGGCCTGCTGCTCGAAGCGCAGGCGCAGCGCAAGCGGGGGCAGAAGATTCAGGAGAAGCAGGGCATCAAGGATGTCTTCTCCAGCATGAAGCAATGGTTTTCCAAGAATTTTTGATTTGTCATTGAACAGTTTTTTCAGAGGAGGTCGTCATGTTTGAAATCATCGAGAAGGAAGAAGAGCTCGGCACCATCATCAAGGTGTTCGGGGTGGGTGGTGCCGGCGGCAATGCCATCGAGCACATGATCCGCGAAGGGGTGAACGGCGTTGAATTCATCGCCGCCAATACCGATGCCCAGGCGTTGGCGCGCAATGCCGCGTCGTCGAAACTGTCGCTGGGCAAGACCGGCCTCGGCGCCGGGGCCAAGCCGGAAGCCGGCAAGATGGCTGCCGACGCGCACCGCGACGAAATCCGTGCGTCGCTGGAAGGCGCCCACATGGCCTTCATCACCGCCGGCATGGGCGGCGGTACGGGCACCGGCGCTGCGCCGGTGGTCGCCGAGATCGCCCGCGAGATGGGCATCCTGACCGTCGGCGTGGTCACCAAGCCGTTCAGCTTCGAAGGCGGCAAGCGGATGAAGTCGGCCGAAGCCGGCATCGCCGAATTCTCCAAGCATGTCGATTCGCTGATCGTCATCCTCAACGACAAGCTGATGGAAGTCATGGGCGACGACGCCGATGTCGACGATTGCTTCAAGGCGGCCGACGACGTGCTCAAGAACGCGGTCGGCGGCATTGCCGAAATCATTACCTACCCGGGCCTGGTCAACGTCGACTTCGAAGACGTGCGTACGGTCATGGGTGAAATGGGCCGCGCCATGATGGGCTCGGCAGCGGCATCCGGCGTCGATCGCGCGCGCATCGCCGCCGAACAGGCCGTTGCCTCGCCGCTGCTCGAAGGCGTGAATCTGTCCGGTGCCCGCGGTGTGCTGGTGAACATTACCGCCGCCAAGGGCAACCTGAAGATGAAGGAAGTCAACGAGGTGATGAATACGGTCAAGGCCTTCGCTGCCGAAGACGCGCACATCATCTTCGGTGCCGTGTACGACGAACTGATGGGCGATGCGCTGCGCGTCACCGTCGTTGCCACCGGCCTCGGCCAGGCGGCCGCCAAGCGTCAGACCTTCGAAGTGATCAACACGCCGATGGTCGAAGCGGTGGCCACCGGTACCCATGACGCGGTCGCCTTCAACAGCGGCCCGGCCATCGACTACAACCAGATCGCCGACGTTCCGGCCGTGGTGCGCAAGCGCAACGTCACCGTCGAGGCGCTGGCCAACAGCGGTGTTGATCGTTACGACATCCCGGCCTTCCTGAGAAAGCAGGCCGATTGATCGGTAACAAAAACTCTCTCTGAAAAAGGGCGGCGGCGCATTGTGTTAAAATGCGCCGCCTTCCCCAATCATTCAAAGACTTAAAACAATAATGCTCAAGCAACGCACGCTGAAGACTGTGATCCATGCCTCGGGCGTCGGCCTGCATGGCGGTGTCAAGGTCAACCTGACCTTGCGGCCGGCTGCGCCGGATACCGGAATCGTCTTTCGTCGCGTTGATCTGCCTGTGCCGGTCGATATTCCCGCGCAGGCCGTCCTGATCGGCGACACCCGCATGTGTTCCTGCCTGGAGCGCGACGGGGTCAAGGTCGGTACCATCGAACACCTGATGTCGGCGCTGTGCGGCCTTGGCATCGACAATGCCTGGATCGACATCGATGCGCCGGAAGTGCCCATTCTCGACGGCTCGGCGGCGCCCTTCGTCTTCCTGATCCAGTCGGCCGGCATCGAAGAGCAGAATGCGGCCAAGAAATTCATCCGCGTCACCCGCCCGATCGAGGTCAAGGACGGCGACAAGTGGGCGCGTTTCGAGCCTTACGACGGCTATCGCCTGAGTTTTTCCATCGTCTTCAATCACCCGGCCATCGACAAGTCGGCGCAACAGGCCGTGGTCGATTTCGCCGAACAGTCCTACGTCCGCGAAGTGTCGCGGGCGCGTACCTTCGGGTTCATGCAGGAAGTCGAATACCTGCGCGAGAACGGACTGGCGCTGGGCGGCGGGCTCGAGAACGCGATCGTCCTCGACGAATTCCGTGTCCTCAACCAGGACGGGCTGCGTTACGGCGACGAGTTCGTCAAGCACAAGATCCTCGACGCCGTCGGCGACCTCTACCTGCTCGGCCATCCGCTGCTTGCCGCGTATTCGTCGCACAAAGGCGGCCATGCGCTGAACAATCAACTGGCGCGCGCCTTGCTGCAACAACAGGACGCCTGGGAACTGGTCAGCTTCGCCGAGTCCGCCAAGGCGCCGCAGGGCGTCACTCGCTGGCTGGCCCAGGCCGCCTGATCCGGCCATGTGGATGCTGCGCCTGCTCGCGGTCATCCTGGTCATCGCCGTCGGCGCCGGCATCCTGCTTTACGTCTTTACCGGGAATCGGGCCTATCTCTCGTTCAGCTGGCGCCTGTTCCGTTACGGGCTGGTCTTTGCCCTGCTGGTGTTCGCGCTGATGTTTGTCGAGCGCCTGGCGATCATTCCGATCTGATCGAACGTTGCAACAATGTGTCGAGCGCCTGGCGCAGTTTGCCCGGCGGCATGGTCTCGGCAACGGCCCGTAAACTGTCCGCGGCCCGCCCGGAAATCGGCTTGATCGTGGAAGTTGTTGATCGATATAAGGATTGTCTAGGTTGAACTTTTACTTCGATGTCGTTACACTCGGCGCCTTCTAAAGATAATTCGCCACAAAGTCGCCGGCTCATCTGGCGCAATTTCGCGGCGACCGCGCCATTCTCGGCGTGGATAACCAGTTTCCCCGATTTGTAGTTGGCGACATGCGCAGCATGGCGCAGGGCACCGGGGGCAAGTTCGTCGAATCGGCTGGAGAGCTTCATCAGCAGCCTGGCATGGGCCATGACCCGGCCGACTGCGGCATCGGCGTCGAGGTAATGCGCTGGCGCTTTGTACATAGGAGGATCCGTGCAGATTATCGTTGTTTCACGCCATCTCAAGTCGGCGCGTACGATCACCATTATGCCCCGGCATGTGCTGGGCGCGCTCGCAGTTTTCTTCGTCCTGGTGTTCCTGTCGTCGGCATTCTTCTCGTTCATTTCCCTGCATTTCCGTCTGCCGATCGTCGAGAACATCCTGCTTTCCGTGCAGCAGCAGGAGACCCGCCAGACCCGCGATTACATCACCAACAACCTCAATCTGATGGCGACCCGTCTGGGCGAATTGCAGGGGCGTCTGTTGCAGCTCGACACCCTGGGTGACCGGGTTTCCGATCTGGCCGGCATCAAGCCTAAGGCCGCCGATGTCGCCGAAAAGCCGGGGCAGGGCGGTCCTTTCCTGCCGGCGCCCTTGTCGGCGACCGAACTGCAGCAGGAAATCGAGCGCCTGGCCACGGCCGTTGACCGCCAGGCCGACGATCTCGCCTTCATGGAGTTCAAGTTGCTGGAGAAACGGGTCGAAGAGCGCCTGATGCCGACCACGCTGCCGGTCAAGAATGCGGTTTTCGGTTCGGGCTTCGGCTATCGCAACGACCCGTTTGCCGGACTGCGCTCGCGTCACGACGGCCTGGATTTTGCCGCGCCGACCGGAACCCCGGTAGTTGCCGCCGCCGATGGTGTGGTGCTGACGGCTTCGTATCATCAGGAGTTCGGCAACATGATCGACGTCGATCATGGCGATGGCCTGGTTTCACGCTACGCCCACCTGTCGGCCATGGATGTCGTCGAGTCGCAGATCGTACGACGCGGAGACAAGATCGGTGCGGTCGGGACTACCGGTCGGTCGACCGGGCCGCATCTGCATTTTGAAGTGCGTATGCTTGGCGTGCCGCAGAATCCGGCCACTTTCCTAAAGCGGGGCGAGGACTTCGCCCGGTTGCAACGACGCTGATCCGGGTTGCCGGCCATGGCCGGCAAGCGCCCCGACACCTCGGCCGGGCATGCTAGAATCCCGGCTCCATTGCTCACGTCTGCGCAATAAACCTATTCCATCGCGATGATATCCGGCCTACTCAAAAAGATTTTCGGCAGCCGCAACGATCGGCTGATCAAGCAGTATTCCCTGACCGTCAAGCGCATCAATGCGCTTGAGCCGCAGATGGCGGCACTGGACGACACCCAGCTCAAGGCCAAGACCGACGAATTCAGGAAGCGCCATGCCGATGGCGAGTCCCTCGACGACCTGCTGCCCGAAGCCTTTGCCGTGGTTCGCGAAGCGAGCAAGCGGGTGCTCGGCATGCGCCATTTCGATGTCCAGCTGATCGGCGGCATGGTCCTGCACTACGGCAAGATCGCCGAAATGCGCACCGGCGAAGGCAAGACCCTGGTCGCCACGCTGCCGTCCTACCTGAACGCGATTTCCGGCAAGGGCGTGCATGTCATCACGGTCAACGATTACCTGGCCAGTCGCGATGCGGAATGGATGGGCCGGCTGCACCGTTTCCTCGGGCTCTCGGTCGGCATCAACCTGTCGCAGATGGACCACGAGGCGAAGCAGGCGGCTTACGCTGCCGACATCACTTACGGCACCAACAACGAATTCGGCTTCGACTACCTGCGCGACAACATGGTCTATGCCGCCGGGCAACGCGTCCAGCGCAGCCTCAGCTATGCCATCGTCGACGAAGTGGACTCGATCCTGATCGACGAGGCGCGGACGCCGCTGATCATTTCCGGCCAGGCCGACGACCACACCGACCTCTACCTGCGCATGAAGGACATCGTCCCGCAACTGACGCGGGCGATGGAAGAAAAGGGCGAGGGCGACTACTGGGTGGACGAGAAGGCGCACCAGGTGCACCTCAACGAATCCGGTTACGAACGCGCCGAGGTCCTGCTCGCCCAGGCCGGCATGCTGGCCGAAGGCAGCAGCCTCTACGACGCCGCCAACATCACGCTGATGCACCACCTGAACGCGGCACTGCGTGCGCTGACGCTGTTCAACAAGGATCAGCACTACGTTGTCCAGAACGGCGAAGTCATCATCGTCGACGAATTCACCGGTCGCCTGATGGCCGGTCGCCGCTGGTCGGACGGCCTGCACCAGGCGGTCGAAGCCAAGGAAGGCGTACAGATTCAGGCCGAGAACCAGACGCTGGCCTCGATCACCTTCCAGAACTACTTCCGCATGTACGGCAAGCTCGCCGGCATGACCGGCACGGCTGATACCGAAGCCTACGAATTCCAGCAGATCTACGCGCTGGAAACGGTGGTCATTCCGACCAACCGGCCGATGGCGCGCAAGGACATGAACGACCTGGTCTACAAGACCATGGACGAGAAGAACGCCGCCATCGTCGCCGACATCCGCGACTGCGCCAAGCGCGGCCAGCCGGTGCTGGTCGGCACGACCTCGATCGAGTCGTCGGAGCTTCTGTCGGCCCTGCTCGACAAGGAAAAGCTGTCGCACCAGGTGCTCAACGCCAAGCAGCACGCCCGCGAAGCCGAGATCGTCGCCCAGGCCGGTCGCCCGGGCATGATCACCATCGCCACCAACATGGCCGGTCGCGGTACCGACATCGTTCTCGGCGGCAATATCGAAAAGCAGCTCGACGCCGTGCGCAACGATGAGTCGCTGACGCCCGAGGCACGCGACGCCAAGGTCGCCGAAATGAAGGCCGAGTGGCAGCAGGTGCACGAGGCGGTGCTGGCTGCCGGCGGTCTGCACATCATCGGTTCCGAACGCCATGAATCGCGCCGCATCGACAACCAGTTGCGCGGTCG
>DKNF01000079.1 GCA_002470165.1 Betaproteobacteria bacterium UBA7395 | reverse complement strand
GCCGGCAGTCGGCGTGCCGCTTACCGGCCGCTCCGGCTGGCTGCCGCAGGCGGCCAGCAACAGGGTGAAAGTCAGGGGGGCCAGCAGGCGAAGGGAAGCGGTCATTTCTTTACCAGCATGCGGTGGGTATGGATGCTCATCAGGATGCCGACGCCCAGCATCAGGGTCAGCAGTGCCGTGCCGCCATAGCTGATGAAGGGCAGCGGAACGCCGACCACCGGCAGGATACCCGAGACCATGCCCATGTTGACGAAGGCGTAGATGAAGAAGACCAGGGTCAGGGCGGCAGCCAGCAGGCGCGAGAACATGGTCGGCGCAGCGGCGGCGATCATCAGCCCGCGGCCGATCAGCAGCGTGAACAGGATCAGTAGGATGCCGTTGCCGAGCAGCCCCCATTCCTCGGAAAAAACGGCGAAGATGAAATCGGTGTGTTTTTCCGGGATGAATTCCAGGTGGGTCTGGGTGCCGTTGAGATAACCTTTGCCCAACCCGCCGCCCGAGCCGATGGCGATCGTCGACTGGATGATGTGATAACCGGCGCCAAGCGGGTCCGAGGTTGGGTCGAGCAAGGTCAGCACGCGACGTCGCTGGTAGTCGTGCAGCATGTTCCAGGCAAAGGGCATGGCGGCGCCGGCGGCGGCACCCAGGCCGAGCATGATCTTCCACGGCAGACCGGCGAAGAAGATGACGAAGAAGCCGGCTGCGCCGATCAGCAGCGAGGTGCCGAGGTCGGGTTGCTTGAGCACGAAGATGATGGGGACGAGCAGGATGGCGGTGGCAATGGCGAAATGCCGGGCCCTCAGCATCGATTCGTGCTTGTGGAAGTACCAGGCCAGCATCAGCGGCATGGCGATCTTCATGATCTCGGATGGCTGGATACGCATCAGGCCGAGCGAAATCCAGCGGCGCGAGCCATTCACCACGATGCCGAACAGCGCGACCCCGAGCAGCAGTACGACACCGATTACGTAAAGCGGAACGGCAAAGCGCATCAGCGTCTGGGGCGGCGTCCGGGCTACCAGCAGCATGACGGCCGTAGAGGCGGCGATGTTGATCAGTTGCTTGTCCAGCTTCCAGAAACCGTCGCTCGATGTTGCCGAATAGATGGTCATCAGGCCGATACCCATCAATGCCATGACGATCAGGAAAAGCGGCATGTCGAGGTGGGCAAAGATATTCTGGATGATGCGCTTAATCAGCTTCATCGGTGCCCTCCTGGATCAGTTCGTGGGTTTCCTCTTCGTCCGGACTGTCGACTTCAGGCGCCGGGCCGCCCGGCCGCTTTCCGGTCAGGTGGTAGTCGAACAACTGGCGGGCGATCGGTGCCGCCGACTGGGCACCGAAACCGCCGTTTTCGACCATCACGGCGACGACGATCTTGGGATCGTCCACCGGAGCGAAGGCGACGTACCAGGAGTGGTCGCGCAGGCGTTCGCGGACCTGGCCGGCGACATATTTCTGGCCGCTCTTCAGGCTGAATACCTGGGCCGTCCCGGTCTTGCCGCCGGATTCGTAGGCGGCGCCGGCAAAGACGCGGGCACCGGTGCCCTCCTTGACGACCCCGGCCATGCCGCGCTTGACGACCTCGACATGCTCGCGCTTGAGCGCGATCTGGCGAATCGGCTGCGGTTCGACCATGCGTACCTCGCCGGTCGTCGGATTGGTGATCGAATGGACCAGATGCGGCCGGAAGACCTGGCCGTAATTGAGCACATTGGCCAGGGCATGGGCCATGTGCAGGGTCGAATAGGCGTTGTAACCCTGGCCGATGCCGATGGAAATGGTCTCGCCCGGATACCATTTCTGTTGTTCGCGTTTCTTGAAGCGTCGCTGCTTCCATTCGGGCGAGGGGAGGATGCCGGTCGCTTCGCCCGGAATGTCGATTTCCGTCCGCCGGCCGAGACCGAGGTCGCCCATGAAGCGGGCGATGTTGTCGATGCCCATGTCGTTGGCGAGGACGTAGTAATAGGTGTTGCACGAGACGACGATGGACTTGTGCATGTCGACCATGCCGTGACCGCCGACCTTGTCGTCCATGAAGCGGCGGTTGCCGAAGTTGAAGAAGCCGGGGTCGGCGATGGCCTGGCCGGGGGTGCGCTTGCCCGTGGTCAGCGCGCCCAGCGCCATCAGCGGCTTGAAGGTCGAACCCGGCGGGTAGGTGCTGTAGATGGCGCGGTTGAGCAGGGGTTTGTCCGGATGATTGTTCAGTTCATCCCAATCGTCGAAGCGGATGCCGTCGACAAACAGGTTGGGGTCGAAGGCGGGCGAGGAGACGAGGGCGAGAACCGCGCCGTTGCTCGGATCGATGGCAGCCAGCGATCCGCGGCGGCCGCCGAAAGCCTGCTCGGCGACCCGCTGCAACTCGGCATCCAGCGTCAGTTTTAGGTTGTTGCCGGGGGTCGGCGGCGTTTGCGAGAGGACGCGCACGGCGCGCCCGCCGGCATCGACCTCGACCTGTTCGTAACCGGCGGTGCCGTGCAGTTCGAATTCGTAATGGGCTTCCAGGCCGATCTTGCCGATATGCTCGGTGCCCTTGTAGTTCGCGTCATGCCCGCTGGCCTCGATCATCTCCTTGTCCTTGGCGTTGATCCGGCTGATGTAGCCGATCGCATGCGCGGCCAGCGAGTTTTCCGGATACTGGCGGAACAGCCTGGCCTTGACCTCGACGCCGGGGAAGCGATAGCGATGGGCGGCAAAGCGGGCGACTTCCTCGTCGGTCAGGCGGGTACGGATGGGAATGGATTCGAAGTTTTTCGACTCCTCAAGCAGGCGTTTGAAGCGCCGCCTGTCCTTGAGCTGGATTTCGACGATCTCGCCCAGCTGGTCGATGGTCTCTTCGAGGCCCAGGGTTTTCGACGGGGTGATTTCGAGCGTGAATGCCGAATAATTGCGCGCCAGAATGACGCCGTTGCGATCCTCGATATTGCCGCGGTTGGGCATCACCGGCACCAGCGAGATGCGATTGCTTTCGGCACGCGTCGCGTAATACTCGTGCTGCAGCACCTGCAGATAGAAAAAGCGTCCGAAGAGCAGGGCAAAACATAGCAGGACGAAGCTGCCGGCGATGACGAGGCGGTTGCGGAAGCGATCCGAGTCCTGTTCGCTGTGATGGAAGTCGTTCATTGCCGACGGCGGTTAGAGCGGACGGTTTTCGTCCCGCTCGACTGGCTGGTATTGCGGCAGCAGCAGCAGGAAGGTGGCGGGAATCCACAGGAAGGTGGCGATCAGCGGACCGATCAGGAAACCCCAGCCGGGGAAGTCGGCGCCGGCCAGCATGCGCATGGCGAGCTGGATGAACTGGCTGGCCAGCAGCATGGGCAACACCTGCAGGGCCTGCTGGGCCAGCGGAAACCACAGGATGCGCCGGGACTGGCTGGCGGCGATATAGGCCAGCAGGACGTAAGCCAGGCAATGCTGGCCGAGCGCGGCGCCGTCGGCGACATCCATCATCAGGCCGAGGACGAAAGCCCAGCCCATGCCGACCCGACGGGGCTCGCGGATGCTCCAGAAGCACAGCACCAGTGCCACCCAGTCGGGAATGCCGGGCCAGTGGGCGGTCGGCAGGAAATTCAGCAAGAGGGCTGCGAGCAGGCTGAAAACGATGAACCAGGGCCGGACCGGCAGCAGGATGCGCGATGAGGAGAACGTTGGCTGCATCATTTATCTCCGGACTTGACCGGCGCCCCGGTGTTGCCGATGCGTCCCGAGGCTTCCGGCGGGCGCGGCGCCTGTGCCTGGCGCGGCGACAGGACCAGGACTTCGCCGAAGTTCTCGACGGCGGCAACGGGGGCGCACAGGATGCGGGCGAAGGCGTAGGAGTGTTCCCTTTCGATGCTGACCACGCGGGCAACCGGAAAACCGGGCAGGTAGACGCCGTCGAGTCCCGAGGTGACGAGCAGGTCGCCTTCCTGGATGTCGGCGTTGGCCGGAATGTAGCGCAATTCGAGTTGACCTTTGCCCAGGCCGAAGACCACCGAGCGCTGACCGCTGCGGACGACCTGGACGGGCACCGTCTGATCCTTGTCGGTGATCAGGGTGATTTCCGACGAGAACGGGAAGGTTCGGGTTACCTGGCCGACCACGCCGGATTCATCGATGGCCGGCTGGCCGGCAACGATGCCGGATTGCTGGCCCTTGTCCACGATGATCTTGTGCGAGAAGGGATCGCGGGCCGTGTACATGATCCGGGCCACTTCGCCCTTGGCTTTTTCCCGCTCCTTGACCGCCAGCAGCTTGCGCAGGCGCTCGTTCTCGCTTTCCAGGTGTTCCAGGCGCTGCAGGTTCGGCGCGGTCTGCAATTGCGTCTGCTTGAGGCTGGCATTTTCTTCAAGCAGGTCGTCCAGCCCGCGCAGGTAGCCGAGCGCGTTGTCGACCAGACTGCCCGGTGTCTGGGCGATACGCTGGATCGGGTCGGTGACCAGGGCGATGCTCTGGCGCAGCAGGTCGAGGCTTTTCAGTCGCAGGTCGACGACGAACAGCGCCAGCGAGATGGCGACATAGAAAGTCAGAAGGGCCAGCGGTGCTGGCCCTCGCTTGAAGAAAGGCGGTGGAGCGTGGTCGGTGCCGGCCATCGCGATCAATCCTGCAATGTTGCGGTCGACGCGTTAATCCGAGGCAAAGATGCTGCCCAGCTTGTCCATCTTTTCCAGCGCCATGCCGCAACCGCGGGCGACGCAGGTCAGCGGTTCGTCGGCGACGATCACCGGCAGGCCGGTTTCTTCCATCAGCAGGCGGTCGAGGTCGCGCAACAGGGCGCCACCGCCGGTCAGGACCATGCCCTTCTCGGCGATGTCGGCACCGAGTTCCGGCGGCGTCTTTTCCAGGGCCGACTTGACGGCGGAAATGATCTGGTTGAGCGGGTCGGTCAGCGCTTCGAGGATTTCGTTCGACGAGATCGTGAACTTGCGCGGGATGCCTTCGGCCTTGTTGATGCCGGAGACTTCCATTTCCTTGACTTCGGCACCGGGGAAGGCCGAGCCGATGGTCTTCTTGATGTTTTCGGCGGTGTTCTCGCCGATCATCATGCCGTAGTTGCGGCTGATGTAGTTGATGATCGCCTCGTCGAGCTTGTCGCCGCCGACGCGCACCGAACCGGCATAGACCATGCCGCCGAGCGAGATGACGCCGACTTCGGTGGTGCCGCCGCCGATGTCGACGACCATCGAACCGGTCGCGTCGGAAACCGGCAGGCCGGCGCCGATGGCTGCGGCCATCGGTTCCTCGATCAGGTACACCTGGCTGGCGCCGGCGCCGAGGGCCGATTCGCGGATCGCGCGGCGTTCGACCTGGGTCGAGCCGGACGGCACGCAGATGATGATCCGCGGGCTCGGCGAGAACAGCTTGGAATCGTGCGCCTTCTTGATGAACTGCTTGAGCATCTGCTCGGTGACGGTGAAGTCGGCGATCACGCCATCCTTCATCGGCCGGATGACGGTGATGCTGCCGGGGGCCTTGCCAAGCATTTCCTTGGCCTCCTTGCCGACGGCCTGGATGGTTTTCTTGGCGTTGGGGCCGCCTTCGAGGCGGATCGCAACGACCGAAGGCTCATCGAGGACGATCGAGCGGCCACGCACGTAAATCAGCGTATTGGCCGTGCCGAGGTCGATGGCGAGGTCGTTGGAAAAATACTTGGAGAGGAATCCGAACATCTGTTGAGCTCCGCGCGGGGGATGCGGTAGGTAAAGCTTTTATGATACCTTACAACGCTTTCGTTTTTAAGACTTTGTGCGCCGCAAAAAGTCTTTTTCAAGCCATGTCGCTTACTCCAGAACAGGTTAAACGGATTGCCCATCTCGCCCGCATCGAGGTCAGCGAATCCGAGGCCCTGACCACCCAGGGTCATCTCAACGGCATCTTCGAACTGATCGAGCAGATGCAGGCCGTCGACACCACCGGTGTCGAGCCGATGGCGCACGCGCAGGACGTCTCGCAACGCCTGCGTCCCGACGCCGTCAGCGAGGCCGACCGGCGCGCCGCCTACCAGGCCGTCGCGCCGGAAACCGAGGCCGGTCTCTATCTCGTGCCGAAGGTGATCGAATGATCGACAAGACTCTCAAGCAACTGTCGCAGGCCCTGGCAGCCAAGGAAGTCTCCAGCGTCGAACTGAGCACGCTGTTTCTCGACCGGATCGAGCGTCTGAACCCCGACATCAACGCCTTCGTCACCGTCGACCGCGAAAAAACGCTGGCCATGGCCGCTGCGGCCGATGCCCGCATAGCTGCCGGAACGGCCGGACCGCTGACCGGCATTCCCATCGCCCAGAAGGACATCTTCTGCGCCGAAGGCTGGCGCACCACCTGCGGCTCGAAGATGCTCG
>DKNF01000158.1 GCA_002470165.1 Betaproteobacteria bacterium UBA7395 | reverse complement strand
CGCGCAAGTTCAAGATCGCCATTTCCGGCACCGAGGAAGACCGCGCGGTCACCTGGTTCCACGACATCGGCCTGCATCTCAAGGTAGTCGACGGCGTTGTCGGCTTCACCGTGATCGTCGGCGGCGGCCTCGGCCGCACCCCGATCCGCGGCCAGGTGGTGCGCGAATTCCTGCCCTGGCAGCACATCCTCACCTATTGCGAGGCGATCCTCCGCGTCTATAACCGCTTCGGCCGCCGCGACAACGCCTACAAGGCGCGCATCAAGATCCTGGTGCAGGCGCTCGGCGTCGAGGAATTCGGCAAGCTGGTCGAAGCCGAATGGGCGCATGGCAAGGATGGCCCGGCGACCATCACCCAGGCCGAGTACGACCGCGTCGCCGCGCATTTCGGCGCCCCGGCCTACGAGACGATCACCACGGTCGACGCGGCCTACCAGGCAAAAACCCTTGCCGACAAAGCCTTCGCCCGCTGGGTCGAGCGCAACACGCAGCCGCACAAGGTGCCCGGCTACGCGGCGGTGACGCTGTCGCTGAAAAAGCATGGCGTCGCGCCGGGCGACATCACGTCCGACCAGATGGAAGTCGTCGCCGACCTCGCCGATCGCTACAGCTTCGGCGAACTGCGCGTCAGCCACGAGCAGAACGTCATCCTCGCCGACGTCCGCCTCGCCGACCTCCCCGAGGTCTGGCGCGTGGCCAAGCTCGCCGGCCTGGCGACACCGAACATCGGCCTCCTGACCAGCATCATCTGCTGCCCCGGCGGCGATTTCTGCGACCTCGCCAACGCTAAGTCGATTCCCATCGCCACCGCCATCCAGCAGCGTTTCGACGACCTCGACTACCTGTTCGAGATCGGCGAAATCGACCTCAACATCTCAGGCTGCATGAACGCCTGCGGCCACCACCATGTCGGTCACATCGGCGTGCTCGGTGTCGACAAGAACGACGCCGAGTTCTACCAGGTCACGCTCGGCGGTCGCCAGGGCAACGACGCCAGGCTCGGCAAGGTGATCGGCCCGTCGTTCTCGGCCGAGGAGATGCCCGACGTGGTCGAGAAGATCATCAAGGTGTACCTGGAGAACCGCCACCCCGACGAGCGTTTCATCGACACCTTCGACCGGATCGGCATCGACCCGTTCAAGAACCGCGTTTACGAAGGCCGCGCCCACGGCAAGGCCAAGCAGAAGGAGGCCGCATAAATGGCACAACTGATCAAGCAGGGCAATGTCACGGCCGACACCTGGAAAACCCTGGAAATCGGCGAGGGTGAAACCCCCGAAACCGTCGTCCTGCCCGCCGGCGACGTCATTTTCCCGCTCGCCGTGTGGCTGGCGCGCAAGAACGAGATCGTCTCCTGCCACAAGCGCATCGGCCTGCTGCTGCTGCCCGACGACAAGGTCGAGGACGTTGCCACCGACCTCGAGTACTTCGTCGTCGTTGCCGTGCATTTCCCCAAATTCGTCGACGGCCGCGGCTACTCGACCGCCGCCCTGCTCCGCCAGCGCTATCATTATCAGGGCGAACTGCGTGCCGTCGGCGACGTGCTGCACGACCAGCTGTTCTTCATGCAGCGCGTCGGCTTCGACAGCTACGCGCTGAAGGACGGCAAGGACGCCATCCACGCCATCGGCAAGGGCTTCGCGCCGTTCTCCGAGACCTACCAGGCCTCGACCGACCAGCCCGAACCGCACTTCCGCCGCCGCACCGCCTGAAAGCCCAGCCAGCCATGACGCCAGCCCTGCTCAACATCACCCCTGAACTCGCCGCCAGCACCGCCGCCAAGGCAGACGCTGCGCGCGCGCTGCTCGCCGACATCGCCGGCGCGTGGTCGCCGGCCGCCTTCGCCAACAGCCTCGGCGCCGAAGACATGGTCCTCACCGACCTGATCGTCAAGGCCAAGCTGCCGATCGAAGTCTTCAGCCTCGACACCGGCCGCCTGCCGGCTGAAACCTACGACCTGATGGCGGCGGTCGACCGGCACTACGGGCTGAAATTGAAGCTCTACTTCCCGCAAGCCGAGGAAGTCGAAAGCTACGTCCGCCAGCACGGCATCAACGCCTTCTACGACTCGGTGACGCTCAGGAAGGCCTGCTGCTACGCGCGCAAGGTCGAACCGCTGCGCCGCGCCCTGGCCGGCAAGCGCGCCTGGATCACCGGCATGCGCGCCGAACAGGCGGCCACCCGCGGCCAGCTGGCGACGCAGGAATACGACGAAGGCAACGGCCTGGAAAAATTCAACCCGCTCGCCGCCTGGAGCGAGAATGAAGTCTGGACCTACATCAAGCAGAACGCCGTGCCCTACAACGCCCTGCACGACAAGTTCTACCCCAGCATCGGCTGCGCCCCCTGCACTCGCGCCGTCTCCCTCGGCGAAGACATCCGCGCCGGCAGATGGTGGTGGGAAGCACCGGAATCCAAGGAGTGTGGACTGCACGTAAAGGCGTAATCGCTGTCAAAGCGGCTGAACCTCAACGAGAAAGGACGCTGCAATGAAAACGAAGTGGTTACGCCGACTGGGTTTATCGAGCCTCCTGGCCCTCCTCGGCCTGCCGCTGGCGCAGGCACAACCGGCCTGTCCGGGCTTGCTCAACCACCAGTTCGCCAATCTTCAGGATGGCTCGCCGATGCCGCTCTGCCAGTACGCCGGCAAGGTCATCCTGGTCGTCAACACGGCCAGCAAGTGCGCCTTCACCTCACAATACGAAGGCCTGGAGAAACTCTACGCCGAACTGAAGGATCGCGGCCTGGTCGTGCTCGGTTTTCCGTCCAACGACTTCGGCGAACAGGAGCCGGGCAGTAACCAGCAGATCGCCGACTTCTGCCGGATGACCTACGGCGTCGAGTTCCCGATGGTCGCCAAGACCGTGGTCAAGGGACCGCAGGCCAACGGCTTCTACCGCCAACTGGCCGAACGCACCGGCAGCACCCCGAAATGGAACTTCCACAAGTACCTGATCAACCGCGATGGCAGCCAGATCGTCGCCTACACCAGCCTGACCTCGCCCGACAGCAGCAGCCTGCGCAAAAAGATCGATCAGTTCCTTGCCCAGCCCTGATGCATCAAGGTGGATGAAGATTTCATCAATGCAAAGATTTGGTTGTCGCCCTCTCCTGTTGCATAAGCACCAGAATAAAAAACCATTTTCGCATTATGGAAAAACAACGTACGATGCTGCCTAGGTAACGAACGGGGTCGCATCGGTCTCCGCGTGCCGCCACTGCGAATTCCGGCCTCCCGGCCGGGCCTGATCGATTCGCACAAAAACCAAACAGGGAAGGTGGCACCGCAATGGGGTTGTCAGAGGAAGACATGGGTGAAGCATCCCGCGTGACCGGGATCGCCGAACCGGACGATGAACCAACGCGTTTCAATCCGACGCGTCCGCGTTATGTGGTCGGCATCGGCGCGTCTGCCGGTGGACTGGAAGCGCTGACCGCACTGATTTCGCACCTGCCGGTCGATCTCGGCATCTGCTACGTGGTCATCCAGCATTTGTCGCCGACCTATCGCAGCATGATGGCCCAGTTGCTGGGTCGCGATACCGAAATGGCGGTACGCGAAGCCGAGGAAGGCGGGCAACTCGAAGCCGATACCATCTTCATCGCCCCCGCCAATCGCAATCTGACGCTTGAAGGCGACACTTTCGTCCTGGTCGAGACGCCCCCCCGGGTGGCGCCAAAGCCCTCGGTCAATGTCTTCCTCGCTTCGCTGGCCGAAGCCCGTGGCAGTGACGCCATCGGGGTCATCCTTTCCGGCACGGGCAGCGATGGCGCGCAGGCCATCGGCAGCATCAAGGCCGCCGGCGGTTTCACTTTTGCCCAGGAACCCGCCAGCGCCAAGTATTCCGGCATGCCGCAAGCGGCCATTGACAGCGGCACCATCGACTGGGTGCTACCCCCGGAGCAAATCGCCCGGCGGATTGCTGAAATCGCCCGTTCCCGCGAACATCTGGCGCCGCCTGAAAGCAACCTGGGCAGCGCTTCGACGCTGAAGAAACTGCTGGCCAAGGTCCGCCAGCACACCAAGGTCGACCTCAACGGTTACAAGGAAAACACCATCTGGCGACGGATCGAGCGACGGATGGCGGCGAATCGCATGGTTTCGCTCGAGGAATATCTTGCCCACGTCGATGCGGTACCTGATGAACTGGACCTGCTCTACAAGGATGTCCTGATTTCGGTGACCGCCTTCTTCCGCGACCCGGCAGCCTTCGATGCCCTTGGCAACGTACTCGAAGGCCTGCTGCGGGAGAAGCGCCCAGGCGACGAATTGCGCGTCTGGGTCGCAGGCTGCGCCACCGGCGAGGAAGCCTATTCGGTCGCCATGTTGCTGTGCGAACGTGGCGGATCGGCGCTGAGCAATCTGCGCGTGCAGATATTCGCCACCGATCTCGATCTCAACGCGATGTCCATCGCCCGCAAGGGGGTGTATTCGGCATCGGCCATCGCAACGCTCGAAAGCGAAATGGTTGCCCGCTATTTCGTTCCCCGGGGTGATGCCTACGAGGTTTCGAAAACCTTGCGCGAAATGGTCGTCTTTGCCCGCCAGGATCTGGTCCAGGACCCGCCCTTCCTGCGTCTTGACCTGATCACCTGCCGCAATGTGCTGATCTATTTCCAGTCGGAACTCCAGGCCCGCATCCTGTCCGTCTTCCACTATGCATTACGGCCCGACGGCTATCTATTCCTTGGCAAATCGGAGAATGTCTACCAGCAGGACTCACTTTTCGGCTCGGTACACAAGGATGCCCGGATATTTCGCCGGGAAAACGTGCTGACGCGTCCCAACCTGTCTGCCGGCGCCTTCATCCTGTCGCCGGCGGAACGGGCCGGCACCGAAATCGACAAGGTGGTCGAAAAAACCGCCGCCACCCTTTATCAGGAGTCGGCTGCCCGCTTCTATCAGCCGCCCGGCATCCTGATCAACGGCAATTTCGACATCCTGCACCTGCAAGGCAATGTCAGCGACTTCCTCAACGTCGCCGAAGGCCGGCCGAATTTCGACCTGCCCCATCTGATCCGCAAGGAATTTGCCGCCGATCTGCAGACACTGACGCACCAGGCAAGGCACAAACAGGGATCGGCCTGCGGTCGGGCGCGGACGCTGAAACTGGCCGACGGCAAGCGCGCCGTGCGCATGGTCGTCCATGCCGTCGAAGCGAACCAGAGCAATGCCATGTTCCTGGTTGTATTCGAACCTGTCGCCAGGATTCGCAGTGTCGCTGGCCCAGGCAATAGTGAATCCGGGGCAACCGTACGCGAACTGGAGGACGAAATTGTCGCCATGCGCGAGCATCTGCAGGCGGTGATCGAGGAACTGGAAACCTCGAACGAGGAAATGCAGGCCCTCAACGAAGAGGTGCAGGCGGCCAACGAGGAATTGCAGTCGTCGAACGAGGAACTGGAGGCCTCGAACGAGGAGCTTCAGGCGACCAACGAGGAATTGACCACGGTCAACGAAGAATTGCAGATCAAGAGCACGCAGTTGCTGGAGTTCAACTACGACCTCGAAAGCATCCAGAACTGCATCGGTTTCCCGCTGATTTCGGTCAATCGCGGCCTGGAGATCGAGCGCTTCAACCAATTGGCTGCCGGCCTGTTCTCGCTGGGTACGCCGGCGGTCGGCATGTCCCTGAACCGCATCAAGTTGCCGCACGGCATGCAGGACTTCAGCCATCTGGTCCATCAGGTGATCGTGGACGGCGAACCGGTCGAACAGGCCATCAGTTCAATCAGCCGTCACTACGCCCTGCACATCGCGCCGAACATCTCGCCGCGCGGAATCCGGGGCGCCATCGTCCTGCTCATCGACGACACCGAACTGCACACCTCGGAACAGATCCTGCGCACCAACCAGCAGAAGCTGACGGCAATCATGAACGCCTCGCCAACGCTGTCCAGCCTGAAGGACACGGCCGGCCGCTATGTTTTCGTCAACCACAAGTTCGAGGAACATTTCGGCGTCAACGCCGACGACATTATTGGCAAGACCGATCGCCAGATATTCGGCGGACGCATCGCCGACGAATTCCGTCAGCGCGACCTGGAAGTGCTGCGCAACAATTCAGCGCAGGAGGTTGAGGAAAGGGTGCCGACGGCCCGCGGCGAACGCATCCTGAACTCGGTGCGTTTCCCGCTGCTCGGCGACGACGGCGTCGTTTATGCCATATGCACACAATCGTCGGACGTCACCGAGCGCAAGCATGCCGAGGACCAGCTCCGACTTGCCGCCCGCGTTTTCGATCACTCCGGCGAAGGCATTGTCGTCACCGACGCCAATGCCCGCATCCTCACGGTCAACGACGCGTTCAAGCGGGTCACCGGCTACAGCGAACGCGAGGCGATCGGGCGCAGCCCGTCGATGCTCAGTTCGGGCAAGCACGGCACCGAGTTCTTCGAGGAAATGTGGAAATCGATCCAGAATAACGGCTGGTGGCAGGGTGAAGTGTGGAACCGGCGCAAGAATGGCGACCTCTACCCGGAATGGCTGACCATCAACAGCGTCCGCGATGCCGAAGGCGAGCTCGTCAACTACGTCGGCATCTTCAGCGACATCAGCGTCGTCAAGCAGTCGCAGAAACGTATCGAATACCTGGCCACTCACGACGAACTGACCGGCCTGCCCAACCGCATGCTGTTCAACGACCGCCTGAAAATGGCGATCAGCAAATGCGAGCGCAACCAAAGTCAACTGGCCGTCCTGTTCGTCGACGTCGATAACTTCAAACTGATCAACGACACCATGGGCCACGATGTCGGCGACATCCTGATCAAACAGGTCGCCGAATCGCTCAAGCTCTGCATCCGTGCCGGCGACACGGTCTCGCGCTTCGGCGGGGACGAATTCACGATCATTTTCGAGATCGAGAATACCAGTGAAGTGGTCGTTGCGGCCCAACGTATCGTTGACAGCCTGTCGCTACCGCACCAACTCGACGGCAAGCAGGTGTTCACCACCGCCAGCATCGGCATCAGCCTCTACCCCGACGACGGGGCGGATTGCCAGACCTTGCTGAAAAATGCGGACATCGCCATGTACAAGGCCAAGGAGCGCGGCAAGAACAACTACCAGTTCTTCACCGGCGAACTGCGCACCCTCTCGCACGATCGCATGTACCTGATCAACGATCTGCGCCAGGCGCTCGCCAGCAACGCCTTTCATCTGGTGTACCAGCCCCAGCTCGACATGCAGACCGGCGAACTCACCGGGCTCGAAGCACTGCTGCGCTGGCGGCATGCCGAGCGCGGCCTGGTCTTGCCGGGTACATTCATTCCACTGGCCGAAGAGATCGGCCTGATCGGCGCCATCGGCGAATGGGTGCTCGACGCGGTGTGCACCCAGATCGTCGCCTGGCGCGAGGCCGGCCTGAAACCGCCGAAGGTGGCAATCAACCTGTCGCCCAAGCAGTTCCGCAAGTCCCATGTGCCGAGCCTGATTTCACGCATGCTGTCCGAGCACGGACTGCAACCGGACTGCCTGGCGCTGGAATTGACCGAATACGCGCTGATGGACGATACCGATTACACCCTGCAGATGCTCACCGAATTGCAGCAGCTCGGCGTGCATCTGGCCGTAGACGATTTCGGCACCGGTTATTCGTCGCTGAGCTACCTGAAGCGCTATCCGATCAACGAAATCAAGATCGATCACAGCTTCGTCGACGGCATCGCCGACGACGCCAACGACGAGGCGATTGCGCGCACCATCATCGCCATGGCCAATGTCATGGGGATGGATGTCGTCGCCGAAGGCGTGGAAACGGAGGAGCAGCGGCAGGCATTGCTGAGCAACGGATGCCGTGTCGCCCAGGGCTACCTGTTCGCCCGGCCCATGCCGGTCGGTCAGGTTGAAGCCTGTTTCAGCGGCAATACGCTGCTGGCCCCGGGTGCCTGATATTTCCATCAACCCGAGCAGACCGGATAATTATGTTGCAGTGCACAATATTCTTCCGTTATACTGTACAGCGAACACTTTCATGACCATTCAAGGAGACAGCAATGTCCATCAATACCGAGCAATTCGCCGCCGCCAACAAGGCCACCGTTGATTCCCTGCTGTCCGTCGCCAACACGGCACTGGCCTCCGCAGAGCGCATCGCCGCCCTCAACCTGAACACCGCCCGCGCCGCTCTGGAAGACACCGCTTCCGGCGTCAAGACCGTGCTCGAAGCCAAGGACCCGCAAGCCGCCCTGGCCGCCCAGAAGGCACTGGCCCAGCCGGCCGTCGAGAAGGCTGTTGCCTACTCGCGTTCGGTCTACGAAATCTCCAGCCAGACCCAGCAGGAACTGGCCAAGATGGTCGAAGCCCAGTTCGGCGAATTCCAGAAGTCGATCGCCAACATGGTCGACCTGGCCGCCAAGTCCGCGCCGGCCGGTTCCGAAGGTGCCGTTGCCGCCGTGCAGAGCGCCATCGCCGCTGCCAACTCGGCCTTCGGCAACATGAACGCCATCGCCAAGCAATTCTCCGATGCCGCCCAGAAGAACATCGCTGCCGCGATGAAGCAGGGCAAGTAATTCCCGGGCTTGCATGACGAAAGGCCCCGCGCGACCCGCGGGGCCTTTTCTTTCGTATCGCCGCAAGACCCACGGAGCCCCCCATGCCGGAAGAAAAGACCGACGCAGAAATCGACAGCATGCTGCACGCAGCGCTGGGCGGTCTGACGCCGCACCAGGCACTGCTGCAGGCATCGCTCGCCGACGCTGCCAAGGTAGACGAACGCGCTGCCGCCATCGCCAAGAATCGCGAGCGGGCATTGCGATTGCTGGCAGCCCTCGAAAAATCGCAGGGCTGACATCGCCAGCAACTTTCCCGAAAAACCCTCTATACTCAAAACGCTCGACAGGAACACAACAGCCACTTCCCTGGAGGCGTGTATGCACTTGATCTGTAACGATGCCGTGGATCGTATGCACCGCGACCACGACTATCTGCTCGACCTGATCCAGCGCATCAAGGCTGTTTGCGACCGTGGCGAAGGGATAGACAACTGCCGCGATTGCCCCTCCGGCCACCGCGAGTCTTGCCACAGCAACATCGAGCAACTGGTCCGAACCTTCGTCGAAGCCACGCTCAAGCACAACGCGGTCGAATCGGTCTATATGGCCGACAACGTCCCCAAGGCCCATCGTCTTGCCCACAACCAGGCCCACCAGGCCATCGGCGAGCAGTTACGGGCCATCCGCCTGGTCTTCTCGGCCGACGGCAATTGCGTACTGGCCATCCAGGGAATCGACGAAGTCCTGCACACCCTGCAGGCACACTTCCGGGAATTCGACCAGCATCTGGAAACCTTCCTGAACACCCCGACCTGAGCCAGCCCCCCAAATACGCAAACCTACGCAATCTGACGTATTTGCCCGGAAGCTCGCCCTCCTTAATCTGACGTTGCACCGCAGCAAACGCTTTTTCCGAAACGTCAGTCAATTCAGATCAAGGAGTTTTCATGAGCACTCGTCGCAGCTTCATCAAGGCCACCGTCCTCGCCGCCGCCCTGTCGTCGATCGGCATGGCCGCCCACGCCGCCGACACGATCAAGGTCGGCATCCTGCACTCACTGTCCGGCACCATGGCGATTTCCGAAACGGCGCTGAAGGAAACCGCGCTGATGACCATCGAGGAAATCAACAAGAAGGGCGGCGTCCTCGGCAAGAAACTCGAGCCGGTGGTCGTCGATCCGGCCTCCAACTGGCCGCTGTTCGCCGAAAAGGCCCGCCAGCTGCTGACCCAGGACAAGGTTGCCGTCACCTTCGGCTGCTGGACCTCGGTGTCGCGCAAGTCGGTCCTGCCGGTCTACAAGGAACTCAACGGCCTGCTCTTCTACCCGGTTCAGTACGAGGGTGAAGAACTCGAGAAGAACGTCTTCTACACCGGCGCCGCGCCCAACCAGCAAGCCATCCCGGCCGTCGAATACCTGATGTCCAAGGACGGCGGCGAAGCCAAGCGCTTCGTGCTGCTCGGCACCGACTACGTCTATCCGCGCACGACCAACAAGATCCTGCGCGCCTTCCTGAAGTCCAAGGGCGTTGCCGACGCCGACATCATGGAAGAGTACACCCCGTTCGGTCACAGCGATTACCAGACCATCATCGCCAAGATCAAGCAGTTCGCCTCCCAGGGCAAGAAGACCGCCGTCGTGTCGACCATCAACGGTGACTCCAACGTGCCGTTCTACAAGGAACTCGGCAACGCCGGCCTCAAGGCCACCGACGTGCCGGTCGTCGCTTTCTCGGTCGGCGAGGAAGAACTGCGCGGCGTCGATACCAAGCCGCTGGTCGGCCACCTGGCCGCCTGGAACTACTTCCAGTCGCTGAAGAACCCGGAAAACACCAAGTTCATCAAGATGTACAAGGACTGGGCCGCCAAGCAGAAGCTGCCGAACGCATCCACCGTCGTCACCAACGACCCGATGGAAGCCACCTACATCGGCATCCACATGTGGGCCCAGGCCGTTGAAAAGGCCAAGTCTACCGACACCGACAAGGTCATCGCCGCGATGGCCGGCCAGACCTTCAAGGCGCCGTCGGGCTTCACCGTCAAGATGGACGAAAAAAACCACCACCTGCACAAGCCCGTATTCATCGGCGAAGTGAAGGCCGACGGTCAGTTCAACGTCGTCTGGAAGACCAAGGGTCCGGTCCGCGCCCAGCCGTGGTCGCCTTACATCCCGGGCAACGACAAGAAGAAGGACGTGCCGGAAGGCAAGTAAGCCGGCATTTCAGCCACAACGAAAAACGGGGGCCGCGGCCCCCGTTTTTTTTGGCGTTGCAGCAAGATCACTGCTTGAGCAGACCGACCACGTCATCAACCAGATCGGCCTTCTCCTTGATTAGGTCGGACACTGGATGACCACGCCCAGCCAGTTCAATCTGGACCTTGGGTTCGGCAGACTGGGTGAAGGCCTTCGGCTGCCACGCGGCCCAGCGATCGTTCTTGTTGTAGGCAAACAGTTTCTTGGTCTGGGTCATCGGCAATCCGCGATCATCCACCGAGGCGAACTGGATCACCGTATTGAAGACCCCGTCATCCTGACTGCGTGCATAGTTGGCAGCCAGTTCGCCACCACGGCTATGGCCCATCAGGGAAATCTTCGTCGCCCCGGTTTCCCTGGCATGCGCGACCACCGCTGCAACTTCGTTGAAACCGGCACCGGCCTGACCGGCCCAGCTCGGGGCAATCACGCGAAAGCCGGCGGCAGCGAGCGCCTGCCCCATCTCACCGCCGTTCTTGCCGAAGAAAAAGCGTCGGTCGTTCCCGCCTGCGCCATGCAATGCGATGACGACATGCTCGCCCGCCCCCATGGTCATCACCGAGACATTCATCTCGCCATGCTTGATCACAGACTCTTCCTGGGCCTGCAACGGAGCAGCACCGAAAGAGACCACACACCCCATTACCGCCATCCATTTCCTGAACATTATTGTCACTCCCTAGAACGGTCATTGAAAGACTGCATTGGCCCGCCCTGGAGGCGATGACGCGCCCAGGACTTGCCAGCAGCATCATAGCCAATCGCAAGAAATCCAACAGCCAGCAATTACCCCAGTGGGTTCGAATTCAGGCGTCGGGGTGCGCGGCACGCCAGGCCCGGTAAAGGCACAGGGCGACATGGGCGTCGTTGGCGGCGTAGCGCAGTTGCCGCTCGTCGAGACGGCGTGCGGCCCAGTTGCTGGTACCGGTCTTTTTCGACTTCTGGAGTCGCTGGCCGAAAAAGTGCGCGACCGCGACCTTGGCGCCAACGGTACCCCGATGACCGGGACCGCGCAGTTTTTCGCCAAGATCGAGCAGGTTGCGCGGCACGATGTCGAGACGACGCTTGAGGGCGCTGCGGTCGTTGCCCAGGCCGAAGCCGACCTTGAGCAGCGTCGGCGATTCGAGTATCTCGCGCAGCAAGGGATGAGCTTCGGCATTGGCCACCTGGAACAACCAGGCATGATCGTCGGTGGCAAGCTGGATCAGGTGTGGCCCGGTCGATTCCTCGCCTTTGCGGAAGGTCGGCTTGGATTCGCTGTCGAAACCGATCACCGCTGCCGCCCGCAGGGCGTCGGCGGCCGCGGCCAGGGCCGCCTCGCCTTCGACCAGGATGATCCGGTCCAGATCGAGCCCGGGATACGGCGGCAGATCGTCGGTCAGACCGGCGCGACTGACTTCCGCCGCGCTCATGCCAGGCGCACCTGCAGCCAGCGGCCGATATCGGCAATTTCCTCGATGCAGACACTGTGTGGCATCGGGTATTCATGCCAGTCGACGGCATAGCCTTCGCCCAGCAGCAGGTCGCGCGCCTGTTTGCCGAGAACGGGTGCGACCACGTCGTCGTCGCTGCCGTGGGCGGCAAATACCGGGATCTGGCGGTTGACCGGCGCCGCCTCGCGTACCAGCAAGGACGCCGATGGAATGTAGGTCGATAGCGCAATCACGCCGCCAAGTGCCTGCGGATGCGTCAGCGCCCCCAGGTAAGCGACCGCCCCGCCCTGCGAAAAGCCGGCGACGAAAATCCGCGAACAGGGAATACCACGCTCGTTTTCCCGGGCAATCAGGCAACGCAGCGCTTCGCGGGAAGCAAGCAGGCCGGCTTCGTCGATCCGCCGTTCGTTCGGCGACAGCGACAGGATGTCGTACCAGGCCGGCATCACCCAGCCGCCGTTGCAGGTCACCGGAATTTCCGGTGCGTGCGGAAAGATGAAGCGGACGCCGACCCTGTCGGGCAGGCCCAACTCGGGGACCACCGGCACGAAATCCGAACCGTCGGCCCCCAGGCCGTGCAGCCAGATGACGCTAAAACTGGGCGGCACGCTGCCGTGTTCGATTTCGATGGCGGGCAAACAATCCTGCATGGCAACTCCTGACGGCAAATGAACTCGGCGGCGAATGACGCTCAGGCGCAGTATAGCGGCAGTGACACCGACGCAAGCCAGGCGCTGCGCCTACCCGGCCGGTATACTGGCGAACCTTCCACCGACCGCGAAACGCAAGCCATGGCCTCCTCCGCATTTTTCGCGCTGCTGCGCGACGTCAGCAAACTCGCCGCCAGCGCAGCCGACGACCTCGCCGCGCAGAGCGCCAAACTCTCCGCGGCGGCCGACGACATCGCAACGCTGACCGGCAAGGCGGCGGTCAAGACGGCTGGCGTCGCTGGCGACGATCTG
>DKNF01000159.1 GCA_002470165.1 Betaproteobacteria bacterium UBA7395 | reverse complement strand
AGGCCGGGATCGCTCCCGGCCTTCTTCATTTCCAGCGCAACAATGCGGCAAACTAGAAAATCAAGGGCTTTTCGTGCCGCATCCTCCCAACACAAATCAGAATAGCTCACAAGATAACAAGCCAATTATTGGCACGATCATGCTAATATCTGGACATGTCGATTGCCACCGCCCTTTTCTCCGATAGCCAAGCACGAGTTTTCCGCTGGCTGTTCGGTCAGCCGGAACGCAGCTATCACCTTAGCGAGTTGCGTCGCCTGACGCTGCTCGGCAGCGCCTCACTGCAACGCGAACTGAATCGTTTGGTCGATGCCGGACTGGTGCTTTCAGAACACGTCGGCAACCAGCGCCGCTTTCAGGCCAATCCCGATAGCCCGGTGTACGGCGAATTGCTGGCCCTGACTCGCAAGACACTAGGGATCGCGCTGCTGATCGCCGAAGCCCTGCAGCCCCTCGCTTCACGCTTGAGCATCGCGTTCATCTACGGCTCTGTAGCCAAGGGAAGCGATACCGCACAAAGCGACATCGACCTGTTGCTGGTCGGCGAGCAGCTTTCGCTGAATGAAGTCCTGACCCTACTCCTGCCGCTTGAAGGACAACTCGGGCGGAAAATCAACCCCAACTGCTATACTCAATCGGAATACACGAAACGCTTGGCCGAGCCGGATTCCTTCATCAACCGCATCCTCGCCCAGCCGACCCTGCCTCTGATCGGAGAAAACCTTGCCGCAAGCGGCGCTGGATAACCTGGTTCGTATCGGCCAACTGAAGGCCGAAGCGCGCAACGACCTCGAAGTTGTTCGCCTGCTGAGCATGGCCCGGACCCGCTTCGACGACGCGCAAGTTGCCAGCATTTCCGCCGAGGGCCGCTTCACCTCTATTTACAACGCCGCCCACGCCGCCGCACTGGCCGCATTACGCTGGCACGGCTACCGCAGTGAAAACCGCTACACCGTCTTCCAGTGCCTGCCTCACACGCTAGGCTGGTCGGCCGTGCAATGGCGCATTCTCGACAGTGCGCATCAGAAGCGGAATCTCGCTGAGTACGAGGGATATCTTGAGGTCGAGGAGTCGACCATCGGCGAGTTGTCTGAATTGGTTGCAGCGCTGATCGCGGCGGTTGATCGATTAACCAAAGATAGAGAATAAGAAAAAAGGCCGGGATCGCTCCCGGCCTTTCTGGTTTTTACACCACGTTTGATCGCAAGGATCAGCCCTTCTTGTGCGTCGCCAGGCGCGTCCAGGTATCGACGACGGTGTCCGGGTTCAGCGAGATCGAGCTGATGCCCTGATCCATCAGCCACTCGGCGAGGTCCGGGTGGTCCGACGGGCCCTGGCCGCAGATACCGATGTACTTGCCGGCCTTGTTGGCAGCGGAGATGGCCATCGCCAGCAGCATCTTGACGGCCGGATCGCGCTCGTCGAAGAGATTGGCGACCAGACCGGAGTCGCGGTCGAGGCCGAGGCTGAGCTGGGTCAGGTCGTTGGAGCCGATCGAGAAGCCGTCGAAGATCTTCAGGAAATCGTCGGCGAGCAGCGCGTTCGACGGGATTTCACACATCATGATCAACTTCAGTTCGTTCTCGCCCTGCTTCAGGCCGTGTTCGGCGAGCAGGTCGACCACCGCCTGGCCTTCGCCGACGGTGCGCACGAACGGGACCATCAACTGGACGTTGGTCAGGCCCATCTCTTCACGCACGCGCTTCATGGCGCGGCATTCCATCTCGAAGCAGTCGCGGAAGGACTGCGCGATGTAGCGCGAGGCGCCGCGGAAGCCGAGCATCGGGTTTTCTTCTTCCGGCTCGTACAGTTCGCCGCCGAGCAGCTTGCGGTATTCGTTGGACTTGAAGTCGGAGAGGCGGACGATCACCGGGTTCGGCCAGAAAGCGGCGGCGATGGTGGACACGCCCTCGACCAGCTTCTCGACGAAGAAGTCCTTCGGGCTGGCGTAGCCACGGGCGCGGCGCTTGATCTCGTCGCGCTTCGAAGCCGGCAGACGCTCGACATCGAGGATGGCCTTGGGGTGGATGCCGATCACGTTGTTGATGATGAACTCGACGCGAGCCAGACCGACACCGGCGTTCGGCAGCTGGGCGAATTCGAAGGCCAGTTCCGGGTTGCCGACGTTCATCATGACCTTGACCGGGACGTCCGGCATGGCCGAGATGTCGCGGGTGGTGACTTCGAAGTCGAGGCGACCGCGATAAACGTGGCCGGTGTCGCCTTCGGTACAGCTCACCGTCACGGTGTCGCCTTCGTTGAGCGTTTCGGTCGCGTCGCCGCAGCCGACGATGGCCGGGATGCCCAGTTCGCGGGCGATGATCGCGGCGTGGCAGGTACGGCCGCCACGGTTGGTGACGATGGCCGAAGCACGCTTCATTACCGGTTCCCAGTTCGGGTCGGTCATGTCGGCGACGAGCACGTCACCCGGCTTGACCTGGTCCATCTCCTTCGGGTCCTTGACGATACGCACCGGGCCGACGCCGATCTTCTGGCCGATGGCGCGACCGGAGGCGAGCACCTTGGAGAAGGACTTCAGCTTGAATTTTTCCTGCTTGCCGGCGGCGGCCTGCGACTGCACGGTTTCCGGGCGGGCCTGGAGGATGTACAGCTTGCCATCGACGCCGTCCTTGCCCCACTCGATGTCCATCGGACGACCGTAGTGCTTTTCGATGATCTGGGCGTAGCGGGCCAGTTCCATGACTTCTTCGTCGTTGATCGAGAACTGGTGGCGCAGGCTTTCTTCGACTTCTTCGGTGATCGTCGACTTGCCGGCGACCTTCTCGGCGGCGAAGGTCATCTTGATCATCTTCGAGCCGAGGTTGCGACGGATCACGGCCTTCTTGCCCTGCTCCAGCATCGGCTTGTGCACGTAGAACTCGTCCGGATTGACGGCGCCCTGCACCACCGTTTCGCCCAGGCCGTAGCTGGAGGTGACGAAGACGGCATCGCGGAAACCGGATTCGGTGTCGAGCGTGAACATCACGCCGGCAGCGCCCTTGTCCGAACGGACCATGCGCTGGATGCCGGCCGACAGCGCGACGTCGGCGTGCACGAAGCCCTTGTGCACGCGGTAGGAGATGGCGCGGTCGTTGTACAGCGACGCGAAGACTTCCTTGATCGCGTGCATGATGTTTTCCAGGCCGACGATGTTCAGGAAGGTTTCCTGCTGACCGGCAAAGGAGGCATCCGGCAGGTCTTCGGCGGTGGCCGAGGAGCGCACGGCGAAGGACATGTCGGCGTTGGATTCGGCGACCAGGCGCTGGTACTGCTCGGTGATGGCGATGGTCAGGTCCATCGGGAACGGCGTGTCGAGGATCCACTGGCGAATTTCGGCGCCGGTCTTGACCAGGGCGTTGACGTCATCGACATCGAGCGTATCGAGCGTGTCGTTGATCTTCTTGTCGAGGCCGGACTGGGCCAGGAACTCGCGGTAGGCGTGCGCCGTCGTGGCGAAGCCGCCGGGGACGCGGACGCCGGTGTCGGCGAGTTGCGAGATCATTTCGCCAAGCGACGAGTTCTTGCCGCCGACCTGGTCGACGTCGGTCATGCGCAGTTTTTCGAAGGGGATGACAAGGGCTTCCATCAGTGGGTCCTTTCGGTGGGAATTGAAGATTGGAAAATCAGGAGTTCAGGAAATCGGTGTTCAGGCGGCGCTCGGCGGTTTCGCGGCGGGCGACCGAGCGCAGCGTCTGCGCCAGCGTCTCGCGGACGAAGTCGATGTGCGTCTCGGCGGCGGCGCGCGCGGCCTGCGGTTTCTTGTCGACGATGGCGGTGTGGATCGCGGTGTGCTGGCTCATCAGGAGCTTGCCGGCGGCCGGCACGCTCTTCAGCTCGCCGAGGTTGAGACGGATGTTGTCGTGCATCAGGCGCAGCAGCGCCGCCGACAGGTGACCGATCAGGACATTGTGCGAGGCGTCGCCGATGGCCTGATGAAAGGCGATGTCGGCGGCCGAGCGTTTTTCGGTGTCGTCATTGTTGAACGAGGCCTGCAGCGCCGCATAAGCCTGGTCGAGACGCAGCAGATCGGCGTCGGTGGCGCGCTCGGCGGCCCATTCGGCGGCCTGGCCTTCGATCATGCGGCGGAATTCGAGCATGTCCTCGCGCAGGTTCGGGTAGGAACCCATCATCTCCTGCCAGGGGTCGAAGAAACTCTTCTCCAGTGCGGCCGTCACATAGGTGCCGCCGCCCTGGCGGCTCTGCAACATGCCTTTCGATGCCAGCTTCTGGATCGCCTCGCGCAGGCTCGGCCGCGACACGCCGAGTTCAAGCGCCAATTCGCGCTCGGCCGGCAGGCGGTCGCCCGGCTTCAACGAACCTTCGAGGATGCGCCGCTCCAGCGTCGAAGCGACGGCATCGGAAATCCGCGGAACCTGCACCTTGTTCGGCATTGGTAAGACCACCTTGATTGGTAAGACCGCCACATTCTAGCCAGCGATCTGCAAAAGTGCAAGCATGGGGATTTCCCTAGTGGCATTGACCAAGTCACGGATTTACCTTAAATTTCTGCCTCAGGAATTATTGGTCTTACCATTGAACCAATCAAACAAAACGGAGAGAGGATGACAATCGCCCAAACCCCGCCGGGCAAGCCGGCCGATGTGTATTTCTTCGCCACCTGCGTCGTCGACCAGTTCTACCCGGACGCCGGCATGGATGCGATCACCCTGCTCGAACGCGAAGGCATCCGTGTGCACTTCCCGGAAGACCAGACCTGCTGCGGCCAGCCGGCCTACACCAGCGGTTTCCATGACGAGGCACGCCAGGTCGCGGCACATCAACTGACGCTGTTCCCGGAAGACTGGCCGATCGTCGTTCCCTCCGGCTCCTGCGCCGGCATGATGAAGCACCACTACCCGACGCTGTTCGCCGCCGACCCGGTGCGCAAGGTTCAGGCCGAAAAGCTGTCGGCCCGTGTCTGGGAATTCACCCGTTTCCTCGTCGACGTCCTCGATTTCAAACCCAAGGACTGCGGCAGCGACTGCACCGTCGTTCTCCACACGTCCTGCTCGGCGCGCCGCGAGATGGGCGTCCATGTCAGCGGTCGTCAATTGCTCGGCGGTCTGGCACACGTCACCGTCGCCCAGCAGGATCACGAATCCGAGTGCTGCGGTTTCGGCGGCACCTTCTCGGTCAAGCAGCCGGAAATTTCCGGCGCCATGGTCGAAGACAAGGTCAAGTCGCTCAAGGCCACCGGCGCCGAGCGCGTGGTCAGCGCCGACTGCGGCTGCCTGATGAACATCCTCGGCCACGCTGCCTGGAAGGACGCCCAGGAAGGCCGTCCGCCCAGCCTGCCCGGCGAACATATCGCCACTTTCCTGCTGCGCCGTACCGGAGGTGCCAAATGAGCGCCCGCGACCGCATCCTGGCCCGCCTGAACCGCAGCGCGCCCCAACAGCCCCCCGCCCTGCCCGACGTCGGCAGCTGGTACGCCACGCATCGCAGCAGCGAAACCCCGGCCGACAAGGCCAGTCGTTTCCGCCACTTCATCGAACTCGCCCATGCCGAAGTGCATGCGGTCAGCCGCGACAACTGGGCCGACACCCTGCACCAGGCGCTCAAGGCGCGTGGCATCGACCGCTTGCTGGTCGCCGAAGGCACGGCGCATGGCGACACCGCGCTCGACGAACTGCCGCCGCGCGGCATCGAATGCAGCGTCTACGACATGGCCATCGAAGCCTGGAAATCGGAAATGTTCAACGCCACGCCGGCCAGCCTGACCGCTGCCCGCGCCGCCATCGCCGAAACCGGCACGCTGATCCTGTGGCCGAACGAGAAAGAACCGCGGCTGATGTCGCTGGTGCCGCCGGTACACATCGTGCTGCTCGACGCAACGAAGATCTACAACACCTTCTTCGAGGCGATGACTGCCGAAGCCTGGCACAACGGCCTGCCGACCAATTCGCTGCTCATCTCCGGCCCGTCGAAAACCGCCGACATCCAGCAGACGCTGGCCTACGGCGCGCACGGCCCGAAGGAACTGATCGTCCTGCTGCTGGGAGAGGAAGCATGAGCGAGCACACTTTGCACTTCAAGCCGGCCGAAGGCTTCCGCGCCCGTTCCAAGGCGGTCGTCGACAATCCCTTCCTGCGCCAGAGCTTCCGTGGCGCGATGGACTTCCTGATGAGCAAGCGCGCCGCCCAGTTCCCCGACCCCGAGGAACTGGAAAGCCTGCGCAACCTCGGCGAAGCGATCCGCCAGTACAACCTGGCCAAGTTGCCCGACCTGCTCGAACGCCTCGAAGCCAACCTGACCCGCAACGGCATCAAGGTGCATTGGGCGGAGACGCCGGACGAGGCCAACGCGATCATCCTAGGCATCATCCAGGGCCACGGCGCGACCAAGATGGTCAAGGGCAAGTCCATGGTCAGCGAGGAAATCGAACTCAACCACGCCGCCGAAGCGGCCGGCATCGAAGCGCTGGAATCGGACATGGGCGAGTACATCGTCCAGCTCGCCAACGAAAAGCCGTCGCACATCATCATGCCGGCGATCCACAAGACCAAGGAGGAAATCGCCCGCCTGTTCCATGAAAAGGTGCCCGGCGTCGATTACACCGACAACGTCGACGCGCTGATCCAGATCGGCCGCAACGTCCTGCGCCGGAAATTCCAGGAAGCCGAAATCGGCCTCTCCGGCGTCAATTTCGCCGTCGCCGAAACCGGCACGCTGTGTCTGGTCGAGAACGAAGGCAACGGTCGCATGTGCACCACCGCGCCGGCCGTGCACATCGCCATCACCGGCATCGAGAAGATCGTCGAGAAGCTCGAACACGTTCCGCCGCTGCTGTCGCTGCTGACACGCTCGGCGACCGGTCAGAACATCTCGACCTACTTCAACATGATTTCCTCGCCGCGCAAACCCGGCGAGAAGGACGGCCCCGAGGAAGTGCATCTGGTGCTGCTCGACAACGGTCGCAGCCAGGCCTACGCCGACGAGCAGTTGAGGAAGACGCTGCAGTGCATCCGTTGCGGCGCCTGCATGAACCACT
>DKNF01000186.1 GCA_002470165.1 Betaproteobacteria bacterium UBA7395 | reverse complement strand
GCGTGCTGCCGGTGCTCAACCGTCAGGCCGTCGAATGTGCGATCCGCTTCGGCCTGGCCATCGGCGCCCACGTTGCGCCGAAGTCGGTGTTTGCGCGCAAGAATTACTTCTACCCCGACCTGCCCAAGGGCTACCAGATCAGCCAGTTCGAACTGCCGGTGGTGCAGGGTGGCGCGATTACCGTCCAGGTTGGCAGCGGCGACAAGGCTTACGAAAAGACGGTCAACCTGACCCGCGCCCATCTTGAAGAAGATGCCGGCAAATCGCTGCACGAGGATTTCCACGGCAAGTCAGGCATCGACCTCAATCGTGCCGGCACGCCGCTGCTCGAAATCGTCACCGAGCCCGACATGCGCTCGTCCGACGAGGCCGTCGCCTACGCCCGTGCCCTGCACGCGCTGGTGCGCTGGATCGGCATCTGCGACGGCAACATGCAGGAGGGTTCGTTCCGCTGCGACGCCAACGTTTCCGTGCGTCGTCCCGGTGCGCCCTTCGGTACCCGCCGCGAGATCAAGAACCTGAACTCCTTCCGTTTCCTCAAGGAGGCCATCGACTACGAAGTCCAGTGGCAGATCAACGAGATCGAGGAAGGCCGCGCCATCCAGCAGGCAACCGTGTTGTTCGATCCGGACAGCGGTGAGACGCGCACCATGCGGACCAAGGAAGACGCACACGACTACCGTTATTTCCCCGACCCGGATCTGCTGCCGCTGGCCATCACCGATGACTGGATCGCGCGGGTCAAGGGTGAATTGCCCGAACTGCCGGTGCAGAAGCGTCAGCGTTTCATGGACCAGTTCGGCTTGTCCGCCTACGATGCGACGACGCTGACCGCCAGCCAGGAAATCGCCGATTTCTACGAGGCGACCGTAGGTGTTGCCGGGCAGGGCGCGGCCAAGCCCTGTGCCAACTGGGTCATGGTCGATCTTGCTGCCCGCCTGAACAAGGACGGCCTGGAGATTGCCCAGTCACCGGTCTCCCCGCAGCAACTCGGCGGCCTGGTGGCGCGCATCGCCGACAACACCATCTCCAACAACATCGCCAAGAAGGTTTTCGAAGCGCTGTGGAATGGCGAGGGCGCGAGTGCCGACGAGGTCATCGACAAGCAGGGCCTGAAGCAGATTACCGACAGCGGTGCCATCGAAGCGTTGGTTGACGAGGTGCTCGCGGCTAATGCGGCCAATGTCGCCGAATATCGCGCCGGCAAGGAAAAGGCGTTCAACGCGCTGGTCGGTCAGGTGATGAAGGCCGCGAAGGGTAAGGCCAATCCGCAGCAGGTCAACGAACTGCTGAAGAAGAAGCTGGAGGCTTAAGGTTCGACGGGCTGGGCGCTTGAGCGCCCGGTCAGCTGGAAGTAGCGCTGGCGGTCGTTGTCGTACTTGGTGCGGACGGCTTCCAGCTCCTTACGCTTGAGCTGGATCAATTCCTGTTGCAGCCGGATTTCGTGGCCGACGGTGCGCAGCTTGGTATCGAGTTCGGGCGGCATCGCCTTGCGTTTGTAGAACTCGGCTTCTTCGGCAAGCTTGCGTTGCGCTTTCTGCAACTCGGTGATCTTGGCCGTGGCATTCTGGATGGTCAGTTGCACATCGCCTTCGGCCTTGCGCTGGGCCAGGTCGATGTCCTCGGCCGTGGCATAGGTGGTTAGCAGGGCCTGGTCGATGCGGCGTTGTTCGAGGCGCTTTTCTTCTTCCTCTTTCTTGCGCTGCGCTTCGGCAGCGGCGGCTGCCTTCTGCTCCGGTGTCAGCGGTGCGGCCACGTTGCGGATCGGGTTGCCGGCCCGGTCGAAGACCCGGTAGGCCAGGCCGCGACATTGTTGCGGCAGCATGTCGGCGCAGATGCGGCGACCGCTGGCGGGGTCGGTGCAACAGAAAAGTTCTCCCGCCGCCGCCCATGCTGGGGCGGTCAGCAGACTCAACACGAGTGTGGCGACGGCCCTAGACATCGACCCCGTATCGTTCGCGGTAGGCGGCGACGGCGTCGCGATGCCCGGCGAACTCGGCGTGGTGTTCAAGGTAGGTCATCAGGTCGCGCAGTCCGGCGACGGCGATCACGGGAATGCCGTAGTCGCGCTGGACTTCCTGAACGGCGGACAGCTCGCCCTGGCCGCGCTCCTGGCGGTCGAGGGCAATCAGGACGCCGGCCGGCGTGGCGCCGGCGGCACGGATCAGTTCGACCGACTCGCGCACCGAAGTGCCGGCCGAAATCACGTCGTCGACGATCAGCACGCGGCCGCTCAGCGGGGCGCCGACGATGGTGCCGCCTTCGCCGTGATCCTTGGCTTCCTTGCGGTTGAAGGCGAAAGGATAGTTGCTGCCTTCAGCGGCCAGGGCGATGGCGATCGCGGCGACCAGCGGAATGCCCTTGTAGGCCGGGCCAAACAGCATGTCGAACTGGACGCTGCCGGCCTTCGCCGCTTTCGCGTAGAATCCGGCGAGACGCCCGAGGGACGCGCCATCGTTGAACAGGCCGGCGTTGAAGAAGTAGGGCGACAGCCGCCCGGCCTTGGTCTTGAATTCGCCGAAACGCAACACCTCGCATTTCAGGGCGAACTCGATGAAATCCTGACGAAAATCCATAAATCCCCAGTTCTTGTCTGGAAAACGACTGATATTCGCGCAATGTTACGCATCATCTCACTGAACCTCAATGGCATCCGCTCGGCCTGGAGCAAAAATCTGCTGCCCTGGCTGCAACAACAGCAGGCCGACATCGTCTGTCTGCAGGAACTGAAAGCCCAGGCAGCCGACCTGAATGCCGAGATGCGCGCCCCCGATGGCATGCACGCCGCCTATCACTATGCCGAGAAAAAAGGTTACAGCGGCGTCGGCGTCTGGAGTCGGATGGCGCCGGCAGTCGTGACCGAGGGGTTCGATGGTGGTGAGTTCGATGCCGAAGGCCGCTATCTGCGCGTCGATTTCGGCAATCTGTCGGTGATCTCGCTTTACCTGCCGTCCGGTTCGTCGTCGCCGGAGCGGCAGGAAGCCAAGTTCCGCTTTCTCGATGTCTTCCTGCCCCGGATGCAGGCGTTGCGTGCCGAAGGTCGGGAAATCGTGCTGTGTGGCGACTGGAACATCGCACACAAGGAAATCGATCTTAAGAACTGGAAGTCGAACCAGAAGAATTCGGGTTTCCTGCCTGAGGAGCGTGCCTGGATGACCCGGGTGTTCGATGAACTGGGCTGGGTCGATGTCTATCGCCAGCTTCATCCGCAGGCGACCGGCGAGGCCTACACCTGGTGGAGCAATCGCGGTCAGGCCTGGGCGAACAATGTCGGTTGGCGCATCGATTACCAGATCGCCACCCCCGGTGTGGCAGCGACGGCCAGGCAGGCGTCAATCTACAAGGACAGCCGCTTCTCCGATCACGCGCCCTTGATCATCGACTACGACTATCTTCTGGCCACCAATGCGAATTGATTTACGCCGCTGGAAGGGCTAACCTGTAATCCCTGAACAACCGCTCGCAGACGAGGTTACAAAATGTCAGAACAAATGACTGCCGCCAACAAGGACAAGCTGGTTTCCGACCTGAAGGTCGTGATTGCCGATACCGAGGAGCTTTTGCGTGCCACCACCGGCGTTGCCGGGGAGAAGGTCGGCGAACTGCGCGAGCGCCTGTCGGTTCGACTGCGCGACGCCAAGGAGCGCATCATCGATCTCGAACATGTCGTCATCGACAAGACCAAGGCTGCCGCCCGTGCCACCGACGACTTCGTCCATGACGAACCGTGGAAGGCCGTTGGCGTTGCTGCCATCGTCGGTCTTGCCCTGGGTGTGCTGATCGGTCGCCGCTAAGCGGATGAGCACCCAGTTGCCGCCCGAAGACGCCGGGCGTCCGGGGCTCTTCGCCGCGCTGAAGAACATTCTCGCCACGCTCCTGTCGATTGGCAGGACGCGGGCGGAATTGCTCGCCGTCGAGATCGAGGAGGAGAAATATCGCCTGATCGCGATGTGGGCCAAGGCCATCGGCGCGGCATTCCTGATCGCGCTGGGTGTCATCATGGCCGTGTTCAGCCTGGCGCTGGCCTTCTGGGAGCAGCGGGTGCTGGTTTTCGGGCTGTTCGCCGCCCTGTTCTTCGTCGGTGCCGCCGTGCTGGTGCTGTCGTTGCGGCAGCAGGCAAAGGCGCCGAGCCGGCTGTTCCGCAGCAGCCTGGCGGAGCTGGACGCCGACATTGCGGAATTGCGCGGCAGTACGCGCGAATGAACGAAAAACGACTTGAACTTGCCGCCAGGCGGGGCGCTCTTGGCGCTCGCATCGCCGCGCAGCGGCAGAAGCTGGCGCGTGAAGCCGACGCGCTGAGCGGCGTGTTTTCTGCCGGCGATGCCGTGTTGCGCGGCGTCGACTGGCTCAAGCAACATCCGCTGGCCGTCGGTGCTGCCGTTGCCGGTGCCGTGGTTGTCCGGCCCCGCCGGGCCTTGCGCTGGGCCCAGCGCGGCTTCTTCGTCTGGCGTGGCTGGCGGGCGATGCGCAACACGCTTTCCCGCCTCTAGCATGGATCGCCTGGTTCTGCCCCTGCCCGGCTGGTGGCGGCAGTTGCTGTCGTCGCAGCGGCGCGAAGTGCAGCGGGTGCTCGGCGAAGTGATGGCCACGCGCGGCATGATGCCGCTGCTGATGAAGGCCCGCAACGGCGGGCAGTGGACTGCCGAAGAGCGTCGCGAACTGCTGATCCACCTACGCCGGATCGCGCATCTGTCGCCCTATCTGATCGTCCTCTTGCTGCCCGGCTCGGTATTGATCCTGCCGGCCTATGCCTGGTGGCTGGACCGCCGCCGTCTCAGGCGACAGGACTAGTCCGTTCGCCATTCTCCCGCCACGGTGCCACCTTGAGCAGCAGCAGCATGCCAGGTACGGCGAGGAAAAAGCACAGCCAGAAGAACTGCGTCCAGCCCATGGCCTCGACCAGCCAGCCGGCGGTGGCGTTGATGAAGGTGCGCGGCACCGCCATCAGGCTGGTGAATAGCGCCAGTTGCGTGGCCGTGTAAGCAGGGTGCGTGGTCCGCGCCATGAAGGCGACGAAGGCCGTGGTACCCAGTCCGGCGCCGACGGCTTCGCCCGCGATGACGATGGCCAGGGTCGCCAGACGCAGCGGCGTCGATTCTCCGGGGCCGATCCAGGCCATCCAGACGAAGCCGAGGATGGTGACGATCTGGGCGACGCCAAAGAGCCATAGCGCCCGGTTGATGCCCAGCTTGAGCATCCAGATGCCGCCGAGGATGCCGCCGATGACCATCGGCCACAGGCCGGCATTCTTCGCGATGATGCCGATCTCCGTCTTGCTGTAGCCCATGTCCAGGTAGAACGGGGTGGCCAGCGCGGTGCACAGTGAGTCGCCGAGCTTGTAGAAGAACAGGAAGGCAAGGACCAGCAGCGCCGATTGCACGCCGTGGCGGCCGAAGAATTCGCGGAAGGGTTCGACCACGGCATCGCGCAGCGTACGCGGGGTCCCGGTGGCGGCCAGCGGCTCCTTCACCAGTAAGGTCATTGCCAGGCCGGGAATCATGAAGGCAGCGGTGATTACGAAGACCTGGTTCCACGGCAGATGATCGGCCAGGATCAGCGACAGGGAGCCTGGTATCAGACCGGCGATCCGGTAGGCGTTGACGTGAATGGCGTTGCCCAGGCCGAGTTCATGGTCGGGCAGGATTTCACGGCGGAAGGCGTCGAGGGCGATGTCCTGAGTGGCCGACAGGAAGGCGAGCAGGGCGGTCAGGCCGACGACCAGCGACAGGTGATCGACTGGCGACAACTGGCCGAGCCAGCCGATGGCGGCGACCAGGCCGATCTGCGAGACGAACATCCAGCTGCGCCGACGGCCGAGCCAGGGCAGGATGCCGTAGCGGTCGAGCAGCGGCGCCCACAGGAATTTCCAGGTGTAGGGAAACTGGATCAGCGCGAAGGCGCCGATGGCGCGTAGCGACAAGCCCTCGGTCTTCAGCCAGGCCGGCACCAGATTGAGCAGCAGGTACAGTGGCAGGCCGGAAGCAAAGCCGGTGAAGATGCAGATCAGCATCCGGCGGTTCCACATCGCGTTCAGCCAGGCGGGCATCAGCGCGGACGGGTCAGGCGGTAGACGGCCAGGCTGCCGAGGAAATTCAGGTCGCGCGGCGACTCGGCCTGGACGATTTCGCCGGCTTCGTCGAGCACGCGGCGTTCGACGATGGTCAGTCCCATTTGCGCGCACAGCGCTTCGAAATCGAGCAGGGTGAAGAAGCGGACGTTGGGCGAGTCGTACCACTGGTAGGGCAGGTCTTCCGACACCGGCATGCGGCCGTCGAGCACCGAGCGCAGATTTTGCCAGTAGGCGAAATTGGGGAAGGACACGACCGCTTCGCGGCCGACGCGCAGCATTTCACGCAGGATGTGCTCGGTGTGGCGCACCGTCTGCAGCGTGCGCGACAGCACGACATGGTCGAAAGCATCGTCGGCGAAGTCGGCGAGCCCCTTTTCCAGGTTGCTCTGGATCACGTTGATGCCGTTGCGCATGGCGGCGAGCACGTTGGCGTCCTCGATATCGACGCCCCAGCCCTTGACGTTGCGGGTCTCGATCAGGCGCTTGAGCAATGCGCCGTCGCCGCAGCCGAGGTCGAGCACGCGATGTCCCGGCTCGACCCAGCCGGCGATGACGTCGAAATCGGGGCGTCCCAGCGTATTGGTCATAAGGCGATGTTCCCCAGGAAGGCGGCAACCAGGCCGTGGTAATGCGGGTCTTCCATCAGGAAGGAGTCGTGGCCGAAGTTGAGGTCGATCTCGGCGTAGGAAACCTTGCGCCCGTTGGCCAGCAGCGCCGCGACGATTTCCCGGGAGCGCGCCGGCGAGAAGCGCCAGTCGGTGGTGAACGAGGCGACGAAGAAATTGGTGTCCGGATGCGTGCGGGCCATCGTCCTGACCAGATCGCCGTCGTCAAGCCGGGCCGGGTCGAAGTAATCGAGCGCCTTGGTCATCAGCAGGTAGGTGTTGGCGTCGAAATAGCCGGCGAACTTGTCTCCCTGATAGCGCAGGTAGGATTCGACCTCGAACTCGACGTCGTAGTCGAAGGCAAACGAGCCGTTGCGCAGCTCGCGGCCGAATTTCTCGCCCATCTGGTCGTCGGACAGGTAGGTGATGTGGCCGAGCATGCGGGCCAGGCGCAGGCCGCGGACGGGGCGCGTGCCGTGTTCGTAGTAATGGCCGCCGTGGAAATCGGGGTCGGTCAGGATGGCCTGGCGGGCGACGTCGTTGAAGGCGATGTTCTGCGCCGTGAGTTTGGGTGCGGAAGCGATGATCAGCGCGTTGCGCACCCGTTCCGGGTAGGAAATGCTCCAGCGCAGCGCCTGCATGCCGCCCAGGCTGCCGCCCATGACGGCGGCCCAGCTGTCGATGCCGAATTTGTCGGCCAGGCGGGCCTGGGCGTTGACCCAGTCGCTGACGGCAATGATCGGGAAATCGGCACCCCAGGGCTTGCCGGTGGCCGGGTTGATCGACGACGGGCCGGTCGAACCGTGGCAGCCGCCGGGATTGTTCAGGCCGACGATGAAGAATTTGTCGGTGTCGAGCGGCCGCCCCGGGCCGATGATGTTGTCCCACCAGCCGATATTGTCCGGCGCATCGGCGTAATGTCCGGCCAGATGATGGTGGCCGGACAGTGCATGGCAGACCAGGATGGCGTTGGAGCGGGCGGCGTTGAGCGTACCGTAGGTTTCGACGGCCAGGTCGTAGGCCGGCAGGATGCCGCCGCTACGCAGATGGAGCGGTTCGCTGAAGTGGATGCGCTGTGATTCGACGACGCCAATACCCGGCATGATGATTCCAGAAACAAAAAACCCAGTTGGCCAAAACGCGAACTGGGGTCCCCGCTTTAGCGGCATTTCTAAGGCGCCCGCAATCTGAGATAAATCGGCGCCGCCGGAGGTTTCCGACGGCCTTGAAGATACCCAGCGGTCGTCGAAAAGTCAATTCGTGCCATCGGCCTGCGAATGTAAATGGGACTTTGGTACTATTCGGGCTAGTCAAACGAACAATAGCAAGGGGCTGGCATGCTCGAACAGCGACGACATCAACGCATCCGTTTCGGGGTTCAGCCCAGGGTCAAGGTGGGTTTCGGCGGCAAGATCGGGGAAGGTTGCATCGAAAACCTGTCGATGTCCGGCCTGATGATGCACTGCGACATCCCGCTCGAGATCGGACAATCCGCCGGTTGTGAGTTCTCGCTGTTCGGTTCGCCGGTGATGGATGTCTCGGTGACCGTGGTCAGCCGTCTCGGCGACCTTTATGGTGCCCGTTTCCAGGCCGGCCTGATCAACCAGGTGGTGATCGAGGATGCCATCCGCGGTGCGCTGGCCTCAGGTAAGGCCTCCATACTGTCGGTGCACGAAGTCGGCGGACGCAAGGTCATGCGCATTGCCGGCGGTCTCAACGGCTCCTTGCGCAACGATTTCATGCATGCGCTGACGCGCGTCGGCATAGACGAAATCGACCTGGCCGGTGTCACCCAGGTCGAACAGGCCGGACTGGCCTTGTGCGTGGTGGCGACGGAACGGCATGGCGCAAACATTGGTGAGCAATCGGCGTGTTTCGCCGAGGCCTGGAAAATGGCCCAGGTGCGGCCGGGTAGCGTGACTGCGTAGAATCGCGCTGATGAAATCGCCTCATTTCACCCCGCTTCTCCTGCTTGTGCTCTTGTCCTCGGCAATCGCCGACGACGAACTGTTCTTCGCCGATCTCCCCGTGGTCGCCTCGGTCAGTCGCCTTCCTCAACGACTGGATGACGCACCGGCGTCGGTGACGGTGGTTGACCGGGAAATGATCCGCGCTTCCGGCGCCCGTTCGTTGAACGATATTTTTCGACTGGTTCCGGGCTTCCAGACTTTCGCGCACAGTGACGTCCCTGCCCGGGTCAATTATCACGGGATTACCGACGACAACGATTTTTCTCCTCGGGCGCAGGTGCTGATTGATGGACGATCGCTGCATTCGCCGCTGTTCCGTGGCGGGGTCAACTGGGCGCTGATACCCGTAGCGCTTGAGGATATTGAACGGATCGAGGTGGTCCGCGGCAGTAACAGCGTGTCCTATGGCACGAATGCTTTTCTTGGCGTGGTCAATATCATCACGATCGATCCTTCGTTGGTGCGGGGCGTTTCGGTTTCCGCCGGTCGCGGTAGCCAGGGGGTCAGGGATTACACAGTGCGCGGCGGTGGCAAGCTTGGTGACGATGGGAATTTCCGGCTGACCTACCAGCAGGCCCGTGATGATGGACTCGATGGAAGTTATGACTGGGAGGACAGTTACCTCAACCGGCGCTTCGAGGCACGCCTCGGTTACGCCCTCAATTCACGGGACAACCTGGAGCTTGCGCTGGGCCAGGTGCAGGGGCGTTTCCTGTCCGGTTCGCTGGATCGGGTGACGCGTTTGTCCGACCCCTGCGATGACCCGCTGCGCAATCGTGATGAGTCGTCGACATGGCTGCAGGGGCGCTGGTTGCGCTCGCTTTCCGGAACCGCCGACTTTTCGTTGCGTTACACCTTCAGCGAGGATCGAGGCGACAATGCTTATCGCATCGATCCGGCAAGATGTGGCGCGGAGCCCTATCCCGATGTGAACGAGGCCGGCGATTGGGGCCGGCGACATGAAATCGAGGCTACCCACAATTTTGTCCCGATGCCGACCGTATGGTCTGGGGGGTGAGCTGGCGATACGATGCGATGGCTTCCGAGACCATGATGCGGGGCCGGGGTAAGGAATCGCGCCAGGTGTGGCGAGCCTTTGCCAATGGGGAGTGGAAGCCGGTCGTCTGGTTGACGGCCAATCTGGGCACTTCCAGCGAATACGATACCCTGGCGGGCAACCACCTGTCGCCGCGTGCCAGCGTGGCATTTCACCTGAACCCGCAAAATACCGTACGTTTCGGTTACACCCAGTCCTGGCGGACGGCGAGTATCCTCGCTTATCGTGCCAATCATCTGGCAGCGGACGGAAGTCCTGAACTGGCGGGCAATCCCCATTTGCCGGCAGAGCGTCTGGACAGCTGGGAGATCGCGTATCTCGGCAACTGGCAGGATTGGCGGATGAGTCTGGACGTGCGGCATTTTCAAGAGGTCATCACGGACCGTCTGATGGCGGTGCGAACGGCCGCGGGGGCCGCGGACTCAGAGCAGTCTATTCAGGACTTGCGTATCCAAGGTTATGAATTTCAGTGGAAATGGCAGCCGCTCGACGGCACGCGCTTGCTGCTGAATCACGCCAGCATCAAGGTGAATAGCCGTCTGTCGGGGAATGGCTGGACGCTTGCCGCCACGCCCGGCAGTCATTTTGCGGGGATGACCGTCGGGGCCACTGGCGTGCTGGAGCCGGAGTACGAGGTCTATCAACGGTTGGCCGAATCCTCTGCGCCGCGGCGTTCGACGTCGTTGATGTGGATGCAGAAACTGCCGGGCGGACTGGACTTCTCACTGATGAAATACTGGGTCGATGCCATCAAATGGACCCGCAACACGGAATCCGAGGGCTATCGGCGCACAGACGCGCGTTTGGGCTACAACTTCAGGTTCGGCGGACAGAAAGGGGAGCTGGCTTACACCGTCCAGTCACTGGACGGGAGTCATGCAGAACAGCGCAAGCACAGTTCCAGAAGGCCGAATGGCCGTTTCGTTGATCGACGCCACTGGGTCTCGTTGCGTCTCGATTTTTGATGCGCTGACGCGGTGTCAGCCCCTGCTACCGCGCATCACCACGCCTTCGAACCAGGCGTCGAAAGGTTCGCGCGGGGCGATGGCCTTGCCGTGGGCGTAGGCGATTCCCAGTCGATGCAGATGTTCCAGCAAGGGCGTGTCGTCGACTGCCTCGGCAATCGGGTAGATCTGCTGCTCGCCGGTGATTTCGAGGATGGCCCGCAGCAGCGCGGTCGAGGTCATGCCGTCGCCGATGTCGCGGGTCAGGCTCTGGCTCAGGCGAACGTGGCTGGGGGCCACGGTGCGCAGTTGCGTGAATGAGGAAATCGCGCCGCCGAATTCGGTCAGGACAATCTGGCAACCCAGTTCGCGCATGCGACGGGAAAATTCGATCAACTGGCTGGTCTGGTGAGTGCTGACATCCTCGGAGAACATCAGGTACAGGCCGTCGCCGGTGATGGCGTGTTCGGCGAGGCGGGCGGCGATGTACTCGCCGGTTTCCGGGGTGCTGATGGCGGCGCGGGATAGCGGAATCATGCAGGACATCGGTAGATTCTGCCTGCTGGCGCGCGCCAGGGCGCGGATCGCCGTATCCAGGAAATGCTGGTCGAAGCTGCTCGACATGTCGTAGCGCTCGGCGGCATCGATCAAGGCACTGAGGGCAATCGGTGCTTGGCCGGGTTCGTTGAGACGGGCACTCAGTTCGGCCATCGGTCCGCCGGGGATGCCTGGCTGCAGGGCCCGGATGGGAATGGCCTCGATCGTCAGGCGCCCCTCCGACAGGGCGTTGGCCAGGCGTCCGGCCCAGTTGCCGCGATCGCGCCGACGTTCGGTCTGGGTGGCCGGGGCCATTTCGCAAACCTGGTTGCGCCCGAGTTCCTTGGCGCGCAGGCAGGCCGCATCGCTGAGCGCGAAGATGTCCTGGACCTCGCGCACGTCGCGGCTGACCGGGGTCAATCCGATGCTGGCGCCGATGGCGAAAATCCGGTCCTGCCAGACGAAGCGGTACTCCGCCGACAGGGCGCAGAGATCCTGGGCGACCTGGCGGGCTTTGGTCAGGCCGCAATTGGCCAGCATGATGCCGAATTCGTCGCCGCCCAGGCGCGCCAGCGTGTCCTCTTCGCGCAGCCGTCCCTGGAAGAGCAGGGCGATCTGGCGCAGGAGTTCGTCGCCGGCAAGGTGGCCGCAGGCATCGTTGACGGCCTTGAAGCGGTCGAGGTCGATGAACAGGACGCTGAATTCGTCGCCGCCGGCATGGACGTTGGCCAGCGCCTTGTCGAGTCGGAGCTCGAACTCGCGACGATTGACCAATCCGGTCAGCGCATCGTGACGAGCCTGGAAGACAAGCTGGGCGGTGGCTTCCTCGATGCGCGATTGCATCGACTGGTGGGCGCTCTCGATGTGATTGGCCATGTCGTTGAAGCCATCCTCGAGGATGCGCAGTTCGCCGCTCGATGAGGCCGGAATACGGGTGCCGAAATGGCCTGCCGACATCTGCCTGACGGCGGCAGTCAGACGTTGCAGGGGCTTGGCCAACTGATCGGCCATGGCAATGGCCAGCGCGCCCATCAAGCCCAGACCGGTTAGGACGGCGATCAGGCCTTGCAGGATCAGGTCACGCTGACGCTCGATCAGGTCCAGCTTGTCGAGTTCGATGAAGACATGACCGATGGTTTCCTGCGGGTTCTCGTCGAGCCCGGCGATGTCGAACAGCGGGTCGCTGTCGCTTTGCGTGCGGATGACAGGGGCGCCAAAGGCGATCCAGGTTTCGGTTTCGGCGACCAGGGCCGGCTTGTCGAGGTGCTGGCGGATGATTTCGGCGGGCAGCGAGACGCGACCGCTGACTGCCAGCGTACGCCCCTTCGGGTTGACGATGATGGCGGCCTTGACGCCGGGTTCCTGCATGGCGGCCTGGACCAGGCCGTAAATGCCGTCCATCTGCCCGGCAATGATGCCGTACTCGCTGACCGGCGCGAGGTAACGGACGGTGGCCAGGCCTTTGCCGCGCAACTGGTCTTCGATGGCGTTGATGCCGGTCATCGAGAAATAGAGCACGAGCAGCGTGGTGATCAGGGCGCTGGGCAGCAGCGTGAGGATCAGTAGTCGCTGGCGTAATGTCAGGTTGTTCATTCTTCAGTCCCGCTGGTGAGCAGTTTCTGCAAGAGATCGGTTTCATCCGGCAGGCGCAGGCCGAAGGCATCGGCGACGCTCTGGTTGATGGTCAGCGAATATTCGGCAGGCGGTCGTGGCGACGGCAGGCGATTGCCATGGGTCGAGATCAGCGCCCCGGCCTGCCGGCCGATCTGGGCCGGGGTCGAATACAGTCCGGCGAGCGCCCCGGCCTTGGCCAGTGCGGCGGAGAAGCCGATGACCGGGCGCTGGAAGCGGTAGGCGGTGATCAGCAGCGGGCGGATGCTGCTGCGCGAGTAGATCAGTGCATCGGGGACGGCGAGCAGGACTTCGCTGCGGGCCAGCAGATTTTCCAGGGCGGGAAGGATTTGTTGTTCGCTACTGACCTGCTCGGTGAGCAACTGCATGCGCTGGAGCACCATGGCCGAGCGGAACGGGGCAATCTGCTGGGGCGACTGGTCGCTGACCAGCAAACCGACGCTGCGCAACTCCGGGAACAGCAGCCGCAACAGTCGCGCCTGACGTCTGGCCGGCTGGTCCAGGTAGATTGCCGAAACCAGCGGTGGCGCACGTGCTTCGACAAGTGCGGCCTTGTAACTGTATTCGGGCAGCAGGGTGGCCAGGATCGGTGTTTTCGGATTGGCTGCGAGGGCAGTACGCAGGGCGCCGCTACCGGCGGTGACGATGAGGTCGACCGGATGCCGGTCGGTCGGCCGGAGGCTGTTGTCCGTGTAAGCAATTTTCCAGCCGGCCTGCAGGTTTTTTTGCAGGCTGCCCGCGAACTCGCGGTAGGGCGCACTGTCATCGGCCACGATGAGCGCAATTTCGCCGGCCCAGACTTTCGTATGGAGCAGGAAAAACAGCAGGAGGGTCAGTGCGAGCCGCAGCATGCCCGTCACTATAGGGGCTGGCGACATGCCAGGGCAATACGCGTTTGCCCTAGGCAGCTTCAGGCCAGAGAATATCGAGCAGCAAAGGCAGTCCTTCGCTGATGGCAACCGGTCCCGGTGTCAGGATGATCGCCGACTTGATCTCGTGCATGCGCCCCTGGCTGACCGCCGGAACGGCCTCCCAGCCAGGCCGGGCGGCGACGCGTTCGGGGCGGAAATGCTTGCCGCACCAGGAACCGATGATGATCTCCGGCGCCGTCGCGATCACTTCCTCCGAGGTCGGCCGACGGTCGCGGGACAACGGCGAGCGTGCGCGTTCGGCGAAGACATCTTCGCCGCCGGCGATCTCGATCAATTCGGACGCCCAGCGCAGGCCACTGATCAGCGGATCGTCCCATTCCTCGAAATAGACGCGTGGGCGGCGGCCGTGCTGGGCGATACGCGCTTCGGCAATTGCCCGGGCCTGGGCGATCTGCGCTTCCAGTCCGGCGACCAGCGCCTGCGCGCGATCCTCGGCGCCGACCAGGCGGCCGACCGTTTCTATCATCGCCAGAATGTCGTCGACGCTGCGCATGTTCAGCGCGTAGACCGCGATGCCGGCCTTGATCAGGTCACGGGCGATGTCGGCCTGGAGGTCGGAGAAAGTCAGCACCAGGTCGGGTTTGACGGCGAGGATCTTCTCGATGTCGCCGGTGGTGAAGGCGAAGACCTTGGGTTTTTCCTTGCGCGCCTGCGGCGGCCGAACGGTGTAGCCGCTGATGCCGACGATGCGGTCCTGCTCGCCGAGGGCGTAGAGGACTTCGACGGTTTCGGTGGTCAGGCAGACGATGCGTTGGGGCAGGCGGGGCATGGTGTTCTCACTTGGGGCGACGGCTGCGTGCGACATCGAGGTGGTCGCAAAGTTTCGCCGTGCCCTCGAGGATGCGCGGCGTGTGCCGCTGCATGATGTCGGGATTGATATGGAAAAGGTTGCCGCGCTGGACCGCGGTCATGCGCTTCCACTGATGCCAGTCGTCCAGCCATTCGGGCTTGGCGTCGCCCATGCCGGTGGCGACGATGGCTTCCGGGTCGGCCTCGATCACCGACTCGATGCCGACGCGCGGCGCCATCTGCGTCAGGTGGCCGAAAATGTTCTCACCGCCGCAGATGCGCATCGCGTCGCTGATGATCTGCGGGCCGCCGACGGTGACCAGCGGTGCCTTCCAGATCTGGTAGAAGGTGCGCACCTTGGGCTTGCCGGCGTTGGCCGTGCGCAAGGCCGCCATGCGTTCGCGGAAACGCCGCGCCTCGGCATTGGCAACGGCTTCCGTGCCGGCCAGCCGACCGTAGCGTTCGACCTGGCCGGCGATGTCTTCCATGTGGTTGGGCTGGGAAACGAAAACGGTCAGGCCGAGCGCCCGCAGCTTGTCGGCCTGCGCCATGTTGTTGCCACTTTCCCAGGCCAGCACCAGGTCCGGTTTGAGGGCGACGACCGCTTCCAGGTCGATGCGCGAATAGCCGCCGACCCGTCTGACCTGCTTGGCGGCGGGGGGATAGTCGCTGTACTCGACGGTGCCGACCAGCTTGTCGCCGGCACCGGCAGCAAACAGCGTTTCGGCAATGTGCGGGGCGAGGGCGACGATGCGCTGCGCCGGCTTGGCCAGCCTGACTTCGCGGCCGGTATCGTCCTTGATCAGCAGTTCGGCGTGGACCATCGGGCTCAGGGCGAAGGCTGCCAGTACAGCAAGCAGGTGGATTTTCATGCGGGCTTCCAGTCGGCAAGGGCTGCCTTCAGACACTGCCAGCCGGCCTCGTCGGGTGGCAGGCCGACGCGCAGCAGCGGATTCGATTCGTAGCGGCGGGTGAGGATGGCGCGGCGCGCCAGGTGTTCGTGCAGTTCGGCGGTGGCCGGTGCGTTCAGCGTCGCGAACAGCGGCGTCGCCTTGACCTCGCCGAGCGGTGCCAGCAACTGGCGC
>DKNF01000189.1:679-12854 GCA_002470165.1 Betaproteobacteria bacterium UBA7395 | reverse complement strand
GGCCGGCCGCGCCGGGGCCTGGGTGGCCGACCTGATGCTTTACGTTTTCGGCCTGTCCGCCTGGTGGTGGGTGGTGCTGCTCGGCATGACCGTGTGGTGGGGCTTCCGCCGCCTGCACGGCCATCCCGAGAAACTGCCGCCGTCGCCCTACCTGGCGATTCCCGGTTTCCTGGCCTTGCTGCTCGCCAGCACCGCGCTCGAAGCGCTGCGTTTCCATACCCTGCAGGCCCAACTGCCGCTGGCTCCCGGCGGCATGGTCGGCCTTGAGCTCAGCCGCTGGCTGGCCGACACACTCGGTTTCACCGGCGCCACGCTGTTCCTGCTGGCTGTCATGGCCGCCGCCTGGAGCGCCTTTGCCGGCATGTCCTGGCTATGGGCCTTCGAAAAACTCGGTCTGATCCTCGAAGCGCTGGTCCTCTTCGTCTACGGCCGCATCGACGCCTGGCGCGACCGCAAGATCGGGCGCGAAGTCGCGCAGCAGCGCGAAGTCGTCGTTCAGGAAGAGAAGCTGCGCGTCGAACTGCATGAGCCGATCTTCATCGAGCCGCCGGCCCCGGTCGAAGTGCCGGTCTCGAAGAAGGCCGAGAAGCGCGTCGAGCGCGAGAAGCAGGCGTTGCTCTTCCCCGAGGCGATCATCGGCGGCACCCTGCCGCCGCTGCACCTGCTCGACCCGGCGCCGCCGCCGACCGAGACGGTCAGCCCGGAAACGCTGGAATACACGTCGCGCCTGATCGAACGCAAACTCGCCGACTTCGGCGTTCAGGTCAAGGTGCTGGCGGCGATGCCCGGCCCGGTCATCACCCGCTACGAAATCGAACCGGCGGTCGGCGTCAAGGGCGCCCAGATCGTCAACCTGGCGCGCGACCTGGCGCGGGCGCTGGCCATGGTCTCGATCCGCGTCGTCGAAACCGTGCCCGGCAAGTCGTGCATGGCGCTTGAACTGCCGAACCCGAAGCGGCAGACGGTGAAGCTCTCAGAGATCATTTCCAGCAAGCCGTACAACGACATGAGCAGCCCGCTGACCGTCTGCCTGGGCAAGGACATCGGCGGCCTGCCGGTGGTCGCCGACCTGGCCAAGACGCCGCACCTGCTGGTCGCCGGCACCACCGGTTCGGGCAAGTCGGTCGGCGTCAATGCGATGATCCTGTCGATGCTCTACAAGTCCGAGCCGGAAAACGTCCGCCTGATCATGGTCGACCCCAAGATGCTCGAACTCTCCATCTACGAGGGTATCCCGCACCTGCTGGCGCCGGTCGTCACCGACATGAAGCAGGCGGCCAACGCGCTGCACTGGTGCGTCACCGAAATGGAAAAGCGCTACAAGCTGATGTCGGCGATGGGCGTGCGCAACATCGCCGGCCTCAACACCAAGATCAAGGACGCCGAGAAGCGCGGCGAGCACATTCCCAATCCGCTGTCGCTGACGCCGGAAGCTCCGGAACCGCTCAAGCACATGCCGTACATCGTCGTCATCATCGACGAACTGGCCGACCTGATGATGGTCGTCGGCAAGAAGGTCGAGGAACAGATCGCCCGCCTGGCGCAGAAGGCCCGCGCCGCCGGCATCCACCTGGTGCTGGCGACGCAGCGCCCGTCGGTCGACGTGATCACCGGCCTGATCAAGGCCAACATCCCGACCCGGCTGTCCTTCCAGGTCTCCAGCAAGATCGACTCGCGCACCATCCTCGACCAGATGGGCGCTGAAGCCCTGCTCGGCCAGGGTGACATGCTCTATCTCGCGCCCGGCACCGGCTACCCGACCCGCGTTCACGGCGCTTTCGTTTCCGACGACGAAGTGCATCGCGTCGTCGAGCACCTCAAGACCACCGGCGCCCCGGAATACGTCGAGGACATCCTCAACGGTGCTGCCGGTGACGACGAAGGCGGCGGCGAAGCGGGCGAGGGCGGGGCCGGCGACGCCGAAAGCGATCCGCTCTACGACCAGGCCGTCGACATCGTTCTCAAGAACCAGCGCGCCTCGATCTCGCTGGTCCAGCGCCACCTGCGCATCGGCTACAACCGCTCGGCCCGCCTCATCGAAGCCATGGAGAACGCCGGCCTGGTGTCGGCCATGGACGGTCGCGGCGGTCGCGAAGTGCTGATGAAGAAACCGGCCGAATGATTTCCTGGCGGCCAATACAAAAACTTACACACTGACACAGCGTCGGCCATCGTGCCGGCGTAAGCTGCGCCCATGAAACTCATCCGCCAACTTATCGCCAGTGCCGCCTTCGCCGCGCTGCCCATCCTCGCCCACGCCGGTGCCATCGACCAATTGCGCGGTTTTCTCAACGACACGCGCAGCTACAAGGCCGATTTCGAGCAGGCGGTGATCGCCCGCAACGGCCGCAAGCCGCAGGAGTCGTCGGGGACGCTGGCCATCCAGCGACCGGGCAAGCTGCGCTGGGAAATCCTCAAGCCCTATCCGCAACTCGTCGTCGGCGACGGTCAGAAAATCTGGATTCACGATCCCGAACTGCAACAGGTGACGGTCCGTCAGGCCGGCCAGGCCATCGGCGGCTCGCCGGCCGCGCTGCTCGCCGGCAGCAACGAACTGGAAAAGAATTTCACGCTCAGGGAAGCCGGCGACGCCGACGGCCTGGCCTGGGTCGAAGCCATCCCGAAATCCGCCGACAGCGGCTTCGAGAAAGTCCGCATCGGCATGGCCGGGCGCGACATGAAGGCGATGGAACTGCACGACAATTTCGGCCAGACCACGCGCATCCGCCTGCTGCGCGGCGAACGCAACCCGGCGCTGGCAGCCGGGCTGTTCCGCTTCACGCCGCCGCCGGGCAGCGACGTGATCGGCGAATAGCAGCGCGTTTCAGGATTATTGGCAGGACAACAGCAGGGAGCTGATTACCTGGTCGACTTCTGATCTACTCTGATCGTCGAAGTAGGTTTGAATGAAAGATAAAGCGTGCTGGTTTTTGATGCAGGCATAATATTTCTGATAAATATCTGCACCATTAACGCTTATGCGGGCGTCGAAATATCCGAGCGGCGCGTTGCTGATAGTTTCCGTATGGCAGTCATCGTCAACTTCCATTTCGATTGCTGCGTTTTTCAGCAAGGAACGTGCGTGGAATAGATAGTCGCAGCCGGTTTTTATACCCGGCATGACTTCGATATTCTCGGCAACGGCTATTACGCTTGGATTGAATTTAACCGGTGTGCCAGGTTCATGTTTGAAAAAAGCGAATATTGGCACGGTCGTTTTGATCGACTCTGCCAGAATGGCTTTCATGTTCTTGTCTTCGCCCGCCACCACGCGGGCCCCTTGCGAACTCTGTTTTATTGTTTGCTCCGGGTCCTGGGCGAACCAGCCTTCTGGCTTGTCGACCTGGATGTCAAAGTAGGCATTGGTGTATCTCTTGCCATCCGTGGATTTAGTGATTACGGAAGTGACTGGTTCTTTATCCGAGCACGCGAATAGGGACAGTGCCAGAACAGATAGAAAAATATATTTCATTTCAACACTCAATATTGGTCGTCAAGCTTGCCTGTATCTATAATCGCCGCGCCTGTTCGTTCACTTAACCGCTCTCCCCAAGGCATGGTAGATCGTCGAAAATGACGATATCGTGCCGTGAGTCATATGGAATATCAAGCGCTTCGTTGCCGCTACGGTTTGTTTGAAGCGAGGCTGGTCCTTACAGGGCACCGACCAAAGCGTTGAGAGTTTTAGCGCCTGAGGGCGATAAAAACCAGCCGAGTGCTCCGCAATTGAGCACTACGGTGATCCAAAACGTGGCTTGAAACGACGCTTTGGCTGATTTGTGCCGAAGTAATCGCTGCGCGGCCAGGGCGCCGGGCCAGCCACCGAAAAGAGCGAATAAATGCAATGTGCTTTCCTGGGTTCGCCATCGATTCCGTAGGGCTGCGGATTTATCGAATGCGTAGGCGAAGAAGGCAATGATGCTGGCGACAGCGTATAGCGCGAGGACCGTACCTGGGAGTCGGCCAGCCGCGACAGCACCAACGAGAAAGACCAAGAAACAAGCTGCGAATAGCGGGGGAAGATTGCTGCGCCCCTGAGCTTTAGGCGGTGTCGGCCGTTCGCCAACGAATGCAACAGTCTTCGCTTGCGAGCGCCCCTTTCCATCGACCGTGAGTTCGTAGGTGACGAGTACGTTTGCTTCCGGTCGCCGCTGCCGGCTGGAAAACGAGTTGATGTGCACAAAGACCTGCTCGCCACCGCTGTTGGGCGTGATGAATCCAAAGCCTTTGTCATTTTTCCATGTGGTAATTCGACCTTGATAGCGCATGTTGATCTGATGAGAGTACTAACCTTGTAGTGAAAGGGCGTTGCGCGGGGTGTTGTCGAGCAGTGCCCAGCGGAGGCCCTAGGCTACACGCATGTGCTCAACCGGGGCGGGCGGGGTGTGGTGTCGCCGCTGGATGCGGTGCGCTGAGTGGATTTATTTTTTTGCTGCGCATACCATGCGCAGAGGAGATTGCCTGATGAAATCGCTGCCCCAAACCTCGCCGGCCAAGCGCCCGGTCAATTTGTTGCTCAATGAGGGCAACGTCGAGCGGGCGCGGCAGTACACCGCCAATCTGTCGGCCACGGTCGATGCTTTGCTGGCCGAGTTCGTCGAGCGCGAGCGCCTGCGCCGCGACGAGCAGCGCCAGCACTATGCGGCGGTGGCCGAGGCGTGGAACCGCCTGGAGGCGCTGAACGGTTCGTTTGCCGACGAGCATTCGACGCTATGAGCCAGTTCGACGTGCATCGCAACGCCGGGCGGCATGCGGCGCTGATTCCCTTTGTCGTAGTTGTGCAGTCGGCGGTCTTCGATGAGCGTCGACGCCGGGTCGTGGTACCGCTGGTGGCCAGCGATGTGGCGCAGCAGCAAGTGAGTTTGCCGGCGTCGCGGGTGACGCCGGAGTTTTTCGTCGAGGGGCGCAAGGTGATCCTGAATCCGCTGGAAATCGTTTCCGTGCCGCTCGATGCGCTGGGGCCATGCGTCGCTTCGCTGGCTGCCGAAGGCGAGGTCATCGTCGCCGCGCTGGATGAAGTGTTTTCGCGTGCTTGGGGCTGAGGTTATGAGCGATTTGTTTTCCACCAACGAAGTCGACCGTTCCGCGCCATTGGCCGAACAGCTACGCCCGCAGACGCCGGATGAAGTGATCGGCCAGCAGCATCTGCTCGGGCCGGGCAAGCCGCTGCGTCTGGCGTTTGCGTCCGGGCAGCCGCATTCGATGATCCTGTGGGGGCCGCCGGGTGTGGGCAAAACCACGCTGGCGCGGATGATGGCGACGCAGTTCCAGTGCGAGTTCATTGCCCTGTCGGCGGTGTTCTCCGGGATCAAGGAAGTGCGCGAGGCGGTGGCGCAGGCCGAGTTGTGGAAGGCGCAGGGCAAGCGGACCATCCTCTTCGTCGATGAAATCCACCGTTTCAACAAGTCGCAGCAGGACGGTTTTTTGCCCTTTGTCGAAAGCGGGCTGTTCACCTTCATCGGCGCGACGACTGAAAACCCCTCGTTCGAGGTCAATTCGGCGCTGTTGTCGCGGGCTTCGGTCTATGTGCTGAAGTCGCTCGACGAGGCCGAGATGGGGCAATTGTTCGACCGTGCCCAGGCGCGGGCGCTGGCCGATCTGGCGTTTGACGAGGAAGCAAAGACGCGCCTGATCGGGCTGGCCGACGGCGACGCGCGGCGCCTGCTCAACCTGCTGGAACAGGTGCGTACGGCAGCGCGGGCGGCGGGTGTGGCGGCGGTCGACGGCGCTTTCATCGAAGCCACCATGGCGCAGAACCTGCGCCGTTTCGACAAGGGCGGCGACGCCTTCTACGACCAGATTTCGGCGCTGCACAAGTCGGTGCGTGGTTCCAGCCCGGACGGTGCGCTGTACTGGTTCTGCCGCATGCTCGACGGCGGTGCCGACCCGCGTTACCTGGCGCGGCGGATCATCCGCATGGCCTGGGAAGACATCGGTCTGGCCGATCCGCGTGCCATGCAGATCGCCAACGACGCGGCCGAAACCTACGAGCGCCTGGGTTCGCCGGAAGGCGAGCTGGCGTTGGCGCAGGCGGTGACTTACCTGGCGGTGGCGGCCAAGTCGAACGCCGGCTACAACGCCTACAACGCGGCGCGCGCCTTCGTCGCCAAGGATGGCTCACGGCCGGTGCCGGTGCATCTGCGCAATGCGCCGACCAAGCTGATGAAGGAACTCGGCTACGGCAAGGCTTACCGCTACGCGCACGACGAGCCGGAAGCCTACGCCGCCGGTGAGAGCTACCTGCCGGAGGGCATGCCGGAGCCCGGCTGGTACGCGCCGACGCCGCGCGGGCTGGAGGGCAAGATCGGCGAGAAGCTCGCCCACCTGCGCGATCTGGATCGCAAGGCGGGCAAGAAGTAGGGCTCAGTCGATCTTACGGTGATCGACGGCGCCCGGGCCGCGATGCGGTCCGTACTGTTCCGGGCGCCCGCCGGGCTGACCGAAGGCCGCTTGGCCGTTGCCGGCCTTGATGTTGCGGTCCATCCAGCCGAGCATGTCGTCCCACATCGTGCGCTGGTCGCGTAGCGGCGGCATCGTCGTGGCGTGCGGCAGTTCGATGGTGACCACCGGCACGCTCTTGTAATGGCCGCCGTAGTTGCCCAGCGAGCCGGGGTAGACGCCCAGCCGGTTGAGCGCCAGCCGGCCGAAGCGCAGCGGCTGCGGTGCCGGGCCGTCGTAGTCGAGCAGGTTGTAAGGAGCGTGCACGCTGATGATGACGTCCGGCTTGAACGCCTCGATCTGCTGCTCCAGCCAGCGTGTCTCGATTTCCGAGCCGGCGGCATCGCCGGGGTAGCGGCGCGGGTCGCGCCGGGTGCGCTCGATCCAGTACTTGTGCGCATCCTGTTCCCAGTCCGGGGTCGGGAAGTTGCGGTTGAGGTCGACGCCGCGGCCGTTGGCGCGGGTCGACGGCCGGTTGTGCAGGCCGTCCGGGTTCGATGCCGGAATCACGCGCCAGACGTACTTTCCTGCCTTGGGCTCGCGTATCCATTCCAGCCAGCGGAAGACGATCGAGACCGACGTCAGCTCGTCACCATGGATGCCGCCGATGATCAGCACGCGCGGCGGATTGACGGTCTTGCGGGCAGCGGGGATGTCGCGCAGGACGAGCGCCCGGCCGCCGCTGGTGCGCTCGCTGACGGCGACGAAATCCTGGCTGCGGCAGTTTTCTGCAGAGACGCTGCGCAGCCGTCGGCCGAGGTCGTCGCACCAGGCATTGGTGACGCTGCGGTCGGCAGCGTGGGCGGGGAGGGCGAGCAGCAGGGCGGCGAGCAGGCCGGTCGTGGCGCGGGGCAGCAGCGAAAACATGGGCGAAATGGCGTGAGGGCAGGGCAAAAACCGAATGATAACCGCTGAGCTGTCCGGTTCCGGCGTTTCCGGCCTCGCGTATAATTCGCCGCTTCAAGAATGCCGCTGTTTTCCGGGAACCACCATGCTCGACATCCAACAACTCCGCTCCAACCTCGATGCCGTCGCCGAAGGCCTTGCCAAGCGTGGCAAGCCGATCGACTTCTCCGCCTTCTCGGCGCTCGAAGCCGAGCGCAAGACGCTGCAGACCCGTACCCAGGACCTGCAGGCGCAGCGCAACAGCCTGTCCAAGCAGATCGGCATGTTGAAGGGGCAGGGCAAGGATGCGTCCGAGGTCATGGCCCAGGTCGGCGCGCTGGGCGACGAGCTGAAGGCTTCCGAAGCGCGGCTGACCGAACTGCTCGGCGAGTTCAACGCCATCCTCGCGGCGCTGCCGAACATTCCCGACGCGTCGGTGCCGGTCGGTGCCGACGAAACCGCCAACGTCGAGATCAAGCGCTGGGGCACGCCGCGCGTTTTCGATTTCCCGGTCAAGGATCACACCGATGTCGGCGAAGCCATCGGCCAGCTCGATTTCGCCACCGCCGCCAAGATTTCCGGCGCCCGCTTCTCGCTGTTGAAGGGCGGCCTGGCCCGCCTGCACCGCGCGCTCGCCCAGTTCATGCTCGACACGCATACCGCCGAGCACGGCTACACCGAGCTCTACGCGCCGTATCTGGTCAATGCCGCCAGCCTGTACGGCACCGGCCAGCTGCCCAAGTTCGAGGAAGACCTGTTCAAGGTCCTGCGCGGCGACCAGGATCCGCTCTACCTGATTCCGACCGCCGAAGTGCCGGTGACCAACATCGTCCGCGACGAAATCCTGGCGGCCGAAGCGCTGCCGCTGAAGTTCGTCTGCCACACGCCGTGTTTCCGTTCGGAAGCCGGTTCGGGCGGTCGCGACGTGCGCGGCATGATCCGCCAGCACCAGTTCGACAAGGTCGAGTTGGTGCAGATCGTCCATCCGGACATGTCGGCAGCGGCGCATGAGGAACTGACCCGTCACGCCGAAGTCATCCTGGAAAAGCTGGAACTGCCGTACCGCCGCATGGTGCTGTGTTCTGGCGACATGGGCTTCTCTGCCGCCAAGACCTACGACCTGGAAGTCTGGCTGCCAGCGCAGAATACCTACCGCGAAATCTCGTCGTGCTCCAATTTCGGCGCCTTCCAGGCCCGCCGCATGCAGGCGCGCTTCCGCAACGACAAGAACAAGCCGGAAATCTGCCACACGCTGAACGGCTCCGGTCTGGCCGTCGGTCGTACCCTGGTGGCGATTCTCGAGAACAACCAGCAGGCCGACGGCAGTGTCACCATTCCGGCCGTGCTGCGTCCCTACATGGGCGGTCTGGAAAGCCTGGGCGCCTGATCGGCGGCACTCAGCGGCGGCTCGTTGCGCGACAGGATGTCGTAGTAGCTGCGGATGTTTTCGGTCATGATCACCGCTTCGCCGCCGCGCGCCCGGCCGGACTTCAGCCGGCTGTAATATTGCGGCCGGGCCAGCAGGGGCAGGACGCGTTTCATGTCGTACCAGGCATCGGCATCGGCCTTGAGCTGGCGGGCGATGGTCCGCGCCGCGTTCAGGTGGCCGGGGCCGATGTTGTAGCCGGCCAGCGCCAGCCAGGTGCGGTCGGGTTCGGGAACGTCGGCCAGCCCGTCGCGCAGGATGTTCAGGTAACGGGCGCCGCCGATGATGCTTTCGCGCGCATCGAGCCGGTTGCCGACGCCGAGCCGGTCGGCGGTTTCCTCGGTGAGCATCATCATGCCGCGGACGTTGGTGTAGCTGGTGGCGAACGGGTCCCAGTGCGATTCCTGGTAGGCCAGCGCGGCGATCAGGCGCCAGTCGATGCCGGTCTGCCGTTCGGCCTCCTGGAAATGCTTGCGTAGCGCCGGCAGGGTGGTCCTGATCTGGCCGAGGAATTTCTCCACATCCGCCTGCTTGAGGCGCCGGACATGACCGAAGTAGCGTTCCTTCAGCCGGTTCAGCGTGCCGTCCTGGCGCACTTTCTCGATGAAGGCGGTAACCCGCGCGCGTAATTCCGGGTTCGGCGATTTGCCCAGCCACCACACGATGGGCGCGGCTTCGCTGAGTTTCAGCGTGCTGCGCAGCGAGGGTACGTACTGGTTGGCGAGTTCTTCCAGGTGCCCGTCCATGGCGACGTAGCTGACCTTCTGTTCACCCAGGGCTTCGAGCAGGTCGAGGATGTCGCCCTGGTCGACCACCTCGACGGTCAGCTCGGGAATTTCCTGGGCCAGCCGCTGCATCGTTGCCGCCTGCCGGGTGCCGGCCAGGACATGGACTGTCTTGCCGCTGAGCTGATCGAGGGATTGCAGCGGCAGCGAGGCCTCGTGCTGGGCCAGGATGTCGTGCGTGCTGAACAGCGGTGGCGTCGATTCGATCCCGGTATCGGCTGCCGGCGACAGCCAGGCGGCAGCGAGATGGTAGCCGCGGCCGTTGAGCCGGTCGCCGATCTCGCCGGGTTCGATGACCTCGTGGCGCACCGCGACACCGAGCTCTTCGGCCAGCAGCCGGGTCAGGTCGTGTTCCAGCCCGGTTGCCGCGCCGGCTTCGTCGGCACTGTAGGTCAACGGCCCGGTCTGGGTGACGACGACCAGATCCTGGCCGCCGGGTGTGGGGAAGGGCAGGGTGTCGCCGCAGGCGCTCAAGGTCAATGAGATGACCAAAATCGTGACGAGCCTGTTAAATCCTCGCATAAGCTGTGCTATTATCTCGGCCGCTGCGGAGAGGTGGCAGAGTGGTCGAATGTACCTGACTCGAAATCAGGCGTACTGAAAGGTACCGAGGGTTCGAATCCCTCCCTCTCCGCCAGCAAGGATTCAGGAAAAACAGAGCTGGCCGATGCGCCGGCTTTTTTTTCGGCTGTCGTCTGCGGGTGTCGCACGATCGTTCCGCTCCCTGATGGCTGATGACGCTGATATTACCTCAAGGCCCTTGATTCCACGCCCATGATCGACACCCTTTTCCTGCCGCTGGCCCTGGCCTTCATCATGTTTTCGCTCGGCTTGTCCTTGCGCGTGGCCGATTTCCGGGCCGTGCTCGGCGAGTGGCGGGCGCTCGGTGTCGGCCTGGTGGCGCAGGTTTTCCTGCTGCCGCTGGTGGCCCTGGCGATTGGTCTGGGCCTCGGGCTGTCGCCGACGATGCTGCTCGGTCTGGTCATCCTCGCCGCCTGTCCGGGGGGCGTCAGTTCGGCTTTCCTGACCCATCTGGCACGCGGCAACACCGCCCTGTCGCTGGTCATGACGACGATCAGCAGCCTGCTCGCGGCGCTGACCCTGCCGTTGGTGATCAATCTCCTGATGCTCTGGCAGGCGGGGGGCTTGCCGGCGGGTGCCCTGTTCCGGCCGGGCGACATGCCACTGGGCAAGTTGCTGGCCGGTGTGCTGCTGGTGACGACCCTGCCGGTGATCGCCGGCATGTTGCTTCGCCTGCGCGCCGGCCTGATCGGCGAACGCGGCGAGGCCTGGGTCAGCCGGCTGGCGACCGGTTTCTTCATCGCCATCGTCGTTGTCACCTTCATCAGTCATCGCCAGACCATCGTCGCCGGCCTGCCCGAGGTCGGGGCGGCGACCGTGCTGCTCAACGTCGTCGCCATGCTCGGTGGCGCGCTGCTGGCCTGGGCGGCCGGGCTGGCGCGCCGGGAAAACATCGCCATCTCGCTGGAGTGCGGCCTGCAGAATGCCGGGATGGGCATCTTCGTCGCCATTTCGCTGTTCCGCCAGGCCGAGCTGGCCGTGCCCAGCGTGGTCTATGCGCTGACCATGAACCTCGGTGCACTGGCTTTCCTGTTCTTCGTCCGCCGCCAGCGTGCCGGCGGCCTGGCGCTTCCCTGAGTGATGACGGCGGCGGGACTTCTGCGATAATCGCCGACGATGCTTGCCTATATCTTCCGACGCCTGTTGTACGCCTTGCCGATCCTGATCGGCGTCAACCTCATTACCTTCGCGCTGTTCTTCATCGTGAACACGCCGGATGACATGGCGCGCATGCAGCTCGGCGTCAAGCGGGTGACGCCGGAGGCGATCGAGAAGTGGAAGGCCGACCGCGGTTACGACAAGCCGCTGTTCGTCAATGCCGCGGCCGGCGGTGTCGGTACGCTGACCGAGACGATCTTCTTCGAGAAGTCGGTGCGCATGTTCGTCGGCGATTTCGGCCGGGCCGACGACGGTCGCGACATTGCCCGCGAAATCAAGGCGCGGATGTGGCCGTCGCTGGCGATTGCCTTGCCGACCTTCATCCTCGGCCTGTTCGTGACCGTCAGCCTGGCCTTGCTGCTGGCTTTCTTCCGGGCGACGGCGCTGGATTTCTGGGGCGTCGTGCTGTGCGTCGCGCTGATGTCGATTTCCGGGCTGTTCTACATCATCGGCGGCCAGTACCTGATCGCCAAGGTGTGGAAACTGGTGCCCATTTCGGGCTTTGGCGACGGGCTCGACGCTTGGCGCTTCCTGATCCTGCCGGTGTTCATCGGCGTCGTTTCCGGGATCGGCTCGTCGACGCGCTGGTACCGGACCATCTTCCTTGAGGAAGTGTCGAAGGACTACGTGCGCACGGCCCGCGCCAAGGGGCTGGCCGAGACCGTGGTGTTCTTCCGCCACATCCTGCGCAACGCGATGATTCCCATCCTGACCGGCGTCGTCGTGGTCATTCCGCTGCTGTTCATGGGCTCGCTGCTGACCGAATCCTTCTTCGGCATTCCCGGGCTGGGCAGCTACACCATCGACGCGATCAACGCCCAGGACTTTGCCGTGGTCCGCTCGATGGTCTTCATCGGCTCGGTGCTGTACATCGTCGGCCTGATCCTGACCGACATTTCCT
>DKNF01000189.1:0-570 GCA_002470165.1 Betaproteobacteria bacterium UBA7395 | reverse complement strand
TCCTGACCGACATTTCCTACACCCTGGTCGATCCGCGGATACGGTTCTCATGAGCGACTTCCAGATCGTCGTCCTGTGGTCCGATATCCTGGTCTGGCTGCTGCTGGCAGCCGGTGTCGGGCTGGGTGTGCTGATTTCCCGCAGCCCGCCCTTGCTCGCCGCCTGGCGGCGGGTCGGCGCCAGCCGCCCGGGGATGGCGTCGGCGACCGTGCTGCTGGCCTTCGTGCTGGTCGGCCTGCTCGATTCGCTGCATTACCGGCCGGCGCTGGAAAGCCAGCCGGGCGAGCAGACGCAATACGCGATCGAGGTGCTGTCGGTGCTCGATGCGCTGGTCGGCCCCTTGCGCACCGAAAACGAAAAGACCTATTCGTCGCCGCTGGCCACCCACCTGCATGCCAAGGAAACGACCGAGGTGCCCGGTGTCGGCACGGTGCGCGAATTCCCGCGCCTGAAGTTCGGCGGCGTGCATCTCGACGATCCGGCGCAACGAGGTGGCGATGTCGCCATGACCGCCTTGCGTGCGGTCGGCCTGGCGGCGCTCGTCTGGCTGGCCCTGGCCGCGCTGGTAGC
>DKNF01000265.1:314-25471 GCA_002470165.1 Betaproteobacteria bacterium UBA7395 | reverse complement strand
GCTTCGTTGAAGTCCTCGATCTCGGTGCGTGCCTTGACCCGGTAGCGGCCGGTCGAATCGAGACGAATGTTGTCGTGGGCTTCGTCGAAGTCGTATTCGTCCTCGATGTCGCCGACGATCTGCTCAAGCACGTCCTCGATGGTGACCAGGCCGGCGACGCCGCCGTATTCATTGACGACGATGGCCATGTGGTTGCGCGAGACGCGGAACTCGCGCAGCAGCACGTTGAGGCGTTTGGATTCGGGGATGAAGACGGCCGGGCGCAGCCAGTCGCGCAGGTCGAAATTCTCTTCGGTGTGGATGCGCAGCAGGTCCTTGGCCAGCAGGATGCCGAGTACGTTGTCGCGGTCGCCGTCGACGACGGGGAAGCGCGAGTGTGCAGCTTCGATGACCACGGGGACGATTTCGGCAAGCGGGTCGTCGACGTCGATGACGTCCATCTGGGCCCGCGGGATCATCACGTCGGTGACGCGGGTTTCCGAGGCGGAGAGGGCGCCCTCGATGATGGTCAGCGCGTCGGCGTCCATCAGGTTGCGTTCGTAGGCGGCATGCAGAATCTGCATGAGCTGCTCGCGGTCCTCGGGTTCGCGCAGCAGCAGGGAGGTCAGGCGTTCGATAAAACCGGGTTTACTGTCACTGTCCATGATGTTCAGGCGGTGGTTTCGTCCCCGTAGGGGTCGGGGAAGCCCAGGGCCGCCAGTATTGTCCTTTCTTCGTCTTCCATGTCACGGGCTTCCACGTCATCTTCGTGGTCCCAGCCTTGCAAATGCAGCATACCATGCACCGTCAGGTGCGCGTAATGCGCGGCCAGCGGCTTGTTCTGCTCGGTCGCTTCGCGGGCGACGACGGCCGGGCAGATGACCAGGTCGCCCATCACCAGCGGTTCGGTTTCGTACGGGAAGGACAGCACGTTGGTCGGGTAGTCCTTGCCACGGTAGTCGCGGTTCAGCGCCTGACCTTCGTCGGCGTCGACCAGGCGGATGGTGACCTGGCCACCGCCGATCAGGGCGGCGCGTGCCCAGCGCACGAAATCTGCGCGCAAGGGTAGGCCTTCACGGTTACAGGCGTATTGCACCGACAGGTTAAGACGATTGCTGGCTGCGTTTTTCATAGGCTTCGACGATGCGGGCGACCAGCGGGTGGCGCACCACGTCCTCCTTGCGGAATTCGGTAAAGGCGAGGCCGCGCACGTCGCGCAGGACCTCCATGGCTTCCTTCAGGCCGCTTTTGTGGCCCTTGGGCAGGTCGATCTGGGTGATGTCGCCGGTGACCACGGCCTTGGCGCCGATGCCGATGCGGGTCAGGAACATCTTCATCTGTTCCGGCGTGGTGTTCTGCGCCTCGTCGAGGATGACGAAGGCGTGGTTGAGCGTGCGGCCGCGCATGAAGGCGAGCGGCGCGATCTCGATGGCGCGTTTTTCGTAGAGCTTGGCGACGCGGTCGGCGCCCATCAGGTCATAGAGTGCGTCGTAGAGCGGGCGCAGATAGGGGTCGATCTTCTGGGTCAGGTCGCCGGGCAGGAAACCGAGGCGCTCGCCGGCCTCGACCGCCGGCCGGGTCAGGATGATGCGCTGGACCAGGTCGCGCTCGAAGGCATCGACGGCGGAGGCGACGGCGAGGTAGGTCTTGCCGGTGCCGGCCGGGCCGATGCCGAAGGTGATGTCGTGTTCCTGGATCGCCTTCAGGTATTCGACCTGGCGCGGCGTGCGACCGTGCAGTTCGGTCTTGCGGGTGACCAGTTGCGGGCCGTCGGTCAGCTTGTCGCCGTTGGCGATGCGGCGGACCGGGGCGTTGGTCAGTTCGACCAGGCCGAGCTGGATGTCGTCGACCGACAGCGGCTGGCGGGCCATGGCGTAGAAATGGCGGATCGCGTCGGCGGTCAGTTGCGCCTGCTCGCCGGTCACCGAGAAACGCTCGCTGCGGCGGCGGATGATCACGTCGAAACCGGTTTCGATCTGCCGGATGTTCTCGTCGAGCGGGCCACAGAGATTGGCCAGCAGGGTGTTGTCGACCGGTGCGAGGGCAAACTCGACCGGTCGTGACTTGGGTGCCCTAGTTTTCGCGGATGACAATTTCGCCTCGCAGGCTGTGGGACAGCGACTGGGTGATCCTGACATCGACGAACTGGTTGATCAAGCGCGGGTTGCCGACGAAGTTCACGATGCGGTTGTTGTCGGTGCGCCCGGCGACCTCGTTCGGGTCCTTCTTCGACGGGCCTTCGACCAGCACGCGCTGGATGCTGCCGACCATGCTCTGACTGACCGCCTGCGCCAGTTCGTCGATCCGCTGCTGCAGCCGGGCCAGGCGCGCCGACTTGACCTCGGCCGGCGTGCTGTCTTCGAGTTCCAGCGCCGGCGTGCCCGGACGCGGGCTGTAGATGAAGGAGAACGACGCGTCGAAGGCGATGTCGTCGATCAGCTTCATCGTCTTCTCGAAATCCTCGTCGGTCTCGCCCGGGAAGCCGACGATGAAGTCGGACGACAGCGAGATGTCGGGGCGCGCGGCGCGCAGCTTGCGCACGACCGACTTGTATTCGAGCGCCGTGTAGCCGCGCTTCATCGCCGCCAGCACGCGGTCGGAACCGGACTGCACCGGCAGGTGCAGGTGCGAGACCAGCTTGGGCACCTTGAGATAGGTGTCGATCAGGCGCTGGCTCATCTCGCGCGGGTGCGAGGTGGTGTAGCGGATGCGCTCGATTCCCGGCACCTCGGCGATGTACTCGATGAGCAGCGCCAGGTCGGCCTTCTCGTCGGTGCCTTCCATGTCGCCGCGGTAGGCATTGACGTTCTGGCCGAGCAGCGTGACTTCCTTGACGCCGTGCGCGGCGAGGTCGGCGACTTCGGTCAGGATGTCGGTGAACGGCCGCGACACTTCGCCGCCGCGGGTGTAAGGGACGATGCAGAAGGTGCAGAACTTGGAGCAGCCTTCCATGATCGAGACGAAGGCGCTGGCGCCCTTGACCTCGGCCGGCGGCATCGAATCGAACTTCTCGATCTCGGGGAAGGAAACGTCGACCGCCGCCTTGCCCTTGCTCTTGCGCTCGGCAATCAGTTGCGGCAGCCGGTGCAGCGTCTGCGGCCCGAACACGACGTCGACGTAGGGCGCACGGGCGACGATGGCGTCGCCCTCCTGGCTGGCGACACAACCGCCGACGCCGATTACCAGGTCGGGGTTTTTCTGCTTGAGGTGGCGGACCCGGCCGAGATCGTGGAACACCTTCTCCTGCGCCTTCTCGCGCACCGAGCAGGTATTGAACAGAATGATGTCGGCTTCCTCGGGGTTGTCGGTCTTGACGATTCCTTCGGACGCGTTGAGCACATCGGCCATCTTGTCCGAATCGTACTCGTTCATCTGGCACCCGAAAGTGCGGATGAATAGTTTCTTGGGCATGGGAAAACTTTTTAAAATCAGTGGCGACGCTTCGGCAAGCCGCGCGCGGAAAAGTTGCGCATTATAACGCGGTTGACCGCGCTGCCGCCGGCCAACTATAATTCGCGCCCTCTAAGCGTGGTGATGTAGCTCAGACGGTTAGAGCGATGGATTCATAACCCATAGGTCGGCAGTTCGATTCTGCCCATCACCACCAAAGTTTCACCAGAAAGCCCGGTCCAGGTGTCCGGGCTTTTTGCCGTCTGGACGAATGCTGCCGGCTCAAGGATACTGCCCGGCTGGCGACCCATGGTGTTTCGCGGCTCATGCAACTGGCTTTCTGCCTCTACAAATACTTCCCCTTCGGCGGCCTGCAGCGCGATTTCATGCGCATCGCCCTGGCCTGCCTGGCGCGCGGCCACGCCATCCGGGTCTACACGCTGTCCTGGCAGGGCGAGGTGCCGGCCGGGTTCGAAGTGGTCACGGTGCCGGTGCGGGCGCTGACCAACGCCCGCCGCTACGAGAAGTTTTCTGCCTGGGTCGGCCGCGACCTGGCGCAGCGACCGGCGCAGCGCGTCGTCGGCTTCAACAAGATGCCCGGGCTCGACGTCTATTTCGCCGCCGACCCCTGCTACGAAGAGAAGGCGCAGACGCTGCGCAACCCGCTCTACCGCCTGTCCGGCCGCTACCGGCATTTTGCGGCGTATGAGCGGGCGGTGTTCGCGCCGGACAGCCGGACCGAGATACTGATGATCTCGCAGGTCCAGCAGCCCTTTTTCGAAAAGCACTACGCCACGCCGAAGGCGCGCTTTCACCTGTTGCCGCCGGGCATCGCCCGTGACCGCCGGGCGCCGCCCGAGGCGCCGGCGATCCGCGCCGCCTTCCGCGCCGAATTCGGTCTCGCCGATGACGACCTGCTGCTCTTGCAGATCGGCTCCGGCTTCAAGACCAAGGGGCTGGACCGCTCGCTGCAGGCGCTGGCGAACCTGCCCGCCGATTTGCGCGGGCGCACCCGGCTGATCGCCATCGGTCAGGACGAGCCGAGCCAGTTCCAGCGCATGGCCGCTGCGCTCGGCCTGGCCGGGCAGGTGGACATCCTCGCCGGCCGCGACGACATCCCGCGTTTCCTGCTTGGCGCTGACCTGCTGGTCCATCCGGCCTATAACGAAAACACCGGCACGGTGCTGCTCGAAGCGCTGGTCGCCGGGCTGCCGGTGCTCTGCTCGGCGGTCTGCGGTTACGCCCATTACATCGACGAGGCGACGGGTGGCCGGGTGATCCCGGAGCCTTTCGCGCAGGCGACGCTGGATGCTTTGCTCCGGGAAATGCTGGCTGACCGCGCACAGCGCGCCGCCTGGCAGCGCAACGCGCTGGCCTGGGCGGAAAGCGCCGACATCTACAGCAACGCCGAGCGTGCTGCCGATATCATCCTCAAGGAGCGGCCGTGCGCGACGAACTGATGCTGGCGCCGCCTTTTGACACCCTGTGGGCCGGGCAGGATGCGTTTGCCGCAGTCGACCGGCTGGAAGGCCAGGTTTTCCGCGAGCTCGACGGGCGTCGTACCTTCCGTACCGAAGTCGCCGGGCGCGGCTATTTCGTCAAGATCCATCGCGGCGTCGGCTGGGGCGAAATCGTCAAGAACCTCGTCTCGCTGCGCTTGCCGGTGCTCGGTGCCGGCAACGAATGGCGGGCGATCCGCCGGCTGGAGGAACTCGGCGTCGACACCATGCGCGCTGTCGCCTACGGGCGGCGCGGCGCCAACCCGGCGCGCGAGCACTCGTTCATCGTCACCGAGGAACTGGCGCCGACCGTCAGCCTGGAAGATTTCTGCCGCGACTGGCCAAAGATGCCGCCGGCCCCGGCGCTCAAGCGGGCGCTGATCCGTCGCGTCGCCGCCATGGTCGGCGGCATGCACCGCGGCGGCGTCAATCACCGCGACTGCTACCTCTGCCATTTTCTGCTCCACCTCGACCCGGCGCCGACCGCCGCCGCACTGAAACTCTCGGTGATCGACCTGCACCGCGCCCAGATCCGCCCGCACACGCCGCGCCGCTGGCGCGACAAGGATCTGGCCGGGCTCTACTTCTCGGCACTGGCGATCGGCCTGACGCGGCGCGATTTTCTGCGCTTCCTGCGCGATTACTTCGGGCGACCGTTGCGCGAGGTGCTGCGCGACGAGCAGGTGCTGCTCGCCCATCTGCATGCCGAGGGTGAGCGCCTGCTGGCGAAGTACCGGCGCAAATACGTGCCGAGCGGAGGCGGGGCATGATCGACTGGCAGCGCAATCCCGATTACGCGACGGGCGAGGCCGGTCAGGCGTTCGCTTCGCTTGATGCGGTGTTCGCGCTGGAGGGTGAGTTGATGGCCCGCGACCCGCAGTCGCGGGTGCTGCGCGTCACCTTGGGCGAGCATCGCTATTACGTCAAGCGTTACCTCGAGGGCGGGCGCAGCCTGGCGCGTCGCTGGTTCGGCTTGCGTGACCTGTTCGGGCCGCAACGGGCGGTCAAGGAATGGGAGAACCTGCAGGCCTTCCGGCGTTGGGGGATTCCCACGGCGACGCTGGTCGCCTATGGTCAGGAGCGTCGCTACGGCCGTTTCCTGCGCGCGGCGCTGGTCACCGATGAAATCCGCAACACCGTCGATATGGCGGCCATGGCTCGGGCCGGTGACCCGCGGCTCGGCGATCGGCAATGGGTGGCGCAGGTTTCCGGGCAAATCGCGGCGGCGGCGAGAGTCATGCACCAGCATGGTTTTGCCCATAACGACCTGAAATGGCGCAACCTGCTGGTCGATGCCGGCGAGCGGCCGACGGTCTATCTGATCGATTGCCCAACCGGTGCCTACTGGTGGCGTCCTTTTCTCGATTACCGGATCGTCAAGGACCTGGCCTGCCTGGACAAGATCGCGAAGCAGGTGCTGACGCGCACCCAGCGGCTACGCTTCTATCTCGAGTATGTGCAGCGGCCGCATCTTTCCGCAGCGGACAAGCGGCAGGTGCGTCGTATCCTGCGTTTCTTCGCTGGCCGGGAGTGAGATCCCGGCCAGCGGTCGTGGTCAGAACAGCGTGTAGATGAAGGGGGCGACGGCCGAGCCCTGGGTCAGGACGAGCAGTCCGCCCAGCAGGACGAGGACGATGATCAGCGGGGCCAGCCAGTATTTCTTGCGAACCTGCATGAAGGCCCAGAGGTCTTTCAATAAATCGAGCATGATGATGCCTAGAAGGGTTTGTCGAAGGAGTTGGACTTGTTCTCGCCGATGAACTCCCGGTAGCTCGAACAGTTGCGGTCGAAGCTGCGGTTCATCGGGTCCTTGCCGGTGGCCCGCATGAGCAGCCCCAGCGGCGTGACGACAAGGAAGAAGACGATGCCGAGGATGATGCGCGACATCACGCTGCCGATGACCAGGCCGAAACGCATCCAGATCTTGTAGACCGGGTTGAGCGCCATCGGCGCCACCAGCGCGGTGATGCCCAGGGCGCCGAACAGCGCCCACGGCCAGACCGGCCATGACCAGCCGAACTGCCAGGGCAGGAAGAGGCCGAAGATGCCGGCGAACAGCGCGCCGGTCAGCAGGCCGAAGTCGCGCAGACCTTTGCGGTCGAGGACGGGGATTTCAGTAAACATGCGGGCTTTCCTTTGTCGTTTCAGTCAAGCTGGAACTCTTCCTTCCAGCTTTCGTCGTCGTCCCAGGCGGGTTGCTCGGTCTTGGCGAGGACGAAATTCTCGATCACCAGATAGTCCATGCCGGTGCGCATGAAGCAGCGGTAGGCATCGCCAGGCGTGCACACGATGGGCTCGCCGCGCACGTTGAACGAGGTGTTGATCAGGATCGGGCAACCGGTTTTCTGCTCGAAGGCTTCGATCAGCCGGTAGTAGCGCGGATTGGTTTCCCGATGGATGGTCTGGATGCGCGCCGAGTAATCGACGTGGGTGATCGACGGGACCTGCGAACGCGGGACGTTGAGCTTGTCGATGCCGAACAGTTTTTCCTGGTCGGCGGTCATGGCGATGCGCTTTTCCTCGCGTACTGGCGCGACGATGAGCATGTACGGGCTGGGACCGTCCTGTTCGAACCATTCGCCGACCTTCTCGGCGCGCACGGACGGCGCGAACGGACGGAAGGATTCGCGGAACTTGATTTTCAGGTTCATCACCGACTGCATGTCGCGGCTGCGCGGGTCGCCGATGATCGAACGTCCGCCGAGCGCGCGCGGACCGAATTCCATGCGTCCCTGGAACCAGCCCACGACTTTTTCTTCGGCGAGAATGCCGGAGACGCGGTCAAAGAAGCTGTCGTCGTCGAGCACTTCGTATTTTGCGCCGTAACTCTCCAGTTGCCGGGCGATTTCATCGGCGGCGTAGCGCGGGCCGAGGTAGCTGCCCTGCATGCTGTCGCCGGCTTCCGGGGTGCGTGTTGCACCGCTCTTCGCGTAGTAGGCGGCCAGGGCACAACCGATTGCGCCGCCGGCATCGCCGGCCGCCGGCTGAATCCAGATGTCCTTGAACGGACCTTCCCGCAGCAGACGGCCGTTGGATACGCAGTTCAAGGCAACGCCGCCGGCCAGGCACAGGTAATCGACGCCGAGTTCCTTGTGTACCGTGCGCGCCAGGCGCAGCACGATTTCCTCGGTGGCTGCCTGGATCGAGCGGGCGATGTCCATTTCCTTGGCGGTGATTTCCGACTCGGGCTTGCGTGCCGGTCCGCCGAACAGTTCGGCGAAGCGGTCGTTTGTCATGGTCAGGCCGGTGGCGTAGTTGAAATACTGCATGTCCAGCCGGAAGGTGCCGTCCTCCTTGAGGTCCATCAGCTTGTCGAGAATCAGGTCGACGTATTTCGGTTCGCCATAGGGCGCCAGGCCCATCAGCTTGTACTCGCCGGAATTGACCTTGAAGCCGGTGTAGTAGGTGAAGGCCGAGTAGAGCATGCCGAGCGAATGCGGGAAGTTCATTTCCCACTGCGGGGTCAGCGTGTTGCCTTCACCCAGCCAGACCGAGGTGGTGGCCCATTCGCCGACGCCGTCCATGCACAGGACGGCAGCCTTCTCGAAGGGGCTGGGGAAGAAAGCCGACGCGGCGTGCGACTGGTGATGTTCGGCAAACAGCAGCGGCGGCAGTTCGGCTTCCTTGCAGCCGCCCAGTTTTGCCAGTTCCTTCTTCAGGGTCTGCTTGAGGTACAGCTTGTCCTTCAGCCATACCGGCATGGCCTTGACGAAGGAGCGGAAGCCCCGTGGCGCATACGAGAGATAGGTTTCCAGCAGGCGTTCGAACTTGATCAGCGGCTTGTCGTAATAGACGACGCCGTCGATGTCGGCCATGGTCAGCCCTGCCTCTTCCAGGCAGTAACGAATGGCGTTGGCCGGAAAGTCGGGGTCGTGCTTCTTGCGCGTGAAGCGCTCTTCCTGGGCCGCCGCGACAATTTTGCCGTCGCGGATCAGGGCGGCGGCGCTGTCGTGGTAATGGGCGGAAATGCCGATCAGGTTCATTGGGCTTGCTCGTTGGCCGATCAAATCCGCCAAGTATAACAATCCGGGCTGCCTTCAGCCGAGTCGGCGTGGTGAAAGGCCATATAATGTCGGGTCTTCTGGAATGCGCTAGCCATGAAAACACTCAAGCTGATTGTCCTCAACCTGCTGATTACCGTCCTCCTGCTCGAGGGGGGCGCCCGTCTGTACTATGCGTTTGATGACGATGTGCCGCCGCATGCCGATCTGTCGATGACGCGCGAATGGCGCTGGGTCAAGGCGCGCATGGCTGACGGCAAGGTGCATTTCGATTCGCGTTTCACCTACGACGAATACGCCGGCTGGCGCAATGCGTCGAATATCGACACCCGGCCGGAAAATCTGGGGCACATCCGCACCAATTCGGTGGGGATGCGCAATGACCAGGAATTCACGCTGGAGAAGCCGGCCGGCAAGCGCCGGCTGATGATCGTCGGCGACAGTTATTCCTTCGGTCATGGGGTCAGCAACGAGGATACCTATGCCTATCGCCTGGCCGAACTGCTGCCCGACTGGGAAGTCATGAACTTCGCCGTGTCGGCGACCGGCACCGATCAGAACTATCTGATGTATGAGCACCACGGCAAGGCCTATCAGCCGGATGTCGTCGTTCTCGGTTTCTATGTGCTGGATTACAACCGGAATACCTACAGCTTCCGCGATTACGCGAAGCCGATGTTCGTGCCCAAGGCCGACGGTTCGCTGGAATTGACCAATGTCCCGGTGACGGCACCCGAGGTGCTGGTTGAGCAATACCGCAGCGGCGAGAAGCGCATCGGCGGCTGGCACTATTCCTATGCGCTGGCCGCCTTCCAGCGTGCCCTGGGCGACCGGGTCAAGCGGGACCGCGATCCGGGCTCGCTGGGCCGGCGGACGCTGACCGGGATCATGGAACTGTATGTGGCCAGCGTACGGGCCAATGGCGGCGTGCCGGTCTGGGTGAATTTTCCGATCCGCGACATCCTCGATGAAGAAGAATCGAAGTACCGGGTGATCAGCGAGTTCGCCGCCGATGAGGCCCGCCGTCTGGGCATGCCGGTGATCGACATGGAGCCGGTGTTCCGCAAGCATCTGGCGGAGAATCCGGCGATCAAGACCTTCTGGCGCCCGGAGGAGATCGGCGGGCACATGAATGCGGACGGCAATCGGCTGACGGCGCAAGCCATCCGCGATCTGCTGCAGATCGAGGGGATGCTGAAATGACGACCCAGCCGAAGGTGACCATTCTGGTGCCGAATTACAAGACACCGGAAATCACCAAGATCTGCCTTCGCCTGTTGCGCAAGTACACCGACTTCTCGCAGGTCCGGGTCATCGCGATCGACAACGATTCCCGGGATGCTTCGCTCGACTACCTGCGCGGCCTCCCGTGGATCGACCTGATCGAACGTCCGGCCGAAGCCGGCGACACACCGGCACTGTCGCATGCACGGGCGCTCGACCTGGCGCTGGCGCGTGTGACCACCCCCTACGTCCTGTCGATCCATACCGATACCTTTGTCCGTCGCGCCGACTGGTTGGACATCCTGCTCGCACCTTTCGCCGCAGATCCGAGGGTGGCTGGGGTCGGTTCCTGGAAGCTGGAAACCAAGACGCCGCTGCAACGTTTCGGGCGCCGCGTCGAGCAGTTCTGGAAGACGGCGCTGTTCCGCCTGACCGGCCGGCGTACCTTCCGCGCCGAGCGTTTCGACGACAGCCTGCATTACCTGCGCAGCCACTGCGCGATGTACCGCACCGACGTCATCCGCGAACTGAACACCGGTTTCGCCGACGGCGACGAAGTGGCTGGCAGCGTCATGCACCGCAAGATGGTGGCGGCCGGCTATCGCATGTGCTTCCTGGAGTCCGTTGACCTGGGGCAGTACGTCGATCACGTCAACCACGCGACCATGGTGCTCAATCCCGAACTGGGCAGCAGCGCCTCGAACATCCGCAACGGCAAGAAGCGGGTCAGCGACAAGCTGCGCGGCATCGATGCCGATGCGCTGCTCGCCGACGACAGCCTTGACCGCTGACCGCCGATGCTGATCGAAGCCGCAGCCCTGCGTGCTGCCGGGCGGCAACCGTCGGCGCCTTTCGAAATTACCCTGGCCGACGGCCGCGTTCTCGCCGTCAGCCGCTTGCTACGCGTCCTGCCGGGCAAGCGGGTGGTCGGCGAAGCCAGCCTGGACGGCCAGCGGGTGCTGTCCAAGTTGTTCGTCGCCAGCGCCAGCGAGCGCCACTGGTCGCGCGAACGTGGCGGGATCGAGGCCTTGCAGGCGGCCGGCGTGGCCACGCCAGAGTTGTGCTGGGCCGGCGCCCTGGCAGGTGGCGGGTACGCCTTGCTGACCGAGTTCATCGAAGCGGCGCAGAGTCTGGCCGATGCCTGCGATGGCGCTGATGAAACCAGCCGCCTGCGGATGGTCATGCCGCTTCTGGCGAAGATGCACGCCGCCGGACTGGCGCAGGAGGACCTGCACTTGGGGAATTTCCTCTGCGCCGCCGGCCGCTGTTACGTGATTGACGGCGATGCCGTGCGCGTGTCGGCCAAGCCGCTGACAGCAGTTGAAGTGAGCGCCAACCTGGCAATCCTGTTTGCCCAGTTGCCGCCGCGTCAGGATGCGCAGATTCCGGATGTTCTGACGACCTACGCCGCGACGCCGGGGGCGCAGGTGCCCGAAACCGGCCCGTTGCTGGCCGAAGTGCAGGCGGTGCGGGCGCGCCGTCTGCGGCATTTCCTGGCCAAAACCGGACGGGAGTGCACCCAGTTCGCCGTTACCCGCAGCCTGCGGTGCTTTGTCGCCGTGTCGCGCGACGATCATGCGTTGTTGCGGGCGCTGATCGACAACCCGGACGCAGTGCTGGCCGAGGGGCAACGGCTGAAGAGCGGCGGCACGTGCACGGTAGCCGGTGTGCAATTGGGCGCCAGCCGGGTGGTGGTCAAGCGTTACAACCTCAAGCACTGGCGGCACGCGCTCTCGCGCGCCTGGCGGCCGAGCCGGGCCTGGCATTCGTGGCGCGAGGGGCACCGTCTGGATTTCTACGGCATCGCCACACCGCGGCCGCTGGCGGTGATCGAGGAGCGCCTCGGTCCGCTGCGCGGGCGGGCTTTCCTGGTCAACGAATACTGCCCAGGTGCCTGTCTGCTTGACGTCCTCGATGCCGGACAGCTGCCCGAGCCGGCGCTGGCAACAGCGCTACTGGAGCTGTTCGGCCAGTTGCATGCGCTGCGCATTACCCATGGCGACCTCAAGGCCAGCAACCTGCTGTGGGACAACGGCAGGGTGGTGCTGATCGATCTCGACGCCATGCACCAGCACACCTCGCCGACGGGGTTTGCCCGCGCCTGGCAGCGCGACCGGGCACGTTTCCTGCGCAACTGGCCGGCCGGTTCGCCGTTGCGCGAGTGGCTGGACCGGTCGCTGCCCGGTGCTCAGTCGGCGGCCTGAGCGCCTTCGCTGAATTGCATCGCGTGCAGGCGGGCGTAATGCCCGTTGAGGGCGAGTAGTTCGGCGTGCGTCCCGCGTTCGACGATGCGCCCCTGGTCCATGACCAGGATCAGGTCGGCGCGCTCGATGGTCGACAGGCGGTGGGCGATCACCAGCGTGGTCCGGTTGGCCGTGGCCCGCTCCAGCGCCGCCTGGATGTGGCGTTCCGACTCGGTGTCCAGCGCCGAAGTGGCTTCGTCGAGAATGAGCAGCGGCGCGTTCTTGAGGATCGCCCGGGCGATGGCGATGCGCTGACGCTGCCCGCCCGAGAGCAGCACGCCGTTCTCGCCGACCAGGGTATCGTAGGTCTGCGGCAGGCGTTCGATGAACTCCGCCGCGTAGGCGGCTTCGGCGGCGGCGACGATGTGCTCGCGCGGGCTGCCGGCGAGGTCGCCATAGGCGATGTTGTTGGCGATGCTGTCGTTGAACAGCGAAACCTGCTGGCTGACCAGCGCCAGGTGGCGGCGCAGGTTGCGCAGCGTGTACTCCTCGACATCGACGCCGTCGAGCAGGATGCTGCCCTCGGTGTGCCGGTAGAAGCGCGGGATCAGGTTGGCCAGGGTCGATTTGCCGCTGCCCGAGCGACCGACCAGGGCGACCATCTGCCCGGGTTCGGCGGTGAAGGAAATGTCCTGCAGCACCGGTTGCTCGCTGCCGGGATAGGTGAAATTCAGGTCGCGGATTTCCAGTCGCCCGGCAATTCGCTCGCGTTCGACGCTGCCGCGGTTTTCCTCCGGCGCCTCATCGAGTTGGGCGAAGATGCTCTCGGCGCCGGCCAGGCCCTTCTGTACCGTCGAGCTGACTTCGGACAACTGGCGGATCGGCTTGGGCAGCATGCCGGCGGCGGTGATGTAGGCGACCAGGTCGCCGGCGGTGGCGTCGCCACGCATGTACAGCACCAGGAAGAGCACCACGGCCATGGCCGAGAAGGAAACCAGTTGCAGGGCCGGAGTGAAGGTCGCGCCGGTCTTGACCATGCGCAACTGCTTGGCGGTGTTGTCCTCGCTGGCCCGGCGGAAGCGTGCAGTCTCGTAGGCTTCGCCGCCAAAGCTGCGCACCGCGCGGTAGCCCTGGATGGTTTCCGAGGCGATGTGCGTCAGGTCGCCCATGGTCGCCTGGATCTTCTTGCTCTGCTTGCGGAACTTGCGGCTGGCGCTACCGACCATGACACCGATGATCGGCAGGATGGCGACCATCACCACGGTCAGTTTCCAGTTCATCCACATCAGGTAGCCGAACAGGAAGACGACGGTGAGTCCCTCGCGGATGACCACCTTGATCGCATCGGTGGCGGCACCGGTGACCATGGTCACGTTGTAGGTGATGCGCGAGATCAGGTGGCCGGAATTGTTCTGGTCGAAATAGCTGTTGGGCAGTTGCAGCAGCTTGTTGAACAGTGACTGGCGCAGGTCGTTGATCAGTCCGAGCGAGACCTTGGCCAGGTAATAGTTGCCGAGAAAGGAACCGATGCTGCGCCAGACGATGATCAGCACCATCAGGATCGGCACGCCGTACATGAGTTGAACGCTGCCGAGCAGCGGGAGATGATGGTGTGTCGTCTCTGCCGGGGCGCCCAGGCCGTCGACGAAATACTTGAGCACGGCGGCCAGCATCGGCTGCGATGAGGCGAAGATCATGAAGCCGACCAGGCTGATCGCGAACAGGGCGATGAAGGGGCGCAGGTAGGTCAGGAGCCGGAGGTAGATTTTCAGCGATGAAGCTTGCTGAGCGCTGTCGTGCTGCATGGTGAGTTGTTCCGGTGCGGCGTGCTGGATGATCGAGGCGCGAGTTTACCACGCCACTTTGTGCATGCCGGTTTGGCCGCGAGACGGTAAACTCGCGGTTTTTTAACGGGTGGCACGGCATTGAAGAGTCTGACGCAACAGGAGTATCTCGCCATGTGCGAAGGCGCCGAGGTGCTTGAGGCCGATCCTCATGGCGACAAGGTGCTCAGGCTGGCCGATGGCAGCATCCTGAAACTGTTCCGGCGCAAGCGCCTGCTCAGTTCGGCGCTGCTTTACCCCTACGCCCGGCGCTTCCAGCACAACGCGCTGGCGCTGGCACGCATGGGGATTCCCGTGCCGACCGTGCTGTCGGTCATGCGCATCCCGGAAATGGCCCGCGATTGCGTGCATTACCGCCCCCTGCCTGGCGACACCATGCGCCAGGTCGTTGCCCGCGGGGTCTCGCCGGAACGCCGCCAGGAACTTCGGCGCGCGCTGACCCGGCTGATCATCCGTCTGCACGACCACGGCGTTTATTTCCGCTCCTTGCACATCGGCAACGTGATCGTCACGCCGGAGGGGCAACTCGGCCTGATCGACTTCTCCGACATGCGCATTTATCCGTGGTCGCTTGGCAAGTACCTGCGCAAGCGCAACATGCAGCGCATGTACAAGGTGGCCGGCGAGCCCGACTGGGTCGACATGGATGCGGTCATTGCCGGAGACGCCGGATGAGCCACGGCTTCGTCAGGGCCATCGCCGGCAGTCTGCTGCGTGGTCGTTTTTCCTTTTCTGGCGGGCATTTGCCGCCGGCCGGGCAGCGTGTGCCGGAGTCTTTTGCCGGGGTTGGCGTTGCCGCGGCGGCCGATCCGGCGGTCGACGACTGGATCATCGAGAAACTGCGCGACGCCGGCATCCGCAACCTGCGCATCGATTTCACCTATGGCGACGTGCAGGGGCCGGCCGGCCGCCTGCTGGAGAAACTGCTGGTCGGCGATTTTCGCGTTGTCCTCCATCTGCTGCAGCCGGCCGAAGCCGCCCGGCAAATGCCCGGGACGGTGGCCGAGGACGCGTGGCGCAATTTCATCCGCGCCAGCCTCGATGCTTACGGGCAACGGGTGGCCATGGTCGAGTTGTGCTCGACGGTCAATCGCAAGCGCTGGGCAGGTTATTCGCTCGATGGCTTCTTTGCCGCCTGGGCAATCGGCTGGCAGGAAGTCCGCGCCCGCGGCCTGACCCTGGCCGGGCCGAGCATCACCGATTTCGAGCCGCCGTGGACGGTCGGCCTGCTGGCGGCGCTGCAAAAACGTGGGCAATTGCCGGACATCCACACCGACAACCTGTTCGCCGAGCGCAGCACCGAGCCCGAGCGCTACGATCACAAGGTCTTCGGTCCGCGTCTGGCCGGCCTGGCACGGGTTAACCTGGTCAAGAAAGCGCGCCTGTTGCAGCGTCTGGGGGCCGACTACGGTGTGCCGCGGCTGTTCTCGCCGGCTGCTTTCTGGACCCTGCCGCGGATCGAGCGCATGCTGGCCGACAGCGAGGAAAAACAGGCCGATTACCTGAGCCGCTACCTGCTGCTCTGTGCCGCTTCGGGGGCGCTCGAAGGCGCCTGGTGGGGGCCGCTGATCTGCCACCGCGAAGGTCTGGTCGACGACGGCGTGGCGCAGTATCCTACGCTGGAGCGGATCACCCATTACGCGGCGGTCACCGGCCGGCTGGCGGATTTCCGCGTGCGCCCGGCGCTGGCGGCGCTAAAGGCCTTCAACGCGCTGATCCCAGGCAGCATCTACGAAGGCCGTCTGAATGCCGGGCAAGGCCTGGAAGTGCACGCCTTCCGCACGGCCACGCAGCGCATCCACGCGGTGTGGACGATCAACGGCCGGGCGGCGGCGCTGGTCGACCTCTACGACGCGCCCGCGCTGGCTGCGGCGCAGGTGTTGCAGCGCGACGGCGAGGCCTGCGCCGAATCCCCGACGCTGGTCAGCGAAAGCCCGCTCTACCTGTGCTGGCCGCTGACCGAGGCGGTCGAGCTACGCCCCGGCGCGGCCTTGATCGACGGGCTGGCGATCCACCGGCACGTCGGTGACGGACGCCGCCATTACTTCTTCCGGGAGGGCGGCTGGCAGGGCATCGTCCTTGCTGCCGATGGCGCAGCCGCCCGTCTGCTCTGGCAGGCATTGCAGCCGGGCCGGCTGGCCGGCCCGCAGCGCGAATCGACCCTGCGCCATGCCCGCAACGCCATCTGGACCATCCCCGATCCGCGCGACGCCAGTCGCCAACTGGTGGTCAAGCAGCCGGTGACGCTGCCTTGGCACAAGCGCTTGCTCGACCGCTTCAAGCCGTCCAAGGGCCTGCGCAGCTGGAGCGGCAGCAGCGAACTGCTGCGCCGCCATCTCGGCGTGGCCATGCCGGTGGCCTGGCTGGAGCAGATTGGCGACACCAGCCTGAAGCAGAATTTCTACGTCTGCGAGCACGCCGGCGCCGATTTCGCGGTGCGCGAGATGCTTGCCGCCTATGCGGCCGGCGCCCGCGAGTTCCGCGGCATCGCCGAGAACGAGGCTTATCGCCAGCTGACGCGTTTCCTGCTTGACCTGCACGGACGCGGCATCTTCTTCCGCGATCTGGCCGGCGGCAACATTCTGGTGCGCCAGGGCGAGGGCCAGCCGCTCGACTTCGTGCTGATCGACACCGGCCGGTTGCACGCCTTCAACCGCCCGTTGACCCTCGACCGGCGCGTGGCCGATCTGGTCCGCATCTGCAACAAGCTGCACTGGCAGGGACGGGAGCGCTTCCTCGACCTGTATTTCTCCGGCCTGGGCAAGCGGCTGGGCTGGTTCGACCGGCTGTCCTTCGTCATCTACGATTTCAAGGTCGCGCTCAAGCGACGGGTCGGCCGCAAGGCGATCCGCAATCTGCTGCGCGGCAAACGGGGGTGAGCGCGTGAAGAAACTGCTGTTCCTGTCCAAGGGCGAGGATTCCTCGGCAACCCGCTATCGCGCCCTGCAATTCTTTCCGCGCTTCCGCGAGGCCGGCTGGACGGTCGAGCATCTGAGCGCGTCCGGTGGCCTGCAGACCTGGGGGGGGCTGTTGGCGGCGGCCGCGGCGGCCGATGTCGTGGTCGTCCTGCGCAAGACTTTCCCCGCCCCCCTGCATTGGCTGCTGCGTCGCTGCGCCCGGCGCCTGGCCTTCGATTTCGACGACGCCATCTTCTGCAACAGCAACGGTTCGCCGTCGCCGACCCGGATGCAGCGCTTCGCGCGGATGATCGCAGCCTGCGACCATGTTTTCGCCGGCAACGGCTTTCTGGCGGCGCAGGCAGCGCGTTTCAATCCGGCGGTGACGCTGCTGCCGACCGCCGTCGAGGTCGCGCGTTACGCGCAACCGGCGACCCAAGCGGACGGCGAGCACATTGATGCGGTCTGGATCGGCAGCAGCTCGACCCGGAAATACCTGGTCGAGGCCCTGCCGGCGCTACGTCTGGCGGCGCAGCGCGAGCCCCGGCTGCGGCTGAAGATCATCGCCGATTTCGACTTGCCCGACGCCGGTCTGCCGACGCTGGCAGTGCGCTGGCAGGCGGATAGCGAAGCCGCCGAACTGGCCTCGGCACGTTTCGGGATCGCGCCGATGCGCGACGATGACTGGAGTCGCGGCAAATGCGCGCTGAAAGTCCTGCAGTACATGGCGGCCGGTTTGCCGGTGGTGTCGTCGAATTGCGGCGCCAATGCCGAGATTGTCGTCGATGGGCAGACCGGTTACCTGGTCGATGACGATGCCGCCTGGGCCGCACGGATGGTCGAGCTGGCCGGCGATGCCGGGCGCTGTGCGGCGATGGGCGAAGCGGGCCGGCAGCGGGCGCTGGCCGGTTATGACCTGGCGCCGGTGTTCGCCACCATGAACCGGCAGCTCGAAGCCTTGCTCAGGTAGCTGCCTGGTTGAGCAGTTCGCCGAAGCGCCGGTAATCGGCGCCGGTCGGGGTGACGAACCAGGATCGCAACTGGGCGCCCAGCACCATGGGCAGCAGGCCGGGATGGGTCTTGCGCATGCGTTTCCAGAAGCGCCGGACATTGCGGCGGAACTGTCGGCGGATGTCGCCCTCATCCACCAGTCCCGGGTGATCCTCGACGAACTTGGCGTAGGTGATGAACTGCGCGCCGAGCATGCGCACCCGGCGCAGCAGGCTGTTGCCGGGGTGTTTGCGATAGCTGGCGAGGACTTCGGGCAGGCGGGCGATTTCGTGCCTGGCCGAGAGACGCAGCCAGCAGTCGATGTCTTCGAGGGCGAGGTTGCGATCGAAGCCGCCGATGGCCAGGAATTTCTCCCGGTGCAGGGCGATACTCGGGTTGAAGATCGAATGTTCGCCCAGGAAGATCCAGCGCCAGGCGCCGTCCTGCGGGCCGGGGGCGGGCCGCGGCAGGAGGCCGCTGCGGGTCAGTTGCTGACCGTTTTGGTCGACGAAGTCGCAATCGGTATGGACCAGCGCCAGGTCATGTGTCGACCATTCGGCGATGGCTTGCTGGATGCGGGCAATCTTGTCCGGGTAGATCAGGTCGTCCGAGCCGAGCAGGTGCACCCATTCGCCCTGGCAGGCTTCGATGCAGGCATTCGAGTTGGCGCTGACGCCCTGGTTCTGGCGCCGTTCGAGCACGATGCGGCGAAAGCGCGACTGATGGTTTTCCAGAAAACGCCGGGCGACTTCCAGGGTATCGTCGGGCGACCCGTCGTCGATCAGCACCAGTTCGAGTTCGGGATAGGTCTGGGCGCAGACCGAGGCCAGCGTCGCCTCGATGAAATGGGCGTGCCGGTAAGCCGGAATGGCAACGCTGACCAGCGGCAGGCTCATTGCTTCTCGGCCATCAGCAGGTACTGGACGGCGACGAAGGGTTCGAGCAGGCGGGTCGGCATGTACCAGCGGCGGTAGCTGCGTTTCATGTGGCTGTCGCGGCGGGTGACTTTCCAGCCGCATTCGTTCAGCGTTTCGACGATGCTGCTGCCGGTGTAGAAGTGCAGGTGGGTCGAATCCATGATGCCGTGGTCGCGGTAGCGGAATTCGTCCTTGAACAGCAGCGGCAGCAGGACCTTGTAGTGGCGGATGTTGGGTACGCTGAGGACCAGCTGGCAGCCGGGTGCGGTGGCCTGGTGCAGGAAGCGCAGGGCGGCCCAGGGATCGACCACGTGTTCGAGCACGTCGGCCATCATCAGCAACTCGTAGTCCGGCCAGGGGACGTTGTCGGCGTTGGCTTCGAGCGAGCCGGTCCATACCCGGTTCAGCGACTGGCTGGCCAGCGCGGCCGCGTCGGGGAAGGGTTCGATGCCGTCGCAACTGCCGACGATGCCCTGGCGCACCAGTTCGCTGCCCAGCCTGCCGCCGGCGCAGCCAATGTCGATGGCGCGGGCGAAAGGCGCCTCGGCCTTGACGAAGTCGATGAACTCCGGCCGCTGGGCGACGTAGTACTTGGCGATATCGCTGCTGCTCATCGGTGTGCGCTCCGCCTCAGCCTGCCGTGCCCGGCTTGACCACCAGCACGTCCTGCATGATCAGGTACTGCAGGTCGGAGCCGTAGAACATGTTCAGCGCGTCGGTCGGCGAGCAGATCATCGGTTCGCCGCGGCGGTTGAGCGAGGTGTTGAGCACGACGCCGTTGCCGGTGAGCTTTTCCATCTGCTTCATCAGGTCGTAGTAGCGCGGGTTGTACTCGCGCTTCAAGACTTGGGCGCGCGAGGTGCCGTCTTCGTGGACGACTTCCGGCACGCGGCTCTTCCATTCCTCGGCGACTTCGAAGGTGAAGGTCATGAACGGCGCCGGGTGGTCGTTGCCCAGCATCTGCGGGCCGACCGTGTCGAGCATGCTCGGGCAGAAGGGGCGCCAGCGTTCGCGGAACTTGATCTGTTCGTTGATCCGGTCGGCGACGCCGGGGGCGCTCGGGCAACCGAGGATGGAGCGCCCGCCCAGTGCGCGCGGGCCGAATTCCATTCGTCCCTGGAACCAGGCGACCGGGTTGCCGTCGGCGAGGATCTGCGCGATGCGTTCGGGCACGGCGGTGTCGCCATTGGCGATGACTTCGTATTGCGGCTTGGCCGGATGGCGGGCACAGGCGGCGATGACGTCCTCGTTGCTGTATTGCGGGCCGAGGTAGACGTGCTCCATCTTCTCGACCGGCACGCCGCGTTCGACCGAGACGTAGGCGGCGGCGCCGATGGCGGTACCGGCGTCGCCGGAGGCCGGCTGGACGAAGAGTTCCTTGAGTTCCGGGCGGGCGATGATCTTCTGGTTCAGCTTGACGTTGAGCGCGCCACCGCCGGCGAAGACCAGCTTGCCGGTTTCCTTGAGGATGTCGCCCAGGTAGTAGTCCATCATCTGCAGCGCCAGGTCCTCGAACAGCTTCTGCATGCTCGCCGCGTAGTGGATGTACGGGTCGTCGGCGATGTCGCCGTGGCGCATCGGGCCCAGCCATTCGATCAGTTTGGGGGAGAAGTAGTAACCCTTGCCCTTTTCCTTGTAGCGGCGGAAGCCGATCACGTTGGCGTAGTCGGTGTTGATGATCAGTTCGCCGTTCTCGAACTTGGCCAGGCGCGAGAAGTCGTACTTGCTCGGGTCGCCGTAGGGCGCCATGCCCATCACCTTGTATTCGCCGTCGAGCATCTCGAAGCCGAGGTATTCGGTGATCGCGCCGTACAGGCCGCCGAGCGAATCCGGATCGTAGAACTCCTTGATCTTGCGGATCTTGCCGTTCTCGCCGACGCCGAAGAAGGTGGTGGCGTATTCGCCCTTGCCGTCGATGCCGAGGATCGCCGTTTTTTCGGTGAAGCCGGAGCAGTGGTAGGCGGAGGAGGCGTGCGTCAGGTGGTGCTCGACCGGGATGATTTCGGTCTTCGAAAGATCGAAGCCGAGCTGTGCCAGGCACCATTCAATGCGTTTCTTGTAGCGCTTGAAGCGGCGGTTGCCGGTGAGCAGCGCGTCGAGCGCGCGGTCGGGGGCGTACCAGTAGCGTTTGGCATAGTGCCAGCGGGCCTTGTCGGCCAGGCTGATCGGCGCGAAGGGAATGGCCACGGCGGTGACGTCCTTCGGCTTGATGCCGGCGAAATCCAGGCAGAAGCGGGCGGCTTCGTAGGGCATGCGGTTCTTGGCATGCTTGTCGCGGACGAAGCGCTCTTCTTCGGCGGCGGCGACGAGCTTGCCGTCGATGTACAGGGCTGCCGAAGGGTCGTGGGTGAGGGCGCCGGAAAGGCCGAGGATGGTCAGTGCCAAGGTGTTGTTCTCGTGATGAATGTCTATGCCGGGGGCTAGTATACCTTGCCCGATGCCGTGGCCTGCCCCTTCAGTGCGCACTCGTGCGCTGCCAGAAAGGCCTGCCAGTGAGTTGTGTTCCAGATGCCCTGGCGACGCTGCAATTGTTCAAGGTCGTGGCGGATGGCGCGTGCCCTGAAAATGGCTGGCCGGAGTTTTTCCAGATCGATGAAGGCAATTTCGGGAGCGCTGTCGATATGCTTGGCCATCAGGTGCTTGCCGTACAGGCAGCCGTGACGGAAACCGGCACGGTGCAGGCGGCCGACCGCGCAGCCGGCCAGTTCGGCCAGTTGCTTCGCCTGCGCGTCGCTCAGTGGCGGCAGATGGTCGAAGTCGACGAATCCATCCAGTGCTTCAGTGACCAGGATCGCGTCCCGGTTGCCGGCAGACTTGCGTGTGCCGTGAAAGACGGGCACAGGTGCAGGCAGGTCCAGAAGTGAGAGCGCGAGGATGTTCTGGAACTCCCGGCTGACGGTGGGGATGCCCGAGAGGGGATGCTTCCAGGTTCGGCAGGAGTAATTGTGTTGTTTCTTGACGTAGTACAAGGCCTCGCCGACGAAAACCCGCATCACGCCACTCCAGCCAGAGCGCGCCTGGTTCGGTTCCTCGACCCACTGGCCGGGGGCTGACCACCATTCGTCGAAGGTGCGGGGTAATTGTTCGAGAGTCGGCGTGTCTGACATGGCCAGGTACTCAGTAATAGCGCTTCTCGCCCTCGGGGCGGGTCTTGAAGCGGCGGTGAACCCAGTAGTACTGCTCGGGCATGGTGCGGATTGCCGATTCGATCCAGGCATTCATGCGCGCCGCGTCAGCGACCGCGTCGGGGCCGGGAAAATCGGTCCAGGCATCGCCGATCGTGACTTCATAACCGTTGCTGCCCGGCAGCATGCGGGTGAGGCAAGGCAGGACGACGGCGCCGGCCGCTTTGGCCAGACGTGGCAGTCCGGTGATTGTGGCCGTCTGGATGCCGAAGAAAGGAACGAATACTGCATCGCGACGACGCGGATTGAGGTCAGGCAGATAGTAGAACGGCCGTCCGGCCTTCATTGCCTTGACTGTCGCCCGGACGCCATCCTGTCGTGATAGCAGCAGTTGATTGCCAAAACGGCTGCGCCCCCGCAGCAGCACTTGGTTGAAAACGGGATTGCTTTGCTCGGAGTAGATGCTGACGATGTCGAAGCGCATGGTGATGGCGACACCGCCGGCATCCAGCCCCAGAAAATGCGGTGCAAGCAGGATTACCGGCTTGCCCTCGGCGAGTGCCGCATGAATTTTTTCTTCGCCCGTGACCTGGACCATTTCCTCGATGCGCTTGCGACTGCCCCACCACAGGACGCTGCGCTCCAGTATGCTTCTTCCAAGCCAGGAGAAGTGTGCCTTTACCCGTGTTGTGCGTTCGTCGGCGGAGAGCTCGGGAAAGCAGAGCGCAATATTGATTTCGGCGATTTTTCGCCGCCGGCCACCGAGGCGGTAGAGCAAGGCGCCGCAGGCCTGTCCGAGCGGCACCAATAGCGACAACGGCAGGAAATGCAGCAGCCAGAGGAGTGCGACAGGCAGAAGGCTGAAGATTCGGGTCAGCATCTCATCAGGTTTTCGGTAAGGGATGCAGCATGCGTTTCATCGAGGTGCGCCAAATTACCGGGAGAACAGTCTGGCGGCTAGCAACAGCGAGCCTTCCTTGGTCAGGTGGCCATAATCCCAGATCGTCAGGGTGTTTGTTTCGCCGGATTTGACCGTGGCCTGACAGCGGGAGCCGTCACAGAGCGCTTCCAGTGCAGACAGGAAGCCGACGTCCTGCTCTCTGGCAACAGCTTCCAGTGCCTCGTCCATCAGGCTCAATTCTTCAAATTCCGGGGTGTGCAATAGATCTACCTCACTCAGGCTCAGGTGTTTCTTGGCAATGAATGCGGGCAAGGAGGGGCGCCATTGCGGAACCGGGCCAATGATGGTGATTGATGACTCCGGGGAGACCTGTTTGATGAAATTGATTGTTTCCTCCAGCCGCGAGCGCGGGTCAGCCTTGTCGTACGCGATCCAGTTTGCATGGAGGAAAATCGCAGCGGGCTTCGACTGCCTGATTTCTTCCTGAACGAAATCATTCAATTGTCTGCACTTGGGGCGCCAGTTGCCGATGCCACTGACCAGTGGCGGGCACCCGCTCGAGGTGTATTGACTGACTTCCGTGTTTTGCCTCAAGCCATAGGAAAGAGCCGCAGCATGGGAGTCGCCCCAGACGAGGGTCACCGCATCCTTGCTCCTGTTCCGGCATTCGTCGGAAAACTCGTCCTTTTCCCGGTTGATGTCGATGAAACAGGCGCCTGATCGATAGATCTGGCTGTAATCATATTTTTCAAGGGCGATCAGGCTGCGCTGGCTTTCGGTCAGACGTCCTTCGAAGCCCTTTGTCAGATAACCGGCGATACCGATGCCGGCGAAGAACAGGCTGCCAGCCAGTGCATACATGAATATCTGGCGGCGGCTGAAGCGAGTTCTGTCCCGGAATGGTGTTTCGACATATTTCCAGGTGAAATAAGCCAACCCCATCGAACTGACTGCCAGGGAGCCCATCATGAGTTGCGACGGGTGGTTGGGACTGATGTGTCTGGCAAAAGCGAGTAGCGGTTGATGCCAGAGATAGGCGCTGTAGCTGACCAGGCCAATCCCGACCAGCATGCGGCTGCCCAGGATTTTACCGACCAGCGTCCGGTCGGTTGCGAACAGGATGATCAATCCGGCCCCGATGGTCGGAACCAGGGCGTGTACGCCGGGGAAAGGCGTGTCTTCGCCAAAAAACACGATGGCATAAGTAATCAGTCCCAAGCCGGTAGCTGCGCCTGCTTGCTTGATCCAGGTTTCGGTTTGATCGCTTTTGAAAATGCGAAATGCGATCAAGGCGCCGATCAGTAATTCCCAAGCCCGTGTTGGCAGCAGGAAGAATGCGGCATCCGGCCGGCTGTGGACGAGTGAATTGGCTAGAACCAGGCTGCCGATTGCCATGGCAAGCAATACGATAGCCATCAGTCGTTTTCCGAATCGCCAGGTCAGGGCCAGCAGGAGGGGGAAGAGCAGGTAATACTGCTCTTCCACGGCCAGGCTCCAGGTGTGCAACAGTGGTTTTGCTTCTGCGGCGGTTGCGAAGTAGCCGCTTTCGCTCAGGAAAAGATGGTTCGATAAAAAGAGAGTTACGGCAAAGAGACTTTCGGAAAAGTCCTGCATTTCTCGCGGAAGCAGCCAGAACCAGGCGAAGGGCAGGCTGGTGAGCATGACCACGAATAGCGCCGGCAAGATGCGTCTGGCCCGACGCTCGTAAAAACCGGAAAGCTTGAATGTGCCGGCGTCCCTTTCAGCCAGGATGATGCTGGTGATCAGGTAACCGCTGATGACGAAAAAGATGTCGACGCCGACAAAACCCCCGCCAAAGGTCTGGAATCCTGCGTGGAACAGAATGACTGGCACTACCGCTAGAGCACGAAGTCCATCGATTTCTCGTCTGTAATCCATGGTGGTTTGTTCTAGGGTGTTGGTTGGGTGGGTCGAGACGGGGTGAAACAAAAAACAGGACCGCTTGGCGGTCCTGTTTGCGGGGTCGTTGGTGGGCCCGCAGGGACTTGAACCCTGGACCAAAGGATTATGAGTCCTCTGCTCTGACCAACTGAGCTACAGGCCCGGAAAGCTTAGTTGCCGGTCGGGTCGAGGAAGCTGCGCAGTTTGTCGGAGCGGCTCGGGTGGCGCAGCTTGCGCAGTGCCTTGGCTTCGATCTGGCGGATACGCTCGCGGGTGACGTCGAACTGCTTGCCGACTTCTTCCAG
>DKNF01000265.1:0-210 GCA_002470165.1 Betaproteobacteria bacterium UBA7395 | reverse complement strand
ACTGCTTGCCGACTTCTTCCAGTGTGTGGTCGGTATTCATTTCGATGCCGAAACGCATGCGCAGGACCTTGGCTTCGCGGGTCGTCAGGCTGTCGAGAATGTCCTTGGTGACGCCGCGCAGGCTGGAGAACATCGCCGCGTCGGCCGGGGCCAGCGTGGTGTGGTCTTCGATGAAGTCGCCGAGATGGGAGTCGTCGTCGTCGCCGATCG
>DKNF01000130.1 GCA_002470165.1 Betaproteobacteria bacterium UBA7395 | reverse complement strand
GCCGTCGAATCCGGCTGGGCCAAGATGCAGGTCGAGACCTGCGCCGCCGACAAGCAGGCGCGCATCGACTCGGGCAAGGATGTCATCGTCGGCGTCAACAAGTACAAGCTGGCCAAGGAAGACGCGATCGACATCCTCGACATCGACAACCACGCCGTCCGCGAAGCGCAGATTGCCCGTCTCAAGCAGATTCGCGCCACCCGTGACACGGCTGCCGTCAATGCTGCGCTCGACGCGCTGACGAAGGCCGCCGAAAGCGGTGACGGCAACCTGCTCGACCTGACCGTCAAGGCGATCCGCCTGCGCGCCACGGTCGGCGAAGTGTCGGATGCGCTGGAAAAGGTCTACGGCCGTTTCCGCGCCAACAACCAGACCATTTCGGGCGTTTACGGAGGTGTCGTGGAAGGTCAGGAAAGCTGGGAACAGATCAAGGCCGACGTCGCCAAGTTTGCCGAAGAAGAAGGCCGTCGTCCGCGCATCATGATTGCCAAGCTTGGCCAGGACGGCCATGACCGCGGCGCCAAGGTCGTCGCCACGGCCTACGCCGACCTCGGTTTCGACATCGACATGGGCCCGCTCTTCCAGACCCCGGAAGAAGCTGCCCGCCAGGCGATCGAGAACGACGTCCACGCCATCGGGTGCTCGTCGCTGGCCGCCGGTCACAAGACGCTGGTGCCGCAGATCATCCAGTGCCTGAAGGACCAGGGCGCCGACGACATCATCGTCTTCGCCGGTGGCGTGATTCCGGCGCAGGACTACGATGCGTTGTACGCGGCCGGCGCCAAGGCGATCTTCGGCCCGGGCACCCGGATCGAGGATTCGGCCAAGCGCGTGCTTGAAGAAATCCGCAAGGCGCGCGGCTAAGGCCGGGATGAAACTGGACGAGGCGCCGGTGAAGGCGAATCTCCTCTCGGATGCCGACCGGCAACTGGTCGATGGCGTGAGCCAGGGTCAGCGCCGGGCGCTGGCCAAGGCGATCACGCTGATCGAATCGACCCGTGCCGATCACCAGCTGCGCGCGCAGCAGGTGCTGACCGCGCTGCTGCCGAAGACCGGCAACGCGATCCGGGTCGGCATCTCGGGCGTGCCCGGTGCCGGCAAGTCCACTTTCATCGAAGCCCTCGGTGTCTGGCTGATCGCGCAGGGCAAGAAGCTCGCCGTGCTCGCCGTCGACCCTTCGTCGTCAGTCTCTGGCGGTTCCATCCTCGGCGACAAGACGCGCATGGAGTTGCTCAGCCAGCGCGAGGAAGCCTTCATCCGTCCCAGTCCGTCGGCCGGTTCGCTCGGCGGCGTCGCCGAGAAGACGCGTGAAGCCATGCTGCTCTGCGAAGCGGCGGGCTACGACGTGATCATCATCGAGACGGTCGGCGTCGGCCAGTCGGAAACGACGGTGGCCGGCATGGTCGACATGTTCTGCCTGCTGCAGTTGCCGAACGCCGGCGACGACCTGCAGGCGATCAAGAAGGGCATCGTCGAGATCGCCGACATGGTGGTCATCAACAAGGCCGACATCGACAAGCAGGCGACTGCGGTCGTCCGCGCCCAGTGGCGTAATGCGCTGCACATGCTGCGCCCGGCCTCGCCCAACTGGGCCCCGCCGGTGATCGCGCTGTCGGCGCTGCACAAGCAGGGCATCGCCGAGTTCTGGGCCGAAGTCGAGAAATTCCAGGCTGCGCTCAAGCCGACCGGTGAGTTCGACGCCAAGCGCCAGCACCAGTCACTGGCCTGGATGTGGCAACTGATCGACGCCGGCCTGCGCCAACATTTCCGCAATCATCCGCGCGTGCAGGAAAATCTGCCCGCGCTGACCCGTTCCGTCGAGTCGGGGCATACGACGCCGGCTGCCGCCGCGTATGCGCTGCTCGACTATCTGAAACACTGATCACCCGTTCCATTTTGGGAGTTTTCTATGCATGACATCATCCGCCAGCTGGAAAAAAAGCGTGAAATGGCCCGCCTCGGCGGTGGCCAGAAGCGCATCGACAGCCAGCACAAGAAGGGCAAGCTGACTGCCCGCGAACGCATCGAGCTGCTGCTCGATCCCGGTTCCTTCGAGGAATGGGACATGTTCAAGGAACACCGCTGCGTCGATTTCGGCATGGATCAGGCGGAAAAGACCCCGGGTGACGGTGTCGTCATCGGCTACGGCACGATCAACGGCCGTCTGGTCTTCGTCTTTTCGCAGGACTTCACCGTGTTCGGCGGCTCGCTGTCGGAAACCCACGCCGAGAAGATCTGCAAGGTCATGGACCAGGCGATGAAGGTCGGCGCCCCGGTGATCGGCCTCAACGATTCGGGCGGCGCCCGTATCCAGGAAGGTGTTGCCTCGCTCGGCGGCTACGCCGACGTCTTCCAGCGCAACGTGATGGCCTCCGGCGTCGTGCCGCAGATCTCGATGATCATGGGCCCCTGCGCCGGCGGCGCGGTGTATTCGCCGTCGATGACCGACTTCATCTTCATGGTCAAGGACTCGTCCTACATGTTCGTGACCGGTCCGGAAGTGGTCAAGACCGTGACCCACGAAGACGTGACCGCCGAGGAACTGGGCGGTGCCGTGACCCACACCAGCAAGTCCGGTGTCGCCGACCTGGCTTTCGAGAACGACGTTGAAGCGCTGTCCATGCTGCGCCGCTTCATGAACTTCATCCCGGCCAACAACAAGGAAAAGCCGCCGGTCACGCCGACCAACGATCCGGTCGACCGCTTCGACTACTCGCTCGACACCCTGGTGCCGGACAACGCGAACAAGCCGTACGACATGAAGGAGCTGATCATCAAGGTCGTCGATGACAACGACTTCTTCGAGATCCAGCCCGACTACGCCAAGAACATCATCATCGGCTTCGGTCGCATGGACGGCCATCCGGTCGGCATCGTCGCCAACCAGCCGCTGGTCCTGGCCGGCTGCCTGGACATCAAGTCGTCGATCAAGGCCGCCCGCTTCGTCCGCTTCTGCGACGCCTTCAACATCCCGGTCGTCACCTTCGTCGATGTGCCGGGCTTCATGCCGGGTACCGCCCAGGAATACGGCGGCATCATCAAGCACGGCGCCAAGCTGCTCTACGCCTACGCCGAGTGCACCGTGCCCAAGGTCACCATCATCACCCGCAAGGCCTACGGCGGCGCCTACGACGTCATGTCGTCCAAGCACCTGCGCGGCGACGTCAACCTCGCCTGGCCGTCGGCCGAAATCGCCGTCATGGGCCCCAAGGGCGCGGTCGAGATCATCTTCCGCGAGGAAAAGAACGATCCGGCCAAGCTCGCCCAGCGCGAAGCCGAGTACAAGGAAAAGTTCGCCAATCCGTTCGTCGCCGGCGCCCGTGGCTTCATCGACGACGTGATCATGCCGCACGCCACCCGCAAGCGGATCGCCCGCTCGCTGGCCATGCTGCGCGACAAGAAACTCGAAAATCCGTGGCGCAAGCACGGCAACATCCCGCTGTAAGCGTCAGGAAGGAATAGAAACATGTTCAAGAAGATTCTGATTGCCAACCGCGGTGAAATCGCCTGCCGCGTCATCAAGACCGCCCGCAAGATGGGCATCAAGACCGTCGCCGTCTACTCCGAGGCCGACAAGGACGCCCTGTTCGTCGACCTCGCTGACGAAGCCGTCTGCATCGGCCCGGCCGCGTCGAAGGAGTCCTACCTGGTCGCCGACAAGATCATCGCCGCCTGCAAGCAGACCGGCGCTGAAGCGGTCCACCCAGGCTACGGCTTCCTGTCGGAAAACGCCGAGTTCTCGCGCCGTCTGGAAGAAGAAGGCATCAAGTTCATCGGTCCCAAGCACTACTCGATCGCCAAGATGGGCGACAAGATCGAGTCCAAGAAGCTGGCCATCGAAGCCAAGGTCAACACCATCCCCGGCCACAACGACGCCATCGACGGCCCGGACGCCGCCGTGGAAATCGCCAGGAAGATCGGCTATCCGGTGATGATCAAGGCCTCCGCCGGCGGCGGTGGCAAGGGCCTGCGCGTGGCCTACAACGACGCCGAAGCCCATGAAGGCTTCTCGTCCTGCGTCAACGAAGCCCGCAACTCCTTCGGTGACGACCGCGTCTTCATCGAGAAGTACGTGCTTGAACCGCGTCACATCGAAATCCAGGTGCTTGGCGACAGCCACGGCAACTACGTGTACCTGAACGAGCGCGATTGCTCGATCCAGCGCCGTCACCAGAAGGTCATCGAAGAGGCGCCGAGCCCGTTCGTCGATCCGGAAATGCGCAAGGCGATGGGTGAACAGGCTGTGGCCCTGGCCCGTGCGGTGAACTACGAATCGGCCGGTACGGTCGAATTCGTCGTCTCCGGTGCGACCAAGGAGTTCTACTTCCTGGAAATGAACACCCGTCTGCAGGTCGAACACCCGGTTACCGAACTGATCACCGGCCTCGATCTGGTCGAGCAGATGATCCGCGTCGCCTACGGTGAAAAGCTGCCGCTGACCCAGGCCGACGTCAAGATCAACGGCTGGTCGATGGAATGCCGGATCAACGCCGAAGACCCGTTCCGTGGCTTCCTGCCCTCCACCGGCCGCCTGGTCAAGTTCCTGCCGCCGGCCGAGACGACCGACGCCCAGGGCACGACCCGCGTCGATACCGGCGTCTACGACGGCGGCGAAATCTCGATGTTCTACGATTCGATGATCGCCAAGCTGATCGTGCACGGCAAGGACCGCAACGCGGCCATCGCCCGCATGCGCGATGCGCTGAACGCCTTCGTGATCCGCGGCATTTCCTCGAACATCCCGTTCCAGGCCGCGCTGATGCAGCACCCGGTCTTCCACTCCGGCATCTTCGACACCGGCTTCATCCCCAAGCACTACCCGACCGGCTTCGACGCCTCGATGGTGCCGCACGATGATCCGGCGCTGCTGGTCTCGGTTGCTGCCTACGTGTACCGTGCCTTCACCGACCGCTCCGCCTCGATCAGCGGCCAGCTGCAAGGCCATGAGCGCATCGTCGGCGATCAGTGGATGGTCGTCCGTCTGAACGGTGACCAGAAGGAAAACCACCCGGTGACGGCGCGTCCGATTCCCGGTGGCTACCACGTCGAGTACAACGGCCAGCCCTACGAAATCCTGTCGGACTGGAAGCTGGGCGAGTCGCTGTTCGTCGGTACCTGCAACGGTCAGGAATTCACGCTGCAGGTCGAGCGTCACAAGACCAAGTACTCGCTGTTCCACTGGGGTACGCGCGCCGACTTCATGGTCATGAGCGCCCGCGCCGCGGAACTGCTGGCACTGATGCCGGAGAAGCCGGCGCCCGACCTGTCGAAGTTCCTGCTGTCGCCGATGCCCGGCCTGCTGCGCGATATCGCGGTCAGCGTCGGTCAGGAAGTGAAGGCGGGCGAGAAGCTGGCGGTCATCGAAGCGATGAAGATGGAAAACATCCTCAAGGCCGAGCAGGACTGCAAGGTCAAGAAGATTTCCGCCGCCGTTGGCGAAAGCCTGTCGGTCGACCAGATCATCATCGAGTTCGAATAAGCGCCGGTTCCCGGCAAAAAGCAAAAAGGCCTGTTTTCGAACAGGCCTTTTTTTTCGCGCTTGCGCCGACGTTCGGCGCAATGCACGGGGTTCAGCCGTCGGCGTTGATCCGGGCGATCAAGGCCTGCAAGGTCGTTTCTGCCTGGTCGTTGGCAACCTGACAGGTGCCGGCCGCCTGATGGCCGCCGCCGCCGTACTGCAGCATCAGTTCGCCGACATTGGTCTTGCTGCTGCGGTCGAGGATGGATTTGCCGGTGGCGAATACCGTGTTCTGCTTCTGCATGCCCCACATCACGTGGATCGAGATGTTGGTCTGCGGGAACATGGCGTAGATGGTGAAACGGTTGGTGGCGTAGATCGTTTCCTCGTCGCGCAGGTCGAGGACGACCAGGTTGCCGTACACCCTGGCGCAGCGCTGGATCTGTTCCTTGGCCTTGTCGGCATGCTCGAAGTACAGGTCGACGCGTTCGCGCACGTCGGGGAGCGCCAGGATGTCGGCGATATCGTGATCGCGGCAGTACTTGATCAGGTCCATCATCAGCGCGTAGTTGCTGATGCGGAATTCGCGGAAACGGCCGAGGCCGGTACGTGCGTCCATCAGGTAGTTGAGCAGCACCCAGTCGGCGGGTTCGAGGATTTCCTCGCGCGAGAACTGGGCGGCGTCGGCCTTGTCGACGGCTTCCATCATCGCGTCGCTGATCCGCGGGAAGGCTTTCTTGCCGCCGTAGTAGTCGTAGACGACACGGGCTGCCGACGGGGCTTCCGGATGGATGATGTGGTTCTTGCGCTCGCCGGTGTTGCGGATGGTTTCCGACAGGTGGTGGTCGAACGCCAGATGCGCCGCGGGGACGTAGGGCAGGTTGGTGGTGATGTCGCGGCCGGTGATGTCCACCTTGCCATCCTGCATGTCCTTGGGGTGAACGAACTTGATGTCGTCGATCAGGTCGAGTTCGTTCAGCAGGACGGCGCAGACGAGGCCGTCAAAGTCGCTGCGGGTGACGAGGCGGAATTTTTCCTGGGTCATGCGTGAGTCTCCGGTTGCTTGGGCGGTAAGCTTTTCTTGCAAGCATACCGCCTTCCCGGCGCGGAGACATCACTTCGCCTGTTTCATCTGCTCGATCCCGGCGCGCAGCATCTGGTCCAGCTCGGAACCCGGCTCGACCTGAGGCAGCAGGGCTTCCCAGTAGGCGATGGCGTTTTTCGCATCGCCCGCTTCCATGGCGGCGGCGCCGGCCAGGAATAGGGTGTGGGCGTGCTTGGGATCGAGTTTGAGGGCCTTGTCGATCTGTTCCTTGGCCTTGCCGGTCAGGCCCTTGCCGCTGGCCATGGCCAGGGTTTCCGCATAGCTGGCGAGCAGTTCCGGATCCTGATCGATCAGGGTCTCGGCTTTGCCGTAGGCGGCCACGGCCTCGTCGTAACGGCCCAGCATCTTGTACGAACGACCGAGCATGGCCCAACCGTTCAGGTCGTCCGGGTTGGTTTCCATGCGGGCCGCCAGTCTGGCTACCATGGCATTGATGTCGTCCGCGGTCATCTGCTTCTGCGGCGCGGTATTGGCCGGGTCCAGTGCCTTCGGGTTGCCCAGCAACAGATAGCCGAGAATGGCCGCCAGGGGTAGCAGCAGAAGCAGCGCAACGGCCGTCGGCCGGCTGGTCGGGCGCCAGGCTGCCGCCCGGTCGTCGGTTTCCCCATCGACTTCCTCGAGCAGGCGTCGCTTCAATTCGGTGTGCGCCTGTTCGAACTCCTCCTGCGAGATGACTTCTTCCTTGAATTCGCGCTCAAGGTCGGCAAGCTGGTCGCGGAAGATGGCCAGATTGGCCTCCTTGCGGTCGGCGGCGGTGGCTTTGTTGCGCTTGCCGAACCAGAGCACGGGCAGTAGCAGCACAAGGGCCGCGAAGACGACCAGGGCAGCGTAGATGGCGAACTGGGTCATTTGTCGTTCATTTCCTTGAGCAGGGTTTCCGCACGCCGGGTTTCATCGGCAGAGAGCGGACGGCTGGCGTTGGCCACCTGGGTGCTGCGACGTTTCAGATAGCTGCGCATGGCGAGGATGCCGATCAGCAGCAGCGCCAGCGGGCCGATCCAGAGCAGCAGCGTGATGCCTTTGACCGGCGGCCGGTAGAGCACGAAGTCGCCGTAGCGGGTGACCATGAAATCGAGGATTTCGTTGTCGGAGCGTCCGTCGCGGATCATGCCGCGGATTTCGCGACGCAGGTCGACGGCCAACTCGGCATTGGAATCGGCAATCGTCTCGTTCTGGCAGACCAGGCAACGCAGTTCCTTGGACAGTTCCTGCAGGCGCTTCTCCGCAACCGGGTCTTCGGCCAGTGCCGCTTCGTTGGTGGCAGAAGCAAAGGCCGGTCCGGCGATCAGGCCGAGGACCAGAAAGAGGCTGGAAAGGAAAGGCTTCATTTGTTCAGCTCCGCGACCAGGGGCAGGATCTTGTCGTTGAGGATCTGCGGACTGACCGGTCCGGTATGCTTCATGCGGATGATTCCGGTCTTGTCGATGACATAGGTTTCCGGCACGCCATAGACGCCGTAGTCGATACCGACCCGGCCGTCGATGTCCATGACCGTCAGCAGGTAGGGGTCGCCGTGCGTCTTCAGCCAGCCGCTGGCACGTTCCAGGGCGAGCGGCACTTCCTGTTCGGCCGGAACGCGGCGCATGTCGATGGCGCCGTCGCCGCGCAGTTCCTTGTAATTCAGGCCGACGATCGGCGTGCCGTTGCCGCGCCGGGCGAAGTCGACCAGCACCGGGTGTTCCTGGCGGCAGGAGACGCACCATGAGGCCCACACGTTGAGCAGCCAGACCTTGCCCTTGAGGTCTTCCGGGCCCATGGTCTGGCCATCCTGGCCAAGCACGGCCAGGCGGAATGCCGGTGCCGGCTTGCCGACCAGCGGCGACGGCACTTCGCGGGGGTTGAGGCTGAGGCCGACGGCGAGCAGCACGACCAGTGCGATGAAGGCACCGAGTACCCAGAAATAACGATTCATGCCTGCTTGCCTCCCGCCTTGCGCCGGCTGCGATAACGACGGTCGAACATGGCGATCAGGCCGCCCAGCGACATGATCACGCAGCCGCCCCAGATCCAGTCGACGAAGGGTTTGTAATAGACGCGGACGGCCCATTCGCCTTCCGGTTGGTCGGGGTTGATCGGCTCACCCAGCGAGACGTAGACGTCGCGCCACAGGCCGGCATCGATGGCGGCTTCGGTCATCGGCATCGACGACGAGAAGTAGTTGCGCTTTTCCGGGTTCAGCTTGCGGATGAAGCGGCCGTCCATGGACAGGTCGAATTCGCCTTGCGCGGCCTGGTAATTCGGCCCCTGGACCGCCTGCACGCCGTTGAAGGTGAAGCTGTAGCCGCTGACCTCGACGGTTTCACCCGGCGCCATCTTGACGTCCTTTTCCTCCTCATAGGACGAGACCATGGCGACACCGACGACGAAGACGGCGACACCGATGTGTGCCAGATGCATGCCGGTGAAGCTGGCCGGCTGGCTGAAGACCGAAGCGAGCAGGCTGCGCTCGCCGCGGGTGGCGCTGACCCGCTGGAAGAAATTCAAGCCGGCGGTGAACAGGATCCAGGCAGCGAGCAGGATGCCGAGCGCGGTCAGGGTCTTCCATTCGCCGTAAATCAGCGGCAGGGCGATGGCGACAATGGCGGCGGCGCCCAGCGCCCAGCGTACCGCACGCTGGATTTCCGGCAGCGAGGCTTCCTTCCAGCGGGCGAAGGGCGCGATCCCCATCAGGAAGAGGACCGGGACCATGACCGGGACGAAGACCGCATCGAAGTACGGCGGGCCGACCGAAATCTTGCCCAGGCCGAGCGCGTCGATCAGCAGCGGGTAGAGTGTGCCGAGCAGGACGGTGGCGCAGGAAACGACGAGCAGGACGTTGTTGGTCAGCAGCAGCGATTCGCGGGAGACCAGGCCGAACTTGCCGCCCAGGCCGACCGACGGCGCGCGCCAAGCGAACAGGGCGAGCGAGGTGCCGACGACGGCGACCAGGAAGATCAGGATGAAGATGCCGCGGGTCGGGTCGGTGGCGAAGGCATGCACCGAGGTCAGCACGCCGGAACGGACCAGGAAGGTGCCGAGCAGCGACAGCGAGAAGGCGGAAATGGCCAGCAACACCGTCCAGTTCTTGAAGCTGCCGCGCTTTTCGGTGGCCGCCAGCGAGTGCATCAGCGCGGTTCCGATCAGCCAGGGCATGAACGAGGCGTTTTCGACCGGATCCCAGAACCACCAGCCGCCCCAGCCCAGTTCGTAATAGGCCCACCACGAACCCATGGCGATACCCAGGGTCAGGAACACCCAGGCGGCCGTCGTCCATGGCCGCGACCAGCGCGCCCAGGCGGCGTCGAGCTTGCCCGAGAGCAGTGCGGCGATGGCGAAGGCGTAGGCGACCGAGAAGCCGACGTAACCCATGTACAGCAGCGGCGGGTGGATGATCAGGCCGGGATCCTGCAGCAGCGGGTTGAGGTCGCGTCCTTCGGCCACGCCGGGCAGCAGGCGTTCGAAGGGATTGGAGGTGAACAGGATGAACAGCAGGAAGCCGAAACAGACCAGGCCGAGCGTACCGAGCACGCGGGCCAGCATGACCTCCGGCAGTTGCTTGGAGAACAGACGGACCGCCAGGGCCCACCAGGACATCATCAGCATCCACAGCAGCAGCGAGCCTTCATGGCCGCCCCAGACGGCCGAGATGCGGTACTCGATCGGCAGCAGGGTATTCGAATGCTGGGCGACATAGACCACCGAGAAGTCGTTGGCGACGAAAGCCCAGGTCAGGCACAGGAAGGAGAAGGTGACCAGCAGCGCGAATACGTCGGTGGCCGGGCGGGCCAGCGCAATCCAGGCCGGCCGGCCCTGATGGGCGCCGATCAGCGGCAGGGTGCCGAGCAGCAGGGCGACGATGGCGGAGAAGATCAGGGCGAAATGGCCAAGTTCGGGAATCATGCTCAGTAGCTCGCTTTCGGTTGTGCTGCCTTGGCCGCTTCTTCTTCGGCCTGACGTTGGACGCCGCGGACATGGGCGTCGTTGAGCGCCTTGGCGGCTTCCGGCGGCATGTAGTTTTCGTCGTGCTTGGCCAGCACTTCCTGGGCCTTGAACGTGCCATCCGGCAGCAGGCGGCCCTGGGCGACGGCGCCCTTGCCTTCCATGAACAGGTCGGGAAGGATGCCGACGTAGTCGACCGTGATGTCGGATTCCGAATCGGTGATGGCGAAGCGGATGGTCACGCCGTCGGCCTGGCGCTGGATGCTGCCTTCCTTGACCAGCCCGCCGATGCGGAACAGCTTCTCCTGCGGGGCTTTACCCTGGGCGACGTCAGTCGGCGAGATGTACAGCGCGATGTTGCTGTTCAGGGCGTTCAGCACCAGCGCGGCGATGATGCCGACGAGCGCGATCGCCCCGCCGATCAGGGCGAGTTTCTTGTGGCGTGACTTCATGCTTCGGTACTCCGGGATTCTGCGCGCAACTGGCGCTTCAGACGGGCGACGGTGGTCTTGCGCTGGCGCGCGACGGCGATCGGTTCGATCACCATGATCAGTGCCGTAACGCCAAAGGAGCCCCAGACGTAGAGCCCGTAACCACCCATGGCGAGGAAATCGGAAAAACTGTTCCAGTGGATCATGCCTTGCCTCCCGTCAGTTCGGCCCGGACCCAGTCGGTATGGCACTCCCGTTCAAGAATGATGGTGCGCACCCGGGCCAGGGCCACGGCGATCGAATACATCCAGAAGGCCAGGGCCATCAGCAACATGCCCCAGAGCATGATTTCGGCCATCGACGACTTGGTCAGGTTGACGCTGGAGCCTTGGTGCAGGGTGTTCCACCACTTCACCGAGAAATAGATGATGGGAATATTGACCACGCCGACCAGCAGCAGGATGCCGCCGGCCTTGTCGGCGCGGCGGGCGTCGTCGATGGCGACGACCAGCGCCATGTAGCCGATGTAGAGGAAGAGCAGGATCAGTTCCGAAGTCAGGCGGGCATCCCAGACCCACCAGGTGCCCCACATCGGCTTGCCCCACAGCGCGCCGGTCCATAGCGAGAGGAAGGCCATCAGCGCGCCGGTCGGGGCCAGGGCCTGCGCCATCATGCCCGACAGGCGGGTGTTGAAGGCCAGCCCGATGGCGGCCCAGAAGGCCATCACCAGATAGATGAACATGCTCATCCATGAGGTCGGGACATGCACGAAGATGATCCGGTAGCCCTCGCCCTGCTGGAAGTCGGTCGGCGCGACGAGCATGCCGATGTACAGGCCGGCCAGCCCGAACAGGGTGCCGGCGGCGATGAACCAGGGGATCATTTTCCCGGCCAGCGGGTAGAAGGTGGCCGGAGACGAGAAGCGGTAGAGGTTGAAGCGGTCGTTCATTCGAGGGCGATCTTCAGGGCCGCAGCCGACGCCCAGGGGGCGAAACCGATTGCAGCGATGGTCATTGCAGCGAGCAGTGATAGATGTCCTTCCCCCCCGAGACCGGACACCGTCGCGTCAACTGCGCCAGCCCCGAATATTAGCACCGGAATGTAGAGCGGGAGAACAAGTAAGGACAAAAGTACACCGCCGCCGCGCAGGCCCAGCGTCAGCGCTGCGCCGATGGCGCCGATGCCGGACAGCGCCGGCGTGCCGAGCAGGATGGCGCCGGTGAGCACGAGCAGGGCTTCGCCGGAAAGGTCGAACTGGATACCGAGGACGGGCGCGATCAGGGCCAGCGGCAGGCCGGAAACCAGCCAGTGAGCGATTACTTTCCCGGTAACCACCAGGCCAAGCGGATGTGGCGAGAGCGCCAGTTGTTCGAGTGTGCCGTCGCGATGATCGTCGGCGAACAGCCGGGGCAGCGACAGCATGGTTGCCAGCAATGCCGCGACCCATAGCACGCCGGGGGCGAGCTGGCGCAGCAGGTCGAGTTCGGGGCCGATGCCGAGCGGGAACAGGCTGACGACGATGATGAAGAAGAACAGCGCCGAGACGATGTCGGCCTGGCGGCGCATGGCCAGTTTCAGGTCGCGGGCAATGACGGAGAAGACGATGTTGGACATGGATTCCGTTCTCAGCCGATGCGTAGTTCGCGGACCGTGCCGGCGGGAATGGCAACCGGCTGGTGGGTGGTCATCACGGCCATGCCGCCGCGTTGCAGGTGGCCGGAGATGATGCCGGCCAGCCAGTCGACGGCGGCGACGTCGAGGGCGACGAAGGGTTCGTCGAGGATCCACAGCGGCCGCCGGTCGATCACCAGGCGGGCCAGTGCCACCCGGCGTTTCTGGCCTTGCGACAGGTATTTGCAGGCCAGGTCCTCGCGCCCGGCGAGACCGACCTGTTCGAGCGCGTCGATGGCATTGTCCTCGGACAAGGCTTCGCCGGCCAGGCGGGCGGCGGCGAGCAGGTTCTCGAGCGGCGTCAATTCTTCCTTGATGGCGTTCAGGTGGCCGAGGTAACAAAGGGCGGCGTGGTACTCATCGGCCTGCTTGCGGATGGGTTTGCCGTGCCAGCGGATTTCGCCGGTTTCCGGGGGCAGCAGCCCGATCAGCATGCGCAGCAGGCTGGTCTTGCCGGCGCCGTTGCGGCCCTGCAGGTAAATGAGTTCGCCTGCGTCCAGCGTGAAGCCGAGGCCTGAGAACAGGCGGCGCTCGCCGCGCACGCATTCCAGATTGTCAGCTTCCAGCATGTTGGATACCCGGGAAAATCAGGTGCAGATTATGGACGCGCAAGTGTACCGACAGATTGAGGTGAATCAAACAGGAAAAAAACGGGGGCCGAAGCCCCCGAAAATAGAGAGGTAGGACGACCGGTCAGTTGAACGGCGTCGGACGCGGGGTCGAATCCGAAGACGGCGGCAGGATCGGCAGCATGAAGGTCGGCTGGTCGCCGGTCAGGGTCTTCAGGAAGGCGACGATCTTGGCGTTTTCGTCCTTGGTGAACTTCTTGCCCAGTTGCAGGCGGCCCATGACGTCGACGGCTTCGGTCAGCGTGTTGGCGGCACCGTCGTGGAAGTACGGATAGGTGAGTTCGACGTTGCGCAGGGTCGGGACCTTGAAGTTGAAGCGGTCGGCATCCTTGCCGGTCACTGCAGCGCGACCGTCAGGCATGTTGCCCTTGTACGGCTCGACCAGGCCCATCTTCTGGAAGGAATTGCCGCCGACGGCCTCGCCGTTGTGGCAGGCGATGCAACCGACATCCTTGAACAGCTTGTAGCCTTCCAGTTCTTCCTTGGTCAGCGCAGTCTTGTTGCCGAGCAGCCACTGGTCGAAGCGGGAATTCGGCGTGACCAGGGTCTTTTCGAATTCGGCGATGGCGGTGGTGACCTGGTCGATGTCGATCTTGTCCTTGCCGAAGACCAGCTTGAACTCGCGGACATAGGCCGGGATCGATTCGAGGACGTTGATGGCCAGGGTGTGCGTGAAGGCCATTTCGCCCGGGTTGGCGATCGGGCCGCCGGCCTGGGCCTTGAGGTCGGCTGCGCGGCCGTCCCAGAACTGGGCCAGGTTCAGGCTGGAGTTGAGTACGGTCGGTGCGTTGATCGGACCTTGCTGCCACTTGTCACCGACCGAGGTCGGGATGTTGTCGGTACCGCCCATCGACAGGTTGTGGCAGGTGTTGCAGGACATGATCCCGGACTTGGACAGGCGCGGATCGAAATAGAGCTTCTTGCCCAGTTCGACCATGCCGATGTTGATGCTTGCCGGCGGCTTGATCGGCTGGATCGGTTCGTCGGCAGCAGCCAGTGCAGCGGACTGAATGGCGATGCCGGATACCAGGGCGACGGCTGTCGACAGAATGGTATGTTTCATCGTGTTTCTCCCTCGTTGATAAAAGTTGTCAGGTCATTGTCCCGATGCTCGATATGCCAGGTTTGATCCAAGTCAATGTTTTTCATGGGTTTCAACTATAGTGGTCATAGGTAGACCCTATAAGCGATGAGGGTATGATCCATGCCCGGAGGATGTGAAACGGATGACCTTGACCGAATTGCGCTACATCGTGGCTCTTGCCCAGGAAAAGAATTTCAGCCGTGCTGCCGAACGTTGTTCGGTCAGTCAGCCGACGCTCAGCGTGGCCATCGCCCGCCTGGAAGACGAGCTCGGTGTACAGTTGTTCGAACGGGGCAAGGGCTTCGTCAGCCCCAGCCTGGTCGGTGCCCGGGTCGTCGAACAGGCGCAACTGGCGCTGGAGGAAGCCGAGAAAGTTCGCCAGATCGCCCAGCGCGGCCGCGACCAGCTCGACGGTACGTTGCGGCTTGGCGTCATCCATACCATCGGCCCCTACCTGCTGCCGCAACTGATCCACTCGCTCAAGGCGGTGGCGCCCAACATGCCGCTGGTGATCGAGGAAAACATGACGGCCAACCTGGCCGACATGCTGCGCGACAACGATATCGACGTGGCCATCCTGGCCCTGCCCTTCGATCTGCCCGGCGTACTCACCCGGCCCCTCTACGACGAGGTGTTCAAGGTCATCGTACCGCGCGGCCACGTCTGGGAGACGCGCTCGGCGATCGCGCCGGAGGAAGTGGCCGGCGACGAAGTGCTGCTGCTCAAGGCCGGCAACTGCTTTCGCGATCAGGTGCTGGGCGCCTGTCCGCAGGTCAGCAGTCCGGAAACCGACATCCGCCTCGGCCACTCGATCGGCACCATCCGCTGCATGGTGGCGTCGGGTCTGGGGGTGTCAGTGCTGCCCGACGGTGCGCTCCAGCATCCCTACAGCAACGACATGATCAGCGTTATCCCGTTTACGCCGCCCGAGCCGTCGCGCCGGGTGGCCCTGGCCTGGCGCAGCTGCTTCGTCCGGCCGAAGGCCATCGATGCCCTGCTGGCCGCCGTCCGCGGGCTGGATTCGCCGGCTTACCGCCTTCTGGTCTGAGCGCCGAGCAGGATTTCCGCCTGCAGTTCCTGCAGCAGGTGCGCCAGTTCGCCGCTGGCTTCCCTGAGTTTCTCCAGCAGCTCCGGGATGGCTTCGGGCAGGCCGGCCTGTCTGGCGTTGAGGATGTGCCTGGCCATTTCGTGCAGACGGTGATGTGTTGCGTTGATCTGCGCGAAAACCGGGATGTGTCCGTAGCGTCGTGTGCCGGCGCCGTGATACCAGCGGCCGAAACCGCAGGCTCGTTCGTCCAGTTCCGGGATCGGCAGCAGGCCGCTGTCGTCGGCCAGGTGGCTGTCCAGGGTTTTCAGCCAGCGGCGGTGGTCGACTTCGGCGATCAGCAGCGGCAGGTCTTCGCGCGACCAGGCAAAGGACGAAGCTGAACTCCACAGGTCGTCGGGCCGGAAATTCCCGATCCAGTCAGGTAGTTCGCTTGCCGGCATGGGGCGGGCGATGCCGAAGCCCTGGGCCAGGTCGCAACCGAGTAGCAGCAGGACCAGTCCGTGTTCGACGCTTTCCACGCCTTCGGCGATCACCTGGCGGCGGAAGGCCCGGGTCAGGCCGATGACGCCTTCGACGATGGCCAGATCCTCCGGGTCGTCGAGCATGTCACGGACGAAGGACTGGTCGATCTTGAGCATTTCGGCCGGCAGGCGGCGGAAATAGGTCAGCGAGGAATAGCCGGTGCCGAAGTCGTCGAGGGCGAAACTGACGCCGAGTTTGCGGCAGGTTTCGAACAGTTCGGCGGCCCGGCCGACATCCTCGATGGCGGCGGTTTCGAGGACTTCCAGCTCAAGGCGTTCGGGGAGCACTTCGGGGTGGGCGGCGAGTTCGGCGGCCAGCATGTCGGCAAATTCCGGGTGCTGCAGATGTTCGCCGGCAATATTGATGCTCAGCGCCAGATCGAGGCCGGCCTGTGCCCAATGGGCAAGCTGATCGAGGGCGGTGCGGATGACCCAGTTGCCGAGATCGATGGCCAGCTCGCTGCCTTCGACCGTCGGCAGGAAGTCCTGCGGCAGCAGCAGGCCGCGTTCCGGGTGTTGCCAGCGGATCAGGGCTTCGGCGCCGATCACCCGGCCCTGGCGCATGTCGACCTTGGGCTGGTAATGCAGGGTGAATTCACCGCTCGCGAGCGCTTCACCGATACGGGTGATGTCCTCCCGACGCTGCCTGGCGCGCCGGTCGTTCTCCGGGTCGAACAGGTGGTGGCGGTTGCGTCCGGCCTGCTTGGCCACGTACATGGCCTGGTCGGCGTGGCGCAGCAGGGTATCGGCATCGGAGCCGTCGTTGGGGTAAAGCGTGACGCCGATGCTGGCGGAAATGCTTGCCTCGCCGCCGGGAACGGCAAAGGGGCGGGTCAAGGTCGTGGCAATCCGGTTCAGGGCCTGGTCGCATTCGTGGATGTCGCCGAGCCCGGCCAGCAGCAGCACGAATTCGTCGCCACCCAGGCGGGCAACCGTGTCGCCGCCGCGCACGCAACTCTTGAGCCGTTGTCCGACCTCGATCAGCAGGCGGTCGCCGGCGGCATGGCCGTACTGGTCGTTGACCGGCTTGAAACCGTCGAGGTCGAGATAGCAGACCGCCAACAGTCCGTGCGTGCGTGCCGCCTGGGCCATGGCCAGTTGCAGGCGGTCGGCGAGCAGCATGCGGTTGGGCAACTGGGTCAGGGCATCGAAATGCGCCAGGTGTTCGAGCCGCTGCTGGTGTTCCTTGAGCACCGTGATGTCGGAAAAAATGCCGACAAAGTGCGTGATCGTCGAGTCCGGGCTGCGGACGGCGGAGATGGTCAGCAGTTCGACGAAGATCTCGCCGGATTTCTTGCGGTTCCAGACTTCGCCGCGCCAGTGTCCGTGATGGCGAATGGCATGCCACATCTCGCGGTAGAAGGCGCTGTCGTGGTGACCGGAGTTGAGCAGGCCGGCGTTCTGGCCGATGGCTTCGTCCCGGCTGAAACCGGTCAGTTCGCTGAAGGTGGGGTTGACCTCGACGATGCGGCCGCTGACATCGGTGATCATGATGCCTTCGTGGGCGTTGGCGAAAACGCTGGCGGCCAGGCGCTGGCGTTCCTCCAGGACCTGGCGTTCGAGCGCCAGTGCGAATTGCCGGGCCATGGCCTGTACCGCCTGGCAATTGGCCTCGGAAATCTGCTCGGTATGGCGGCCGGCCAGGTTGAGGCAGGCAACTGCCTGACCGTCGACGACGATGGGCTGGATCAGCAGGCAGCGCAGGCCTTCCGCGCTGATGTACTCCGGCGCCAGCAGGCTGCAGTCCTCGTGCTGGCTGCAGCAGTGCCGGCAACTGCAGATGACCTTGTGCTCCTGGATCAGGCGTGCCTGACGGGAATCTGCCGGGTAATAGCGGATCTGCTCGATGAAATGCTCGGACAGACCGCGCTGGGCGAGCAATTCGTAAGCGCCGCCCGGCGCTTGCCAGTAGATGCCGCCGCAATCGAATTCGGGGAAACGCAGCGACAGGTCGAGCATGGTGGCCAGCAGCCCGGTATGGTCGCTGCCGGCGGCCAGGGCGTTGGCCAGGTCGCGCTCGATGCCCAGGCGCAGTTCTTCCGCACGGCTGGCACCGATATTGATGGCGCTGGCGATGACTGCCGCTTGCCCGGCGTAGCGGGTGGCAGTCATCTGGACGCGGATCAGGGTGATTTCGCCGGAGCGTGTGCGGCCCCAGTATTCGATGGCTTGCGGTTCACCGGCGGCGGCTGCGCGGATGGCCGCGGCCACTTCGCCGGGCGGATTCATGCCGGCGACGGCCATGTCGTCCGGCTTGCGACCGCGGAGTTCGGCACGGGGATAGCCGCACATCTGCTCGGCGGCCTGGTTGGCGTCGAGGAAATAGCCGTCGGCATCGAGCACGAACAAGGCATTGGCGACGGTTTCGAACAACTGGTGGAAGGTGTTCCGGCTGTTCTGCAATTCCGCCGACTGGCGCTGCTGGGCAATCAGCAGGGTGGCCAGCTGGCTGGCCTGATGTACCGTGGCGCGGATGCTTTCGGGCAGGCGCCCGCTGTTCTCTCGGTAGGCGGCAAACGTGCCGAGCAAGGTCTGATCCGGGCCGATCAGGGCCTCGGCCCAGCCCGAGCGGCCGCCGAACAGGCGGGCGAAGTCGCGGTAACGCTCGCCCTCCGGTTGGGCAAATACATCCTCGATGAAGGCTTCGCCACGGCGCCAGGCGGCGGTGCCGGAAACGCCGACGCCCTCGCCGATTTCCGCTGTCGCCAGAATTTGCTGGGCGGCTTCGGGCAGGCTGGGCGCAGCCGCCAGGCGCAAGGTCCTGCCGTCCGGGTTGGCCAGCATGATCGCGCACTTGATGCCGGGAACCTCGTGTTCGGCCGACAGGACGACCAGTTCGAGCAGGTTTTCCAGGCGTTCGCCGCGCAGCATGCCGGCCATGGCTGCGTTGCGGATCAGCAGGGCTTCGTCGTAGCGCGTCTGCAGGCCGCGTTGTTCGCTGACCGCTTCGTCGAGCAGGTCCATTTCCAGCGGCCGGATCAGGCTGTGCTCGGTGAGCAGGCCGATCAGGCGGTTGTCGCGGTCGACCACGGTCAGGTGGCGGATGCGGGCCTCCAGCATCATCGCCGCCGCGTCGGCTGCCGAGGTCTCGGGACGAACGCTGGTCAGCGGCTGGGTCATCACCGCCTCGAGCGGCGGATTGCCCTCTTCGTTGAGGTAGAGCCGGACCACGTCGCGTTCGGTGACGATGCCGCAGGCCCGGGGGCCGTCCATGACGACGACGCTGGTCGCCTTGGCGGTTTCCATGGCCTCCAGTGCCTGGTTCAGGGTCGCGGTCCGCGGCAGTCGGGGAAAGACCCGTTCCATGAGGCCTTCGACGGTGTTCAGGTGGCGATAGAAGTCGAGCCCGAAGAAGCGCCGGAAATCGGTTTCGCTGACGATGCCGAGCAGGCTGTCGTCGTTGCCGGTGACGACCAGGTGGCGGATGCCCAGGCGCGTGGTCTGGCGGAAGGCGGCGCGGACGTCGGTGTCGTGCCGGACCGTATGCACCGGTGCGGTCATGAATTCGCGTACCGAGCGGCTGGAATCGTCGTGCTGGCGCATGGCGTGCAGCATGTCGCGCTCGGTCAGGATGCCGGCAATGCGTCCCCGGTCGACCACCACGACCGACGATATCCGCGACCTGATCATCATGGCGGCGGCAGTCGCCAGCGTGGCATCGGGGGCTACGCTGTCGGCGTGCAGCGTCATCAGGTCGGCTACGGTGGGCATGGCCGCGATTGTAGTCAAGCGCACGGTCCCTGTCTTGATCCAGCGCAAGTGCGGCGAATGCTCCGGCGGTGGGGCAATCCGGGATGGGTGGAATCAAGATATCCACTTATGGATTTCATGTTTCCACCTGAATGTCCGGATGCTCGGGCTTTCCGCGCGATGCATTTGTCAATTCGATGATTTGAAAGGGTAAATCCGGTTTCTCCTCCGATGGCACAGGCCTTGCGATGCGATCGCCACGCAAGTTCTGACCAACGGGGGGAAGCGCTGTGACCGAAACCTTTTACGATGTGCTGCGCCGCCAGGGAATTTCCCGGCGCAGCTTCCTGAAATTCTGCAGCCTGACCGCGACTTCGCTCGGCTTGGGTAGCGCCGCCGCGCCGCGCATTGCGCAGGCCATGGAAACCAAGCCGCGCACGCCGGTCCTGTGGTTGCACGGGCTGGAATGTACCTGCTGTACCGAATCCTTCATCCGCTCGGCGCACCCGCTGACCAAGGATGTCGTGCTGTCGATGCTGTCGCTCGATTACGACGATACGCTGATGGCCGCTGCCGGCCACCAGGCCGAGGAAATCCTCGAAGAGGTGAAGCGCAAGTACAAGGGCCAGTACATCGTCGCCGTCGAGGGCAATCCGCCGCTCAACGAGGACGGCATGTTCTGCATCCAGGGCGGTCGTCCCTTCATCGAGAAGCTGCGCGAGACCTGTGCCGACGCCAAGGCCATCATCTCCTGGGGGGCCTGCGCTTCCTACGGCTGCGTGCAGGCCGCCAAGCCGAACCCGACGCGCGCCACGCCGGTACACAAGGTGATTTCCGGCAAGCCGATCATCAATGTCCCGGGCTGCCCGCCGATCCCCGAAGTGATGACCGGTGTCGTCACCTACATGCTGACCTTCGACCGCATTCCCGAGCTTGATCGCCAGGGTCGGCCGAAGATGTTCTACGGCCAGCGCATCCACGACAAGTGCTATCGCCG
>DKNF01000022.1 GCA_002470165.1 Betaproteobacteria bacterium UBA7395 | reverse complement strand
ATCTATGGCGAGGAAGTGAAATTCGGCGGCGGCAAGGTCATCCGCGACGGCATGGGCCAGAGCCAGCGCGTTTCCGCCGAAACGGTCGATACCGTGATCACCAATGCGCTGATCGTCGATGCCATCACCGGCATCGTCAAGGCCGACATCGGCCTCAAGGACGGCCGCATCGCCGCCATCGGCAAGGCCGGCAACCCGGACATCCAGCCCGGTGTGACCATCGTCGTCGGCCCCGGTACCGAAGTCATCGCCGGCGAAGGCATGATCGTCACCGCCGGCGGCATCGACAGCCACATCCATTTCATCTGCCCGCAGCAGATCGACGAAGCACTCAATTCGGGTGTCACCACCATGATCGGCGGCGGCACCGGGCCGGCGACCGGCACCTACGCCACCACCTGCACGCCCGGCCCCTGGCACATCCACCGCATGCTTGAAGCCGCCGAGGCCTTCCCGATGAACTTGGGCTTTCTCGGCAAGGGCAACGCCAGCCTGCCGGAAGCGCTGCGCGAACAGGTCGCGGCCGGGGTCATCGGTCTGAAACTGCACGAGGACTGGGGCACGACGCCGGCGGCAATCGACTGCTGCCTGTCAGTGGCGGAAGAAATGGACATCCAGGTCGCCATCCACACCGACACGCTCAACGAATCGGGCTTCGTCGAAGCCACCATCGATGCCTTCAAGGGCCGCACCATCCACACCTTCCACACCGAAGGCGCCGGCGGCGGCCACGCGCCGGACATCATCAAGGCGGCCGGGCTGCCCAATGTGCTGCCCAGCTCGACCAATCCGACCATGCCGTACACGGTCAACACCATCGACGAGCATCTCGACATGCTGATGGTCTGCCACCACCTCGACCCGAGCATCGCCGAGGACGTAGCCTTCGCCGAATCGCGCATCCGCCGCGAGACCATCGCCGCCGAAGACATTCTGCACGACCTCGGCGTCTTCTCGATGATGTCGTCCGACTCGCAGGCCATGGGCCGCGTCGGCGAAGTCATCATCCGCACCTGGCAGGCGGCGCACAAGATGAAGGTCCAGCGCGGCACGCTGCCGGAAGACAACGCGCGCCACGACAACTTCCGCGTCAAGCGCTACATCGCCAAATACACGATCAACCCGGCGCTGACGCATGGCATCGCCCACACCGTCGGCTCGATCGAAGTCGGCAAACTGGCCGACCTGGTGCTGTGGAAGCCGGCCTTTTTCGGCGTCAAACCCAGCCTGATCCTGAAGGGCGGCATGATCGCCGCCGCCGCCATGGGCGACCCCAACGCCTCGATTCCGACGCCACAGCCGGTCCATTACCGGCCGATGTTCGGCAGCTTCGGCAAGGCGCTGAAGACTTCGGTGACCTTCGTCTCGCAGGCGGCGCTGAACAACCCGGCGGTCGCCGCGCTGAAGCTGGAGAAACCGCTGATCGCCGTCTCCGGGTGCCGTGGCGTGCAAAAATCCGACATGGTGCACAACGGCGCCACACCGGAAATCACCGTCGATCCCGAAACCTACGTGGTCAAGGCCGACGGCGTGCATCTCGTCTGCGAACCGGCGACCGAACTGCCGCTGGCCCAACGCTATTTCCTGTTCTGACCATGTTGATCCTGAATAAACGCACGACCGCCCCCGCCACCGACGCGGTGGCGCTCGCCTACGACGAACGCAAACGCAGCCGCCTCAAGGTGACGCTGGCTTCCGGCAGCGAGGCCGGCATTTTCCTCGAACGCGGCGACCACCTGCACGGCGGCGACAAGCTGATTGCTGAAGACTGCTCTAGCGTCGTCGAAATCCTCGCCGCGCCGGAAAAACTGATCGAGGCCGTCGCCGACAGCCCGCTGCTCTTCGCCCGCGCCGCCTACCATCTCGGCAACCGACACGTCCCGGTGCAGATCCTGCCCACCGAAAACGGCGGCAAGCTGCGCTTCCAGACCGACCACGTGCTCGCCGACATGGCACGCGGCCTGGGCTGCATCATCAGCGAGACGGAAGCGCCGTTCCAGCCGGAATCCGGCGCCTATGGGGCGCACGGCGGCCATCATCACCACGGTGACGAGCCCGACCATGCCGATCTGCACAACCCCGGCCACGGCCCGCACCGCTCGGTGCCGAAAATCCACGAGTTCAAACCGCGTTGACCCCTTCGCTGCAACTCGCCCGCCTGCTCCAGCTCGCCAGCCCGGCGCTGCCGGTCGGCGCCTACACCTATTCGCAGGGCCTGGAATGGGCGGTCGAATCCGGCGTCATTCGTGACGAAACGAGCGCCGGCCGCTGGATCGCCGATCTGCTCGCACACGGCATCGGCCGCTACGAAGCGCCGCTGGTTGTTGCGCTGATGCGCGCGTGGACCGCGGCAGATAGCGCCGAAATCGCCCGCCTCAACACCGAATTCCTGGCCAGCCGCGAATCCGCCGAACTGCGCGCGGAAACGGCCCAGATGGGCTTTTCGCTGCACCGGCTGGTGCGCGACCTGCGCGACCCGGCGCTGGCCGATGTCGAAACGACGCTGGCCGGACTCGGCGAGATCGCCTTCCCGACCGGCTGGGCCGGCATCGCCGCGACCTGGCGAATCGACCGTGAAGCGGCGCTGACGGCCTACCTCTGGGCCTGGGCCGAAAACCAGGTAATGGCCGCACTGAAGGCGGTACCGCTCGGCCAGGCCAGCGGCCAGCGGCTGCTCGCCGAACTCGGCGGGCGCCTGCCCGAAATTGCCGCCCTTGCCCTGAAACTGCCGGAAGGCGAATGGTCGAATTTCACCCCGGCCTTCGCCATCGCCTGCGCCCGCCACGAAACCCAATACTCCCGTCTCTTCAGATCCTAGGAAAAACATGAGCAAACAAGCCCTGCGCGTCGGCATCGGCGGCCCCGTCGGTTCCGGCAAGACCGCCCTGACCCTGGCGCTGTGCCAGGCCCTGCGCGACAAGATCGACATGGCCGTGGTCACCAACGACATCTACACCGCCGAGGA
>DKNF01000054.1:335-8563 GCA_002470165.1 Betaproteobacteria bacterium UBA7395 | reverse complement strand
AGGTCGGCCAGGCGCGTGTCGAGGGCGCGGAACAGCGGTGTGGCGCCGATGTCGGCGCTGGCCAGGCCGAGCATCTGCAGCGCATTGCGATTGGCGCCGACGATCCAGCCGTCCTCGGAGAGGGCGACGATGCCCTCGGCGACCGTGCCGATGCCGGCCGGGTCCGGGTGCAGATGCAGGCGCAGGTGGCGCTGGCAGGCATCGACGACCAGGCGGTTCTCGATCATCCGCGCCGCGGTGTTGACCAGCCCAAGGGTGTGCGGATGACGGCTGCGCCGGTCGCCGGAAATGTCGAGGATGCCGAGCAGTTCGCCGGTCGCCGAGACAATGGGCGCGGCGGCGCAGGTGAGGAAGGTGTTGCGCTCCAGGAAATGCTCGTCGCCGTGGATTTCGACCCCGGCCGCTTCGGCCAGCGCGGTGCCGATGGCGTTGGTTCCGCGCTGGCGTTCGTCCCAGCAGGCGCCCGACATCAGGGCGACGCGCTCGGCCTTGCCGAGAAAGTCGGCGTCGCCGAGGGTGTGCATGAGCACGCCCCGGTTGTCGGCGAGGATGACCATGCTGTGGCTGTGGCGCACCTGTTCGAACAGGTATTCCATGATCGGCCGCGAATGGCTGAGCAGTTCGTGATTGCGTCCCAGCGCCCGGCCCAGTTCCTTGCCGCTGAGATTGTCCGGGATGGCCAGACGGCCGGTCGGCGTCAGGCCGGCGGCCAGGCTGCGTCGCCATGAACGGGCCAGGCGCTCGTCGACGGCGGCATCGGTGAAGTCGCTGCCTTCGAGCAGCTTCAGGCGGGCTTGCCGCAACTGCGGGGCCGGCACGGGGGAATGAGTGCGCATCGTGTTTGTCTCCTCGCCCGTTCGTCGCCGGACTTTATCGGGAGTATAGGGGGCCGGGCCGGGCATGCAAGCCCTGGCGAACGAATTGCCGGACACTGTTCCAGAATGTGACAGTTGTTTCCTTGTGCGACGTTCCAGCCGTCGCCTGACTGGCGGTCGGTTTCCGGAAATTCTTTTTGAATCAAGGATGTGTTGGTCTGGCACGGCCCTTGATATGGGTTGCTGGCCATCAGGCAACTGATTCACTCATTCGTAAAAGACAGGAGACAAGATGATCTACGCAGCCCCCGGCGCCGCTGGCGCAAAAATCGCCTACAAGGCCAAGTACGACAACTTCATCAACGGCCAGTGGACTGCCCCGGTCAAGGGCCAGTACTTCGATGTGGTGACCCCGGTCAACGGCAAGGTGTACACCCAAGCCGCCCGCTCCACTGCCGAAGACATTGAGCTGGCGCTCGACGCCGCCCATGCCGCCTTCCCGAAGTGGGGCAAGACCGATGCCGCGACCCGCTCGAACATCCTGCTCAAGATCGCCGACCGCCTCGAACAGAACCTCGAACTGCTGGCCTACGCCGAGACCGTCGACAACGGCAAGCCGATCCGCGAAACGCTGAACGCCGACATTCCGCTGGCCGTCGATCACTTCCGCTACTTCGCCGGCTGCCTGCGCTCGCAGGAAGGCGGCATCTCGGAAATCGACGAGAACACCATGGCCTACCACATCCATGAGCCGCTCGGCGTCGTCGGCCAGATCATCCCCTGGAACTTCCCCATCCTGATGGCCGCCTGGAAGCTCGCTCCGGCGCTCGGCGCCGGCAACTGCGTGGTCTTGAAGCCGGCTGAATCGACGCCGATCTCGATCCTGATCCTGGTCGACCTGATCGCCGACCTGCTGCCGCCGGGCGTGCTGAATATCGTCAACGGCCTCGGTCGCGAAGCCGGCATGCCGTTGGCCACCTCCAAGCGCATCGCCAAGATTGCCTTCACCGGCTCCACCGCCACCGGCCGCGTCATCGCCCAGGCTGCCGCCAACAACCTGATCCCGGCGACGCTGGAACTGGGCGGCAAGTCGCCGAACATCTTCTTCGCTGACGTCATGGACAAGGACGACGGCTTCCTCGACAAGGCGATCGAAGGTCTGGTCCTGTTCGCCTTCAACCAGGGCGAGGTGTGCACCTGCCCGAGCCGCGCGCTGATCCAGGAGTCGATCTACGATGCCTTCATGGAGCGCTGCCTGAAGCGCGTCGCCGCGATCAAGCAGGGGTCGCCGCTTGATACCGAGACGATGATGGGTGCGCAGGCCTCGCAGATCCAGATGGACAAGATCGAGTCCTACCTCAAGCTGGGCAAGGAAGAGGGCGCCCAGGTGCTGATCGGTGGCGAACGTGCCCACCTCGGCGGCGACATCGAAGGCGGCTATTACATCCAGCCGACGCTGTTCAAGGGCCACAACAAGATGCGTATCTTCCAGGAAGAAATCTTCGGGCCGGTGCTCGCCGTGACCACCTTCAAGGACGAAGCCGAAGCTCTGGCCATCGCCAACGACACGCTCTACGGCCTTGGTGCCGGCGTCTGGAGCCGCAACGGCAACGTCGCCTACCGCATGGGCCGTGCCATCCAGGCCGGTCGCGTGTGGACCAACTGCTACCACGCCTACCCGGCGCACGCCGCCTTTGGCGGCTACAAGGAATCGGGCATCGGTCGCGAAACGCACAAGGTCATGCTCGACCACTACCAGCAGACCAAGAACCTGCTGGTCAGCTACGCCGAGCAGAAGCTGGGTTTCTTCTAAGCGGATTTCTCCTCCGACTCTGCGTGCCCTTGTGGGCTTTGACGGGGGCCGATGGCCCCCGTATTTTTTTGGAGGATGACATGGTCGAACGCGTTATTGCCACACCCGCCGCCCTGGCCCTGATCGAGCATTTGCAGCACACGCACGGAACGGCGATGTTCTTCTATCAGTCCGGCGGTTGTTGCGACAACAGCAGCCCGAATTGCTACCTCGACGGCGAACTGACCTTGGGGGCCCAGGACATCCGGCTCGGCGAGATCGGCGGCGTGCCGTTCTACATCAGCGCTGCCCAGTACGAGTACTGGCAGCACACTCAACTGATCATCGACGCCGTGTCGGGACAGGGCGGAACCTTCTCGCTCGAATGCGGTAGCGGGCAATGTTTCATCACCCGTTCCCGGTTGTTCACCGACGAGGAAACGGCGGATTTGCCGAGCGCCTGAGCGTGCTGGCGGTATACTGCGGGCTTCACCAAAACGGATCGACTTCATGGCCGCCAACGACACCGCCAGCATGGCGCTTTTCTGCGACTTCGAGAACATCGCACTCGGCGTACGCGATGCGCAATACGAAAAATTCGACATCCGCCCCGTGCTGGAGCGTCTGCTCGCCAAGGGCAGCATCGTGGTCAAGAAGGCCTACTGCGACTGGGAGCGTTACAAGAGCTTCAAGGCGGCGATGCACGAGGCCAATTTCGAACTGATCGAAATTCCGCATGTGCGCCAGTCGGGCAAGAATTCGGCCGACATCCGCATGGTCGTCGATGCCCTCGACCTGTGTTACACCAAGTCGCACGTCGATACCTTCGTGATCATTTCCGGCGATTCCGACTTCTCGCCGCTGGTCTCCAAACTGCGCGAGAACGCCAAGAAGGTCATCGGCGTCGGCGTCAAGCAATCCTGCTCGGACCTGCTGGTCACCAATTGCGACGAATTCATCTATTACGACGATCTGGTCCGCGACCGCGAGGCCCAGCGTGGCGGGCAACGGCGCGAGCGTGAGAAGCGTTCGCCGGAAGAGGAAGCCAAGCGGCGCGAGAAGATGGAAGAGCGCAAGGCCAAGGCGGTCGATCTGGTCTGCGCCACGTTTTCCGATCTCATGGCCGATCGCGGCGAGGCCGAGCGCATCTGGGCCTCGGTGCTCAAGGAAGTGGTCAAGCGGCGCAATCCCGGTTTCAGCGAGAGCTATTACGGTTTCCGGACCTTCGGCAACCTGCTCGAAGAGGCGGCCGGGCGCGGGCTGCTGATGGTCGGGCGCGACGACAAGTCGGGCACCTACGTGACGCGTGCGCGAGCCCAGGACAGCGAACTGGTCGCTGCGGAGGCCGGTTCCGAAGCGCTGCCGGAAACTCCGGATGTGCCGGTTGCCGGCGAAGCGGAAATAGCGCCGGCAGCGGTCGAGGAGAAATCCGGTGCTCGCCGTCGCGGCGGTCGGCGTACGCGCAAGGAGACCCGGCCGGAAGAGCCGACACAGGTTTCCGTTGACGCCGTCTCGCAAGTTGCCGAGGTTGTTTCGCCTGAATCGCCCCTGCCGGAGCCTGCGGTGATCGTCGAAACCACGGACAAACCCAAGCGCGGCGGTCGACGCCCGCGCAAGGCGGCCGAGGCGGTCGTCGAGACGACGGAAGTGCCGCCGGCGATGCCTCCCGAAACAGCGGTGGCGGAAGAGAAGAAACCGGCCAGGAAAGCAGCGCGTAGCCGCAAGCCGAAAAAGTCGGACGCCGGCAAGAAGTCCGACGAGTCGGCGGGCTAGATCACTTTCAGCAACATCGTCCTGAGTTCCTCGGCCCGCCTGCGACCCTCGCGGGTCTGCACGACGGCATGAAACCAGGGATCGAACTGCAGCCGCAGTTCCTCGTGAGTCTGTGCGGCGAAGGCGGCTTCGACGATGTGCAGATGGGCGAACGGACCGCAGAAGGTTTTCAGCGTGTTCTGGATGAAATTGCGCGCCAGTTCCATTTCCTTCGGATTGGGCGGTTGCGGTGCCGGCCTGAAGGCGGTGATCGACGGCAGCGGTTCGGCCGGTGCCGGCTGGGTGGCGCCGGTAGCGGCATCCTTGAGCCCGCCGATTTCGATGAAACCGGATTCCTCTAGCAGGCCCAGCGTGTGCTGGAGATCGTCGGTCTGCAGCATTTCCCGCAATTCATCGACGGTGCGCTTGCCGTCGACCATGATCAGCACCCGTCGCTGACGCGGGGTCAGCCCACCCGACTTGGCGGTGAGCTCTTCGTGCCCTTTCTGTGTCTTGGCGAATACCACGCCCATGTTTGTCTCCGTTGGCTTTTTTAAAAATAGTGCAACGGATTGTACAGAAAAAGAAAAGCCCGCCAAGCGGCGGGCTTCGTCGACAACGGTGCAGGCCGTCAGCTCAGGCGGCGGCCTGAACCGGAATCTTGTGGCCGCGACGGACGATGCGGTTTTGCGAATCGACGTAGATCAGGTCCGGCTCGTGACGGGCCAGTTCAACCTCGGTATAGGCGGCGAAGGTGGCAATGATCAGGATGTCACCCGGTGCGGCGCGGCGGGCAGCCGAGCCATTGACCGAGATCACGCCTGAACCGCGTTCGGCACGAATCGCGTAGGTGGTGAAACGCTCGCCGTTGTTGACGTTCCAGATGTCGATCTGCTCGTATTCCTTGATATTGGCGGCTTCCAGCAAATCCTCATCGATCGCGCAGGAGCCTTCGTAGTGCAGGTCGGCATGGGTTGCCGTCACGCGATGCAGCTTGGATTTCAACATGGTTCTCTGCATGGTTTCACTCATCCAGAAAGTTGGGGGAAGCGCATTTTAACGGCAATGGGGTGCGTGTCAACGATCTTTTTTCTGCCCTGCCAGCCCGCGTCAAACCTCGATATTGTCGATCAGCCGGGTGGTTCCGAGACGGCTGGCGGCGACAATGACCAGTGCGGCGTCGTCGGTTGTCGCGACGGCCAGGTCTGCCTGCCGGCGAACCGAGATGTAGTCGGTTTTCCAGCCCTGGGCATTCAGTTCGGCGACGGCGGCTTGTTCCAGTGCCGCGAAATCGCGATTGCCATTGCGGACGGCGTCGCGGATTTCGTTGAGCAGCCGGTACAGGCGCGGTGCCTCGGCACGTTCGGCGGCGCTCAGGTAGCCGTTGCGCGAGGATAGGGCCAGGCCGTCTTCGGCGCGCACGGTTTCGCCGCCGACGATGTCGATCGGCAGCAGCAGCTGCCGGGTCATGTTGCGGATGACCATCAACTGCTGGTAATCCTTCTTGCCGAATAAGGCCGCCTGCGGCTGGACGCAGTTGAACAGCTTGGTGACGACGGTGGCAACGCCGCGGAAGTGGCCGGGGCGGAACTCGCCGTCGAGGATGTTCTGGATGCCCGGCGGTTCGACGAAGTATTCCTGCGGCTCGGGGTAGAGGTCGGCTTCGGTCGGCGCGAACAGGACGTCGACGCCGGCGGCAACGAGCTTGTCGCAGTCGGCCTGGAAGGTGCGCGGGTACTTGTCGAAATCCTCGTTCGGGCCGAATTGCAGGCGATTGACGAAGATCGACGCGACCACGGTGTCACCGTGCTGGCGTGCCTGTTCCATCAGGCTGATGTGGCCGGCGTGCAGGTTGCCCATGGTCGGCACGAAAACGATGCGGCCACGATTGGCCAGCGCGCCGCGCAGGTCGGTGATGCGGGAATGGATTTGCATGATCTCAGGCAGCGTAGGTGTGTTCCGGGCCGGGGTAGCTGCCGTCCTTGACGGCGGCGACGGCGCGGCAGGCAGCGTCGTGCAGGCTGCTGGCACCGTCCATGAAATTGCGCACGAATTTGGCCTTCTTGCCCGGCGGGATGTCGAAAGCGTCGTGCAGCACCATGACCTGGCCCGAACAATCCTTGCCGGCACCGATGCCGATGGTGATGATGTGCAGCGCAGCGGTGACTTCGGCGGCAAGCGTGGCGGGAATCGCTTCGAGCACGATCATCGTGGCGCCGGCATCCTGCACGGCGATGGCGTCGGCGAGCAGCTTGCGGGCGGCGCTGTCGCCTTTACCCTGGACCTTGTAGCCGCCGAGCGCATGCACCGATTGCGGCGTCAGGCCAACGTGGGCGCAGACCGGGATGCCGCGGCTGACCAGGAATTGAATGGTCGGCGCCATCTCGGCGCCGCCTTCGAGCTTGACCATCTGTGCCCCTGCGGCCATCAGCGTGACGGCGTTGCGGAAGGCGGCTTCCGGGGATTCCTGGAAACTGCCGAAGGGCATGTCGGCAATGATGAAGGCACGTTCGGCACCGCGCTTGACGGCAGCGGTGTGGTAGGCGACGTCGGCGACGGTGACCGGCAGCGTGGTGTCGTGGCCCTGGATGACGTTGCCGAGCGAATCGCCGATCAGCAGGCAGTCGACGCCGGCGCCGTCGAGCAGGCGGGCGAAGCTGGCGTCGTAGCAGGTGAACATGGCGACCTTCTCGCCGGCAGCGTAGAGCTTGGCGAGGTCGGCCTGGGTCAGGCGGCGGGTGATGCTTTGAGCAGACATGGGCGTCCCGTGGCGTTGTTGACGGCGCCAAGGATACACAGCGGCGCCGAAGTGGCAAGGGTTAAATCAAAGGCGGCAGATACCCTGGTTGGCAACCGCCGGCAGCCAGGCGGCCAGACGGCCGCGACCGGGGATGGCCAGGTCCGGCGCCAGGTCGGCCAGCGGCTGCAGGACGAAGGCACGCAGGTGCAGGCGCGGGTGCGGCAGCGTCAGGCGCGGCGTCGCCAGCATCAGGTCGTCGTAGAGCAGGAGGTCGAGGTCGAGCGTGCGCGGGCCGTTGCGTTCGGCACGGACGCGCCCGAAGGCTTGTTCGATGCCGAGCAGCGCGTCAAGCAGGGCTTCCGGCGCCAGCGTGGTGTCGATCAGGGCGGCGGCATTGACGAATTCCGGCTGGTCGGCGATGCCGACCGGCGCCGTGCGGTAAAGCGCCGATTTGGCCAGCAGACGGCTTTCCGGCAACTGGTCGAGCGCGGCAAAAGCGGCGTTGACGGTGGCCGCCGGGTCGCCAAGATTGGCGCCCAGGGCAATGTGGGCGAGACTCATGCGTCGCTGGCTTGGGGCGTGGCGTTGGCCGGTTTTTTCCGGCGCCGGCGCTTCTTCTTGTCGCCGGCGGCTTCCGGCAGCAGCATTTCGGCGCGCTTGTCGCCTTCGGCGTTCTGGAAGCGCGTCCACCATTCGACCAGTTCCATGTCGATTTCGCCGGCCTGCGCGCGCAGCAGCAGGAAGTCGTAACCGGCGCGGAAGCGCGGTTGTTCGAGCAGCGCGTAGGGGCGCTTGCCGGCGCGCTGTTCGAAACGCGGTTGCAGCGCCCAGATGTCCTTGATGTCGCCGGCAATGCGGCGGGTGATGGCGAGTTTTTCGCCCTGCACGTCGAGGACCGTGTCCATGGCCTGGAACAGCGCCGGGATCTTGGCTTCGCCCTTGGCCTTCATCTTGTCCCAGTGCGCCAGCACTTCGTGCCAGAGCAGGGTCGCGAACAGGAAGCCGGGCGAGGTGCCCTTGCCGCGACGGACGCGTTCGTCGGTGCTGGCCAGCGCCAGCATGACGAACTTCTCGCCGAGCGGCTGTTCGAGGATCACGTCGAGCAGCGGCAGCAGGCCGTGGTGCAGGC
>DKNF01000054.1:0-229 GCA_002470165.1 Betaproteobacteria bacterium UBA7395 | reverse complement strand
GCAGCAGGCCGTGGTGCAGGCCCTCGTCGCGCAGTTGCGTGATGCACTTGACCGAGTGACCCGAGGTCAGCAGCTTGAGCATCTCGTCGAACAGGCGGGCAGCGGGAACGTTTTCCAGCAGTTCGGCCATCTCGCGGATCGGCTTTTTCGCCTCTGGGTCGATCGACAGGCCGAGCTTGGCCGCCAGGCGCACGGCGCGCAACATGCGCACCGGGTCCTCGCGGTAGCG
>DKNF01000092.1 GCA_002470165.1 Betaproteobacteria bacterium UBA7395 | reverse complement strand
GCTCAAGTGCTACTGGACCACGACCACCAACAACATGCAGGCCGGGCCGAACATCAATGACGAGATGTACCCGGGCTGGCGCAATCCGGCCGCTTTCGTGGTCGTTTCCGATGCCTACCCGACGGTGTCGGCGATGGCTGCCGACCTGATCCTGCCGTCCGCCATGTGGATGGAGAAGGAAGGCGCCTACGGCAATGCCGAGCGCCGCACCCAGTTCTGGCGCCAGCAGGTGTCGGCACCGGGCGAGGCCAAGTCCGACCTGTGGCAGTACATCGAGTTCTCCAAGCGCTTCAAGGTCGAGGACGTGTGGCCGGCCGACCTGATCGCCAAGAAGCCGGAATACAAGGGCAAGACCCTGTTCGACATCCTCTACAAGAACGGCGTGGTCAACAAGTTCCCGCTGGCCGATCTGGAAAAGGCCAACGGCCACGCGATCAAGGGCTACATGAACGACGAGTCGAAGGAACTCGGCTACTACCTGCAGAAGGGCCTGTTCGAGGAATACGCCGCCTTCGGTCGCGGCAAGGCCCACGATCTGGCCGACTTCGACGTCTATCACAAGGCCCGCGGCCTGCGTTGGCCGGTGGTCGATGGCAAGGAAACGCTGTGGCGCTTCCGCGAAGGCTACGATCCGTATGTCCAGAAGGGCGAGGATTTCAGCTTCTATGGTCACAAGGACAAGAAGGCCGTGATCTTCGCGCTGCCCTACCAGCAGCCGCCGGAAATGCCGGACAAGGAATTCGACCTGTGGATGTCTACCGGCCGCGTGCTCGAACACTGGCATACCGGTTCGATGACCCGGCGTGTGCCGGAACTGCACCGTTCGGTGCCGGAGGCCGTGGTCTTCATGCACCCGGAAGATGCCAGGAAGCGCGGTATCCAGCGCGGCATGAAGGTCAAGGTAGCGTCGAAGCGCGGCGAGATCCAGTTGCGCGTCGAAACCAAGGGGCGCAACAAGCCGCCGGTCGGCCTGGTGTTCATCCCCTTCTTCGACGAAGGCAAGCTGGTCAACAAATTGATCCTCGATGCGACTTGTCCGATTTCCAAGGAAACGGATTTCAAGAAGTGTCCGGTCAAGATCACCCGCGCCTGAGATCGCAGCGAGCCTGAATCGTGAGCACGAATCCCACCGCCAAGCCTGAAGGAAAACCCGGCGTGTCGCCTGCCTTCCTGGCACGCCGGAAATTCCTCAACGGCATCGCCGCTGCGGCCGGTGGTGGGGTATTGCTCAGCCTGGTTCCGCTGCTCGCCGCCCGGCCGGCCGGGGCAACCCCGGCGCAGGCCTTGCGGCCGCCCGGCGCACTCAACGAGCCGGATTTCCTGGCCGCCTGCGTGCGTTGCGGCCTGTGCGTTCGCGATTGTCCCTACGACACCCTGGTGCTGGCCCCGGTCGGCGGCGAGGTGACCGGCGGGACGCCATATTTCAAGGCGCGCAGCATCCCTTGCGAGATGTGCGAGGACATTCCCTGCGTCAAGGCCTGTCCGACCGGCGCACTGAATCCCAAGCTCACCGACATCCTCGATGCCCGCATGGGGCTGGCGGTGCTCTCCGACCATGAAACCTGCCTCAATTACCTGGGTCTGCGCTGCGATGTCTGCTACCGCGTCTGCCCGGTGATCGACAAGGCGATCACGCTGGAGAGCATGCACAACCCGCGTTCCGACCGCCATGCCTTGCTGCTGCCGACGGTTCATTCCGAGCATTGCACCGGTTGCGGCAAGTGCGAGGCGGCCTGCGTGCTGCCGGAAGCAGCGATCAAGGTGATGCCGGTGGCGCTGGCCAAGGGCGCCTTGCCCGACCACTACCGCAAGGGCTGGGAAGAAAAGGCACGTCACGGCAGTTCGCTGATCGGCGATCAGGTCGAGATGCCGGTACGCGGTCTCGAAGGCAAGGCCTACGGCGATGTGCGCGTCGATCGCGATGCGCCGCCGCCCGCCGGCATCGATTCGGGATGGAAGCCATGAGCGCCATCCGCAATCCCGTGCATCCGGGCCGCGACGCCGTTCGCGACAAGGGCTGGCTGGCGGCACACCGCTACCTGATCCTGCGCCGGGTCTCGCAGTTCGGCATCCTGCTGCTGTTCATGACCGGGCCCTGGTTCGGGCTGTGGATCGCCAAGGGCAACCTGGCCTCGTCGCTGACGCTGGACATCCTGCCGCTGACCGATCCCTACCTGTTCGTGCAAAGCCTGGCCGCCGGTTTCATGCCGGCCTCGGCCGCGCTGATTGGGGCGGCCATCGTCATCGCCTTCTATGCGCTGTTCGGCGGTCGTCTGTACTGTGCCTGGGTCTGCCCGGTCAATGTCGTCACCGACGCCGCCGCCTGGCTGCGCCGGCGTCTGGGCCTGAAGTCGGGGCGGGCGCCCGACGGCAATACCCGTTACTGGGTGCTGGCCGGTTCGCTGCTGCTGGCTGCCTTCACCGGCACGCTGATGTGGGAGGTCGTTAATCCGGTCAGCATCCTGCAACGCAGCCTCATTTTCGGCCTCTCCGGCAGCCTGGCCGTGGTCCTGGCGATCTTCGCCTACGACCTGCTGGTTGCCAGTCGCGGCTGGTGCGGTCACCTCTGTCCGATGGGCGCCTTTTACGGCCTGCTCGGCCAGAAGTCGCTGCTGCGCATCACCGCCGATCAACGCGGCAAGTGCGACGACTGCATGGACTGCTTCGC
>DKNF01000093.1:7168-12219 GCA_002470165.1 Betaproteobacteria bacterium UBA7395 | reverse complement strand
GGCCTGCCGTCGGTGGCCGGCCAACTGGCGGCCAATGCGCCGACGCTGGCCGCCGGGCTGGCGCACTGGCTGGCCGGCGGTAACGATACCGTCCTGTTTTTCGGTGCCGGCAACAGCGAACTCGGGGCGCGCTTCGAGTCCACCGCCAGTACCGACGGCGATGTGCTGATCTTTGTCGAGGATGTCGGCCGGATCAAGGAGCAGGCCAAACAGTTGAAACTGGCCGCGCTCGGGCGATTGACGGCGAGCATTGCGCACGAGATTCGCAATCCGCTGTCGGCCATCAGCCATGCTTCGGAGTTGTTGCACGAGGAGCGGCGCGGCGAGATTTTCGAGCGGCTGCTGCGCATCATCGGCGACAACACGGCCCGGCTGGACCGGATCGTCAGCGACGTGCTCGAACTCGGTCGGCAGAATCAGGCGCAGGTTGAAGCGATCGCCCTGCGCGAGTTTCTCGGCAATTTTGCCGTGGAACTGCTGGCCAACGAGAACCTGCCGGCATCGACCATCGCGCTCGACGTTCCGCCGGGCAAGATGATCTGCTTCGACCGCTCGCATCTGCACCAGGTGCTCTGGAACCTGGTCGGCAATGCCTTGCGGCATGCGTCGCGCGGGCCGGGGTCGGTGCGGATCGTGTTTGCCGGGGAAGACGTGCCGGGGCGGGTAGAATTGCATGTGATCGACGACGGCCCCGGGGTCCCCGAAGCCTTGCGCGACCAGATTTTCGAGCCGTTTTTCACCACCCATACGCTCGGTACCGGGCTCGGCCTGTTCATCGCGCGCGAGTTGTGCGTGGCCAACGGCGGTGCGCTGGTCCTCAAGGCAGGGGGAGGGGGCGGTCATTTCATTGTTTCCGGGAGAAGCGATACGTGTCAGTCAGCCGTAGCGAACGACGCCCACGCGGCGAGTTGAACCGTGTCCTCGTCATCGACGACGAGGCCGACATCCGCGAATTGATCGACCTGACCCTGGCTCGCATGGGGCTGGCGGCGGAATGCGCCGGCTCGGTTGCCGAGGCCAAGGCACTGCTGGCAGCGTCCTCCTTCCAGTTGTGCCTGACCGACATGCGCCTGCCCGACGGCGAGGGGCTGGAAATCGTCCGCTATATCGGCGAGCATCATCCCAGCCTGCCGGTGGCGGTGATCACCGCCTGGGGCAGCGCCGAAAATGCCGTCGCCGCACTCAAGGCCGGGGCCTTCGATTACCTGGCCAAGCCAGTCGGCCTGGAGCAGTTGCGGGCCCTGGTCCGCTCGGCTTTGCGGCTGCCCAGCGAAAGCGGTCAGAGCGACGAATTGCGGGCGCTGACCGGCGATTCGCCGAGCATGCAGCAGGTTCGCGAGATGATCGAGAAAATGGCGCGCAGCCAGGCGCCGATCTATATTTCCGGCGAGTCCGGTTCCGGCAAGGAACTGGCGGCGCGCCTGATCCACGCCCGCAGCGCGCGCAGCAGCGGGCCTTTCGTCCCGGTCAATTGCGGGGCGATTCCCGAAAACCTGATGGAGAGCGAGTTCTTCGGTTACCGCAAGGGCGCCTTTACCGGCGCCGACGGCGATCGCGACGGTTTTTTCCAGGCGGCTAACGGCGGCCCCCTGTTCCTCGACGAAGTCGCCGACCTGCCGCTGGCGATGCAGGTCAAGCTGCTGCGTGCCATCCAGGAAAAGCGCGTGCGCAAGGTCGGCAACGTCACCGAAGAGCCGGTCGATCTGCGCATCATCTGCGCCACCCATCGCAATCTGCGCGAATGCGTCGACCAGGGCAAGTTCCGCCAGGATCTCTACTACCGGCTCAACGTCATCGAGTTGCGCATGCCACCTTTGCGCGAGCGCATGGAAGACATCGCGCCGCTGGTCGACAGCATTCTCAACAAGCTGTGCGGCGCGGTGCATCCGCGGCTGTCGGCGGCGGCGATCAAGGCGCTGCAGTTGTATTCCTTCCCCGGTAACGTGCGCGAACTGGAGAACATCCTCGAGCGGGCGACGGCACTCTGCGTCGGCGACGAAATCGGTCCCGAAGACCTGCACCTCGAACCCGAGGAGATTGGCGGAGGCGGGGGCGATGGTCAGGGGCGCGGCAGCGAAAGTCTGGACGAATACCTGAACCGCCTGGAGCGCCACGCCATCCTGGAAGCGCTGCAGCAAACCGAGGGCAACCGCACGGCGGCGGCGAGGCTGCTCGGCGTGACTTTCCGTTCCCTGCGTTACCGGCTGGAACGGCTGGGCATCGAATGAGCTGGTGCGACGGCGGCTGGTGGCTTGCGGCTGAACGGCTGGACTCGCCCAATTTCGGCGAGCGGCCGCCGGCTGCTGAAGTCTCGCTGGTCGTCGTACACAACATCAGCCTGCCGCCCGGCGAATTTGGCGGCAACTGGGTCGAGGATTTCTTCCTCAACCGCCTTGATGTCGGCGCCCACCCTTACTTTGCCGAGATTGCCGGGCTGCAGGTATCGGCGCATTTCTATGTCCGCCGCGACGGTCGTGTGATCCAGTTCGTCGGTTGCGACCGGCGCGCCTGGCATGCCGGTCGGTCGACCTGGTGCGGGCGGGACAACTGCAACGATTACTCGGTCGGCATCGAACTGGAAGGTTGCGACGAACTGCCGTTCACCGAGGCCCAGTACGCCGCCTTGTGGCCCTTGCTCGATGCCTTGCGCCAGCGTTATCCGATTGCCGCCGTCGCCGGTCACAGCGATATCGCGCCGGGGCGCAAGAGCGATCCCGGGCCGCATTTCGACTGGGCGGCGCTGGCCGCCCGTCATCCCGACCTCGACTTACCGCCCGAAGTAACGGCGTAGGCGCTCGACCGCCTCGGCCAGTCGGTCAACGCCGGTGGTGTAGGCGAAGCGGATGTGTTTCTCCGGCGCGTTGGCGCCGAAATCCAGCCCCGGTGTGGCGGCGACGCCGGTTTTTTCCAGCAGGTCGCGAGCCAGCGCAAAACTGTCGGCGGCCAGCGCCGAGCTGTCGCAATACAGGTAGAAAGCGCCTTCCGGGCGGGCGGTGATGCGAAAGCCAAGTGCTTCCAGCGCCGGTGCCAGGAAATCCCGGCGACGGCGGAATTCGGCCCGGCGTTCTTCCAAGATGGCGATGGTTTCCGGCCGGAAAGCCGCCAGCGCGGCGTGCTGTGCCGGCGTCGACGGGCACAGGACCAGGTTCTGCGCCAGCTTCTCGACGTCGCGCAGGTAGGGCTCGGGAATCACCATCCAGCCCAGGCGCCAGCCGGTCATCTGGAAATACTTGGAGAAGCTGTTGATCACCCAGATGTCGTCGCCGGCGGCGCAGGCGGTTGGTGCATCGCATTCGTCCCCCAAGGGGACTTCCTTCGGGGCGTAGGTGAGGCCGTGGTAGATCTCGTCGACCATGAAGTGGCCGTTACGGGTGCGGCAGATGTCGGCCAGTGCAGCGATTTCCGGCAGCGTCAGCAGCGTGCCGGTCGGGTTGGCCGGCGAGGCGACCAGCAGGCCGGCGGTGCGCACGTTCCAGGCCGCGCCGACCTGCGCCGGCGTCGGCTGGAAGTTGCTTTCCGGGCCGACGGCGATGGCTTGCGGTCGACCTTCGTAGGTGCGCAGGATGTGGCGGTTGCACGGGTAGCCGGGGTCGGCCAGCAGCCATTCGTCGCCGGGGTTGGTCAGGCAGGCGAAGGCAAGGTTGAGCGCGCCGGAGGCGCCGTTGGTCACGGCGATGCGGCGGGCCGGTACGTCAACGCCGTAACGTTGGCGGTAGAAATCGCTGATAGCCTGGCGCAGCTCGGGCAGGCCGAAGGCCTGCGTGTACATCGTCTTGCCGCCGGCGATGGCGTTGATGGCCGCCTGGGCGATCGGTTCCGGCGTCGGGAAGTCCGGTTCGCCGACTTCCATGTGGATGATGTCGCGGCCCTCGGCTTCGAGCTGGCGGGCGCGGGTCAACAGTTCGACGACGTGGAAGGGTTCGATGTCGGCGAGACGGGCGGCGGGACGGTACATGGGCTCTCCAAAGAAAAACGGCCACCCGCGGGTGGCCGTCCGATTATCGCTCAGGCGATATTCAAGCGGCGTCCTTGAAGATGCCCATTTCGAACAGTTCGCGCTTGAGCACGAGTTCGCGCGGCATCTTCTCGCCCATCTTGTCGAACCATTCCTTGTGGCCGGCCAGTTCGGCCTTCCAGGCGTCGGCGTCGATGGTGGTCAGGGCCTCGAAGTCATCCTTGTTGATGTCCAGGCCGGTCCAGTCGATGTCCTCGAACTTCGGCATCCAGCCGAGCACGGTTTCCTTGGCGGCGACGGTGCCCTTGCAGCGGTCGACGATCCACTTCAGTACGCGCATGTTGTCGCCGAAGCCCGGCCACATGAACTCGCCCTTCTCGTTCATGCGGAACCAGTTCACGCAGAAGATCTTCGGCGTGGCATCGACGGTCTTGCCCATCTTCAGCCAGTGGTTGAAGTAGTCGCCCATGTGGTAGCCGCAGAACGGCAGCATGGCGAACGGGTCGCGGCGGACGACACCCTGCTGGCCGAAGGCGGCGGCGGTGGTTTCCGAGCCGAGGGTGGCAGCCATGTAGACGCCGTAGTTCCAGTTGAAGGCCTGGTACACCAGCGGCACGGTGGTGGCGCGACGGCCGCCGAAGATGAAGGCGGAGATCGGCACGCCGGCGGGGTCTTCCCAGGCCGGATCAACCGACGGGCACTGGTTGGCCGGGGCGGTGAAGCGCGAGTTGGCGTGGGCGGCCTTCTTGCCGGCCTTGCCGTCTTCCGGCGTCCAGTCCTTGCCCTGCCAGTCGATCAGGTGCGCCGGGGCTTCCTTGGTCAGGCCTTCCCACCACACGTCGCCGTCGTCGGTCAGTGCGACGTTGGTGAAGATGATGTTTTCCTTGAGCGTGGCCAGGGCGTTGTAGTTAGTCTTGGCCGAGGTGCCCGGGGCAACGCCGAAGAAGCCGGCTTCCGGGTTGATCGCGTAGAAACGGGTGATGCCGTCGGCGTCGAGGCGCGGCTTGATCCAGGCGATGTCGTCGCCGATGGTGGTGATCTTCCAGCCGTTCATCGGCTCGGGCGGGATCAGCATGGCGAAGTTGGTCTTGCCGCA
>DKNF01000093.1:0-7038 GCA_002470165.1 Betaproteobacteria bacterium UBA7395 | reverse complement strand
CGCAGGCCGACGGGAAGGCGGCAGCGACGTAGGTCTTTTCACCTTCCGGCGATTCGACGCCGAGGATGAGCATGTGTTCGGCCAGCCAGCCCTGGTCGCGGGCCATGTTCGAGGCGATGCGCAGCGCGAAGCACTTCTTGCCGAGCAGGGCGTTGCCGCCGTAGCCCGAGCCGTAGGACCAGATCTCGCGGGTTTCCGGGTAGTGCACGATGTACTTGACGGTCGGGTTGCACGGCCAGGCGACATCCTTCTGGCCGGCTTCGAGCGGGGCGCCGACGGTATGCACGCAGGGGACGAATTCGCCATTGGTGCCGAGCACGTCAAACACCTTGGCGCCCATGCGGGTCATCGTGCGCATGTTGACGACGACGTAGGCGGAGTCGGAAATTTCCACGCCGATGTGGGCGATCGGCGAACCGAGCGGGCCCATCGAGAACGGGATGACGTACATCGTGCGGCCCTTCATGCAGCCCTTGAACAGGCCATTCAGGGTTTCGCGCATCTTGGCCGGTTCTTCCCAGTTGTTGGTCGGGCCGGCGTCTTCCTTGTTTGCGGAGCAGATGTAGGTACGGTCTTCGACGCGGGCGACGTCGGACGGGTCGGAGAAGGCCAGGTAGGAGTTCGGGCGCTTTTCCGGGTTCAGCTTGATCAGGGTGCCGGCTTCAACCATTTCCGCACACAGACGGTCATACTCTGCCTGCGAACCATCGGCCCAGTAGATGCGGTCGGGCTGGGTCAGCGCAGCAATCTCGGCGACCCATTTTTTCAGGCCTTCGTGTTTGACGTAATCTGGTGCATTCAGCGGTGCGGTCATGGCGATGTCTCTCTCTAAGTTACTGAAATAGCTAGGTTTCACGCCAGTCGCCGGGAGCTGCCACCAAGACTGCGAGCGGCTGGAGGCCGTCGGCTGGGAAGCCCGTAATTATGCATCAAATCAGGGTAAATAGCTACTTGACTTTTCGTATCTAAGTGATGTCCGAAATGAACAAAAGCCACCAAGCTGGTATAATTTACCGCATCACAAAACCGTATTTCACGATATAAAACGGAGGAAGACATGGATCCCAGGCAGCTGCGCGAGGCCGCGCTTTACTATCACCGTCATCCGAAGCCGGGCAAGATCGCGGTCACGCCGATCAAGCAGCTGACCAATCAGTACGATCTGTCGATGGCCTATTCGCCAGGTGTTGCCTTCGCCTGCGAGGAAATCGTCGCCGATCCGGCCGAAGCCAGCACCCTGACCGCCCGCGCCAACCTGGTTGGCGTCATCACCAACGGCACTGCCGTCCTCGGCCTCGGCCCGATCGGCCCGCTCGCCGCCAAGCCGGTGATGGAAGGCAAGGGCGTACTGTTCAAGAAATTCGCCAACATCGACGTTTTCGACCTTGAAATCGACGAGCGCGACCCGGACAAGCTGATCGAGACCATCGCCTCGCTGGAGCCGACCTTTGGCGGCATCAACCTCGAGGACATCAAGGCGCCCGAGTGCTTCTACATCGAGAAGAAGTTGCGCGAGCGGATGAAGATTCCGGTTTTCCACGACGACCAGCACGGTACCGCCATCGTCGTCGGTGCTGCCATCCTCAACGGCCTGCACCTGATCGGCAAGGATCTGTCCAAGGTCAAGATCGTCACTTCCGGCGCCGGCGCCGCGGCGCTTGCCTGTCTCGACCTGCTGGTCATGCTTGGCGCGCCGGTCGAGAACATCTGGGTCACCGACATCAAGGGCGTGGTCTACGAGGGTCGCGTCGAGGAAATGGACGAGATCAAGGCGCGCTACGCCAAGAAGACCGACGCCCGGTCGCTGGGTGAAGTGATCGCCGACGCCGATGTCTTCCTCGGCCTGTCGGCCGGCGGCGTGCTCAAACCGGAAATGGTCGCGAAAATGGCACCCCGGCCGGTGATCATGGCGCTCGCCAACCCGACGCCGGAAATCCTGCCCGAGCAGGTCAAGGCCGTGCGCGACGACGCGATCATGTGTACCGGCCGGTCGGACTACCCGAACCAGGTCAATAACGTCCTCTGTTTTCCGTTCATTTTCCGCGGTGCGCTCGACGTCGGTGCGACGACGATCACCGAGGAAATGAAGATGGCGGCGGTCAAGGCCATCGCCGAACTCGCTCGTGCCGAGCAGTCGGACGTGGTCGCTTCGGCCTACGGCGAGAAGATTTCCGGCTTCGGCCCGGAATATCTGATTCCCAAGCCCTTCGACCCGCGCTTGATCGTCAAGATTGCGCCGGCCGTGGCGCAGGCCGGCATGGATTCGGGCGTCGCGACGCGGCCGATCCAGGACTGGGACGCCTACCTGCAGGGGCTGAACGAATTCGTCTATCACTCCGGCCTGATCATGAAGCCGGTGTTCGCCCAGGCGCGACTGGCGCCCAAGCGCATCGTCTTTGCCGAGGGCGAGGACGAGCGCGTGCTGCGCGCGATCCAGGTCATCCGCGACGAGGGAATCGCCCGCCCGGTGTTGATCGGCCGACCGGCCGAAATCCTGCGGCGGATCGAGGCTGCCGGCCTGCGCATCCGCGAAGGTGAGGATTTCGAGATCATCCACTCGGAGAACAATGCCTTCTTCGACGCCCACTTCGACGAGTTCTGGCAGACCTACTACGGCATCATGCAGCGCAAGGGCGTCTCGCCCGACTACGCGCGCCGCGAAGTGCGCCGCCGTAATACGCTCTATGGCGCCTTGATGGTCCGCCTCGGTTACGCCGACGGCCTGATCTGCGGCACTTTCGGTCGTCACGACACGCATCGCGAATATGTCGAGAATGTCATCGGCACCCGCGCCGAGCATGATCGTTACTACACGATGAATCTGCTGCTGCTGCCCGGTCGCACCGTGTTCATCGCGGACACCTACGTGAATTACGATCCGAGTGCCGAACAACTGGTCGACATGACCTTGATGGCGGCCGAGGAAATCCGCAATTTCGGCATCGTTCCCAAGGTGGCGCTGCTGTCGCATTCCTCTTTCGGTACCGAGGACACGCCGACCGCGGTGAAGATGCGCGAGGTGCTCGGCGAACTCAACCGACGTGCGCCGGAACTCGAAGTCGAAGGCGAAATGCACGGCGACGCCGCGCTCGACGAGCAGATCCGCCAGGTGACCTTCCCCAATTCCCGCCTCAAGGGGCAGGCCAACCTGCTGGTGATGCCGACGCTGGACGCGGCGAACATCTCGTTCAACCTGCTCAAGGTGGCGGCCGGCGACAACCTGACCGTCGGACCGATCCTGCTTGGGGCGGCACGGCCGGTAAACATCCTGACGCCGACGGCCACCGTCCGCCGCATCGTCAACATGACGGCGTTGACCGTGGTTGACGCCTCCTGAGTAAGTGCCTCAGTTTTCGTCGCTATCTCAATGGTTTGATTGAAATTTTGTCCTTGGCTGATAAACTCGGATAAAATTCCGCCAAATCTTGGAGAGTTTCTACATGCGGCGAAAACTGTGGCTTCTGCTGACATCCCTGGCGCTGGTTCTGGCGCCTTTGCCGGTTATCGTGGACAAGGCAGAAGCTCAGACGAGCAAACCCAAGCAGTCGTCCGCCAAAAAGTCTTCGACCTCCGCCAAGCAAGCGAAGAAGACCGCGAAGAATACGACCAAGAAAACCGTCGCCAAGCATCAGGGCGCGGTGCGCCATGTTGCGGTCAGCGATGATCCGACCCGTCTGGCCATTCAATCCTCGGCTGCCCTGGTCCTGGATCAGAGCAGCGGTCGGGTGCTGGTCGAGAAGCAGCCGGACGCCGTGGTGCCCATCGCTTCGATCACCAAACTGATGACCGCCATGGTCGTGCTCGACGCCGGTCTCGACATGGAAGAAGTGATTTCCATCAGCAGCGCCGACATCGACGATCTCAAGGGGACCCGCTCGCGTTTGCCAGTGGGCACGACGATGACCCGCGAAACGGCGATGCTGCTGGCGCTGATGTCGTCGGAAAACCGCGCGGCCAATGCGCTCGGTCGCCACTATCCCGGCGGTTTGCGGGCTTTTGTCGATGCCATGAACCGCAAGTCGCGCTCGCTGGGCATGTTCGATACGCGCTTCGAGGAGCCGACCGGGCTGTCGAGCAACAACGTGTCTACCGCCCACGACCTGGCGCGCATGGTGACTGCCGCGGCACGTTACCCGCACATCCGCATGTATTCGACCACGGCCGAGGCCAAGCTGGAGCTGAGCGGGCGCATCCAGACCTTCGGCAACACCAATACCCTGGTTCGCAGCGACAACTGGCAGATCGGCCTGTCGAAGACCGGTTACATCTCCGAAGCCGGGCGTTGCCTGGTGATGCAGGCCTGGGTTGCCGACAAGCCGGTGGTCATCGTGCTGCTCGATTCGCAGGGCAAGATGACGCGCGTTGGCGACGCCAACCGGATCAAGCGCTGGATGGAAAGTGCCGGCCTGAAGCCGGTCGCCACGCCGGCCTGACCAGCCTGCCGGCGGCAGGCATCAATTGCGGTGGTGTACGTAGCCCAGGGCTTGTGAGACGGCGTTGGCCGATTCCTGGACCTGGCGCGCCCATTCCGGGTTGTGACGATCGGCAGGGGCCGATACCGACAGCGCGGCAACGACCTGGCCTTCATCGTCGTGGATCGGTGCGGCGACGCACTTGAGGCCTAGTTCGGCCTCTTCGTCGTCGTAGGCGATGCCGTGGCGGCGAACCTTGTCCAGTTCCTTTTCCAGCGCTTCGAGCGTGGTCAGCGAATGAGGCGTCTTGCCCGGCAGGCCGGTGCGGCGGGCGTAGTCACGGACCTTCTGGGTGCCGTCGGCGGCCAGAAAAAGCTTGCCCAGCGAAGTCAGGTGCAGCGGCGCACGACCGCCGACCAGATAGACGACGCGAACCAGCGAACGTCCCGATGAGGTGCGCTCAAGATAGACGATCTCGTCGTCGTGACGGGCGCCGAGGTTGATTGCCTCGCCGATCTTTTCATGCAGTTCCTGCATGAAGGGCAGGGCGACTTCGCGGACATTGATCCGCGATTTGACGATGTTGCCGAGTTCGAGCAGGCGAATGCCCAGGCGGTAAGTGCCGGCATCCTGGCGCTCGACGAAACGGGCGTTGCACATCGCCGCGAGGATGCGGTGGGCGGTCGACGGATGGAGTTCGGTCGCCGTTGCCAGTTGCTTGAGGCTGGCTGCATCCGGCACCTGAGCAAGCGCGTCGAGCAGCGACATCATGCGCTCGATGACCTGGATCGAACCTGGCGTTCTGGTAGCGCCGTCGGCAACTTCTGACAACTGGATTCCTTTATTCGCGGGGTTTGAGTAGCATTAGCCACTTTGCCTTCTTGTGCGGCGCAATATTAACATGCGGATCGCCTTATACGTTACCTGTCTCGTTGACCTGATGCGCCCCTCAGTGGGCTTTGCCGCCCTGCGTTTGCTGGCGGCAACAGGTAATGACGTCGTCGTTCCGCCGGCGCAGACCTGCTGCGGTCAGCCGGCCTGGAGCGCCGGCAACCGGCCGCTGGCCGAAACCCTGGCGCAGAAGGCGATTGTCGAACTGGAAGATTACGATGCGGTGGTCGTTCCTTCCGGTTCCTGTGCCGAGCAGATTCGCCTGACCTATCCCAAGCTGTTCGCCGACGATGCCGTCTGGGGACCGCGCGCCCGGGCGCTGGCCGCCCGTACCCAGGAACTGAGCGAGTTTCTCGCCGGCCAGGGCGAGCCGCTTGAGCCGCCCGGTGAATTTGCCGGCAGCGTCACCTATCACGATTCCTGCAAGGGCCTGCGCGGTCTCGGCATCAAGGCGCAGCCACGTGCCCTGCTCGGCCGCGTGCGCGGGCTGAGCCTGAAGGAGATGGCCGACTGTGAGGAATGCTGCGGCTTCGGCGGCGCCTTCGCCGAGAACTATGCTGATGTCTCGGCGCGCATCGTCGACCGCAAGTGCGAGTCGATTGCCGCTGCCGACGCCGATGCGGTGGTCGGCGGCGATCTTGGCTGCCTGCTCAACATCGAGGGGCGCTTGCGTCGGCGCGGCGACGAGACGACGCGGGTGCTGCACTTCGCCGAAGTGCTGGCCGGGGAAACGAAGCCATGAACGGCAACGCCCGTCACTCGCAGGCGATGCATTTCACCGCCCGCGCCGCCGACAAGGTGCGCAACCCGGTGCTGCAGCAAGCGCTGCAGAAGGCCAAGCCGCTGTTTTCCGGCAAGCGCGCCAAGGCGATGGCGGCGCTGCCCGACGACGGCCTCGAATTCGAACAATTGCGCGAGGCCTGCGCCGGCATCCGCGACCGGGCGTTGAACGACCTCGACGTGTGGCTCGAAATCTTCGAGGAAAACGCCCGCGCGCGCGGTGCCGAAGTGCTGTGGGCGCGCGACGGCGGCGAAATCTGCGATCTGGTGATCGATGTCGCCCGCCGTCATGGCGTCAAGAAGGTGACCAAGTCGAAGTCGATGCTCTCCGAAGAAGCGCATCTCAACGACGCGCTGGCCGCTGCCGGCATCGAGCCGGTCGAGACCGATCTCGGCGAGTACATCATCCAGCTCGCCGGCGAGGCGCCGTCGCACATCATCGCGCCGGCGGTGCACAAGACGCTGCGGGAAGTCGAGGCGCTATTCGCCGAGAAGCACGGCCGACCGCAAGAGGCGCGGACTTCCGCCGACATCCCGGCGCTGACCCGCGAGGCGCGTGGTGTCCTGCGCCAGCACTTCCTGTCGGCCGACATGGGCATTTCCGGCGCCAATTTCCTGATCGCCGAGACCGGTACCGCGGCCTTGGTCACCAATGAAGGCAATGGCCGCATGGTGACGACGCTGCCGCGCGTGCACGTGGTGATCACCGGCATCGAGAAGGTGGTGCCGACGCTGCAGGATTTCGCGACCTTGATGCGCCTGCTGCCGCGTTCGGCGACCGGCCAGACGATCTCCAACTACGTCTCGCTGCTGACCGGCACGCGCGCTGACGACGAAACAGAAGGGCCGACCAAGACCGTCTTCATTCTGGTCGATAACGGCCGTGCCGACGTCGTCGGGTCGCACTACCAGGACATCCTGCGCTGCATCCGCTGCGGCGCCTGCATGAACCACT
>DKNF01000102.1 GCA_002470165.1 Betaproteobacteria bacterium UBA7395 | reverse complement strand
CTGCCCGAACTGTCCGCCCGCCTGCTCGCCGACAGCGAGTGGTGGGTCCGCCTGGCCGCCGTCGGCAACGCCCCGCCGGAACTGCTGCCGCCGCTGCTCGACGACCCGGAACTCGAAGTCCGGGAAGCCGTCCCCGGCCGACTCGCCGAAACCCCAGCCACCCCTACCGCCGGAAAGTGATCATGAAAAGCAACCAGGCCTGGACCGAATACTGCAAATCCCTGTCGCCCGCGATTGTCGAAACCTGCGCCCGTACGCCGGTCAGCGCCGGCGGCGCCAGCCTGGCCCGAGCCCTGCACGAAGCGCTGCCGGACTGGCAGTTCCGCCATGCCCTGGCGCGCGGCGGCTGGTATCGCCTGGGCGGCATCGTCGATGAACACGGCCAGCGGATCACCGACAATCTCGAACAATGGGTCGAAGACGCGCTCGATGCCTGCGACGGCGACATCCAGCAACTGATCGAGGAAAACGAAGGGCGGACCCTGTACGCCACGCGCCTGGTCGGTCAGACCCATTACCTGACCGCCAACGTCGGCGACGAGGCCGACAATTTCCTGCAACTGGAAATCGAAGACCTGCAGGAAATGCGCGCGCATCGCCTGTTCAGCAACGAACCGACGACGCTGGAAGAACTGGTCGACCCGCGTGGCGGCAACCTCAACCCGCTGCCGCTCGGCCTGCCCTATTACACGCTGCGCCGCATCCAGCACATCGGCGCCTTCCTCAAACGCATGCAGACGCAAAAGCAGGAAGCGGCGCCCATCCACCGCATGCTCGACGACTGGTCGAAGAGCAGCGCCGGCGCCAACAGCGACTATGCCAACCACTGGGTCATCGCCACCCGCGAACACCTCGACCGCTATCACCAGCCGATCTTCCGCGCTCAGCCAATCGCCACCCTGCCCGGCGACCCGCCGGATTTCGCAGCCGTCCCCGGCACCAGTGGTCTAGGCCTCCAGGAAGCCCTGCAACGTTTCGACCGCGCCGTCGGCTACCCGATGGCCTGGTACTTCCACATGCTCACCACCAAGGCCGTCCCGCACTGGGTCGCCCAGAGCACCGTCGAAGACGCCCTGACCGGCTTCGCCTACCTGCCACAACGCGACGTGGACATCATCCGCAACTGGCTGCACCGGCCGTACGCGGTTTGAGCGGCTTGCGAAGCCCAGACGCACGAACTTGGCCATGGCAGCAAAGCGGCGCCCGAGGCACCGCAGACCGGGCGGGCGGAACTACTGCGTCGACTCGAAGCGCAAATAAGCGCGATTGACATTGCCCCGGTGCAAATCATCGAAATTACGCAGATGCCTGAACGCGGGCGCATCGTTCAAGGCGGCGACAGCGGCATCCACCCCCGCCATGTCCTCGGCGAATTTCTTCACGCCGCCGACGACGAAAGCCAGATAGTCAGCCGTTTCGCGCTGGGCCTGGGCGACATCGCAGACGCGGCCGTGACCGGGCACGATGCGCGCCGGCTGCAAGGCGACCGCCTGCCGGTACGCCGCCAGCCAGGTTTCGGCATTGCTCTCGGGCAGGATGCCGAGCAAACGGTCGACATAAATCAGGTCGCCAGAAAACAGGATTTTCTCCTGCGGCAACCAGACCACGGCATCGCCGGCAAAATGGGCATGCCCTAAGTAACGCAACACCAGCGTGCGCCCACCGAGGGTCAGCGTCTGCATGTCGCCCGTCAGCGGCTGAGCAGCCGGCGCCGGTAGCGTGCCATCCATCTGCTCCTTCAGCTCGCGCGCCAGCGACTCGATCTGCCCCTGGCCAAGACGCGCCTGGTCCGTCGCCGTGCGCTGCAGCGCGATGATCTGCGCACCCTGCGCGGCAAAATAGGCGTTGCCCAGCCAGCGATGATCCTGAACGCCGGTGTTGATCACCCATTTGACCGGCTTGCCGGTCAGCCTGCGGGCTTCGCCATCGAGCAGCCTGGCAGCAACGCTGGACGCCCCCGAATCAATCAGGATGGCCCCTTCCGGCGTATCGATCACCCCGTAATTGGCATTCAAGCCAAAATTCCCATACAAGCGACCCGCCGTCTGGCCGATCAGCGCAAACACCCCGTTGCCAAGCTGATCGACCGTCAGCACTGCCTCGGCGCGAACGGTCTGGACAAACAGCATCATGGCGCCAGTCAGCGCCAGCAGAATTCTTTTCATTGAGTCTTCCTCCTCCGTCAGGGCGATCAGTTTATAACCGATTACTGATTCTCGTGACAGGAAGGAGCGGTCGCCATGCTAGTGCTAGCTGGGCGATGAGCCTATCAGTGGTTCAATCAGAACTCTTGCGGCTGTGGTACGAAAGTTCGGCTATGACTTCAGCAGGAACATCGGCGCAAAAATCGGAATAAAGATCGGTAAAATTTCACTTACAAAGTAAAGCAAAGTATTGAAATACAAGATTTATAATAGGCAAAAATATCGGCAGAAAACGAGGTGCAAAAATGGTTGATTTTTACGACAACCCAGTTCAGATGGAGCCATTGGTCATAGATGGTATTCGCCCCGTTTACAACGACCTCATCGGTCTCGCCGCTGAGCTTTCTGAGGCTTCTGCATGCCTCGACGCCGCGCTCGTTCCCTCGACTGCACGCAGCCTTTCAACACTAGTCGAGAATATGAACTGCTACTACAGCAACCTGATCGAAGGGCACAAAACATTGCCAATCGACATCGAGCAGGCGTTGCAGGAAGCCACTGAGAAGGTTGAGACGAAGGATTTGCAAAGTCTCGCATTTGCTCACATCGAGGCAGATCGCTGGGCAAAGCAACGGTCACTTGATCAAGAATCGCTTCTTCCCTTTCTTCTCGAAGTTCATCGTGTCTTCGGACAACACTTGCCAGATGACCTTCTGAAACTTAGCGACGGCTCCATGATGACACCGGGAGAATTCCGCACCAAGGAGGTACAGGTGGGCCGACACCTGGCCCCAAAGGCAGAGAGGCTTGATCGCTTCCTGGATCGCTATATGCAGGTCTACGGACGCCGGCTTGAATGGGCAAAGAAAGGCGGCATATCCAAGCTCGATGGCATCGTTTCGTCATTCGCCGCACACCATCGCCTTGCATGGATTCACCCATTCCTGGACGGAAACGGTCGTGTTGCACGAATCACTCTCGACGCCATGCTTCGGGCGTGCGGCGTCAACGGGTCATGTCTGTGGTCAATGTCACGAGGATTCGCGAAAACATCTGACGAGTACAAAGCGCAGTTGGCCAGAGCAGACGAACCTCGAATGGGCGATCTCGATGGTCGCGGAAACTTGTCGGAGAAGCGATTGGCAGAGTTCTGCACCTACGCCCTTCAAACAGCCATTGATCAGGCCAAATACATGGGATCAATGTTTGCCCTCGAAAACTTTCAGGCGCGCGCCGAGGGTTACTTCCGTCGGGTCCGCTTTGATTTAAAGCCAGAATCCGTTTACCTCTTCCTTCACGCTTTCGGGATGGGCGAGTTTGAACGAGGTGAAGCTCCTCGGATCACAGGCCTCAATGAGAGGTCCGCCAGAGACGTACTCAGCAAACTCCTGGACGAGGGATTTCTTGTGTCGGACTCACCCAAAGGCAAGGTTCGCGTTGGCTTTCCCGTCCATGCTCTCGGCTCGCTGTTGCCAAATCTCTATCCAGCTGGAGACGTGGATATAACACCTGAGCAGCTTAAGCAGCTAGTGAAGGCGATCAGGGATAATGCCCTCGCGAGATATCAACTCAGTAAAAAATTGGGGATCAAGTAGAGGTCCAGCCTCCTATTCGTAGATACGTCGCTTCGGCAACTCCGAGCACCTGTTTAGCACCGTCCAAGGCCGAGAAGCAGAAACTGGCTGATAAGCTAGGTTTGTGAGACTCAACGGCGCACATGGGAATGCCATGTACTCCTGTCTCGACAGCTACCGGGTGTTTGTCAGCTATTGCCGAACTCAACCTCCCCTCAGCGACAAGAACTCGTCAATCAGCCGCGCCAGGATCGTTTCTTCATCTTCCTCGCTCAAGCCGAGGAGTTCAGCCACCAGCTTCACCTTGCCGGGATTGACCTTGGTGCGGGGCATAGGCGTAGGTTGAGGGCCTTCGGGCGGCGCTTCCCAGGGCGGCGTATCGGTCGCGGCAGTTGCCGGCTCGGGTTGGCTGGCTGACGGTGTCGGCGCAGCGGGTGATGGCGCCGCTTCGGCGGGTTCGCTGCGGGCGGGGGCGAGGACTTCGTCCATGTCCTTCTTCGACATCTTTTCGCCGTCCGGCAACTGCTCGATCTGCTCGATCAGGGATTCCGCCTTGGCTTCGTTCTTCCTGGCCAGTTTTTCCAGTTGCACGGCGGCGCCGGTGCTGGAAATCTTTCCCGCATCCAGCAGGGCGGTGACTTTTTCCGACAGGTTGGCGGCGGCTGTGGCCTGGGCCAGCCAGGTCGGGGCGCGGCCGAAGTATTGGGCGGCTTCTTCGGGTGACGCGAAACGCTGGGCGATGGCCTGGATGGCCGTGGCCATGTCGCGCGGTTCGAGCGCCGAGCGGACGCCCAGGCCGATGTTTTCGAAAACCCGCACTTCCAGCGCGTCCTCATCGGTACAGTCGCGGACGATGACCGGCACCTGGGTTTCGCCCGCCTGAATCGCCGCCTGGCGCCGGCGCTCGCCGGCAATGACCGAGTAACGGTCATTGGCCGCCGGGCGGACGATGATGGGCTGGATGATGCCCAGCTTGCGCACCGCGTTGGTCAGCCCCTTGAGCGCCTCCTCGTTGATGCTTTGGCGGACGTGTGCGGGATCGGGATCGAGCAGGGACACGTCGACCATCTGGAAGCGGAAGGGACTGTTCTTGAAAGCCATGGCGGGGAGAAAATTCGGGTATAACAGGGGGGCGGCATGTTCGTCGTTTTCACGCCTTTTTACAACCGCCTTGAATCCCATCCTCTGCAATCCTGCGCCATGAATACCGATATCGATTACCAGAACAACCCGCTGCATGGCCTCAGCCTGAAGCAACTGCTGACGGAGATCGTCGATCACTACGGCTTCGACATCCTCTACGCCTACCTGAACATCAATTGCTTCAACAACAATCCCAGCATCGAATCCAGCGTGAAGTTCCTCAAGAAGACGGACTGGGCGCGGGAGAAGGTCGAGGCTTTTTACCTGTACCAGTTCAAGAGCCTGCCGCGCGCGTCGGCCGAGCAGTTCGAGCTGCCGCCCCGGGACCGCATCATTCCCCGCGATCAGCAGCCGGGCGAGCCGGCCGAATTGAGCCTGGAGGATGCCGAGCGCCTGCGCGAAAAACGCGCGCGGAAAGCCGCCGCCCACGACCGCGATGCCGGCCAGCGCAAAGGCCCGGAGCGGCGGCCGGCGAATCGTGCTGCTGCGCCGGACAATGCCGATCCCTGGGCGAAGTGGAGAAAGTCGTGACCCCCGCCGATCTGCAACGGCAACTGGACTTCCTCAAGGAAATCGACCGGCTCAAGAATGTCGTCCGCCTGTCGCCGCTGATCGACCGCTCGCGACGCGAAAACAGTGCCGAGCACTCCTGGCATCTGGCACTGTACGCGCTGGTGCTGGCCGAACACGCCGCCGGCTCGGTCGATGTGCTGCGCGTCGTCAAGATGCTGCTGATTCACGACATCGTCGAGATCGACGCTGGCGACGTACCCTTCCACGTCCCGGCGACGCATGCCGGGCAGGCCGAGCGCGAACGCCTGGCCGCCGAACGCATCTTCGGCCTGCTGCCGGAAGCGCAGGCGGCCGAGTTCCACGAGCTGTGGCTCGAATTCGAGGCGGCGGAAAGCGACGACGCCCGATTCGCCAAGGCGCTGGACCGTTTCCAGCCGATGCTGCACAACGCCGCCACCGACGGCGGCACCTGGGTGGAATGCGCGGTCACGCTCGACCAGATCACCGCCCGCTGCCGCCCACCGATCGAAGCAGGCGCACCGGCGCTGTGGGAAGCGGCGGCCGGCATGGCCGAAGCCCACTACCGTACCCGGCCGTCTCAGGACTGATCCCGCCAGAGCGGCCAGGCGTTTTGTCGGCTTTGCGACAAGCGAGGCACCAGAACCAAACCGCAATAAATTAGTCGTTAAAATTCAGTTAGTTAAAAACTGGCACCCCCCTTGCTAGACACATTGCAAGGAGATTCCCATGAGCCAGTCCAGCTTCGTCACCATCAACGACACCACCCTGCGCGACGGTGAGCAGTCGGCCGGTGTTGCCTTTTCCCTGGCGGAAAAGCTGGACATCGCCCGCCGCCTCGACGCCATCGGCGTGCCCGAGCTGGAGGTCGGCATTCCGGCCATGGGCGCCGAGGAGCGCGAGTCGGTCCGGGCGGTTGCCGGGCTCGGCCTGAATGCCCGGCTGATGGTGTGGAGCCGCATGCACGCGGCCGACATCGCCGCCAGCGCCAATCTGGGCGCGCACCTGATCGACATTTCGGTGCCGGCGTCCGACCAGCACCTGGCTTACAAACTGAAGCAGGAGCGCGGCTGGCTGCTACGCGAGCTGCCGCGCTACATCGGCATGGCGCTCGATCTCGGGCTGGAAGTCGGCGTCGGTTGCGAGGATGCCTCGCGCGCCGACCTGGATTTCCTGTGCGCGCTGGCCGCCACCGCCGAACGCGCCGGTGCCCGCCGCCTGCGCTTTGCCGATACGCTGGGCATCCTCGAACCCTTCACCACCTTTGACCGCATTTCGACCTTGCGTGCCCGCACCGGGCTGGAGATCGAGATGCACGCCCACGACGACATGGGCCTGGCCACGGCCAACACCCTGGCCGCCTGCAAGGCCGGGGCGACGCACGTCAATACCACGGTCAACGGCCTCGGCGAACGCGCCGGCAATGC
>DKNF01000276.1 GCA_002470165.1 Betaproteobacteria bacterium UBA7395 | reverse complement strand
TTCATGTTGTGCTGCTGCATCATGATCAGCAGGGTTTCCAGCTGACCGAGGAAGGATTCGGCGTCGTCCTGCGCCAGCGCATCGACGGCAGCGACCATCAGTTCGCGCATCTGTTCGTGCTCCATGCGCATCACCTGGGTCGGTCCCATGCGCATGCCGGTACGTTCCTCGAAGGCCGGGAACAGGGTCTGTTCCTCGCCGATGAAATGGCGCAGCATGGCCATCTGGAAATCGCCGAAGGCACTACGCGCGCGGGTCAGGCTGCCGTCGGCGGCGGCCTGCTCGGCCAGGGCAAAAAGATCATCGCAGTGGCGGTGATCGTCGCTCATGAATTCCCGGATCGTCATGATGTTTTCCTTGGGGGTTGGGTCAGGACGATTGTCCGCCCCGCCCGCCCCCGACGGCCTTGATCCGCATCAAAACCGGGAAATGCCTCAACCGTGCAGGACGCCGACGGTCAGCCCGTCGAACCAGTCGATGAAACGTCTGACATCGGCACCGCGGTAAATGGCCCCGTGTTGCGGGCAGAGCATGTCGATATCCATTGCCGCCACCCGCTCGCACCAGCGGCGCTTGGCTTCGTTCGACCCCATCCAGCGTTTGTGGAAGGCTTCGGCATGGCGGATGTGGCTATCGAAATTCTCGACGAACAGCCCATCCTGGCCGGCCGGCAACAGGGCGGCGCCAACGTCGCCGGAGAACAGTATCTTGGCCTGCCGGTCGTAGAGGTGGAAATTGCCCGAGGAGTGCAGGTAATGCGCCGGCACCGCCTGCAGGGTCAGCCCGTCGAGCGCAATGTCCATGCCCTCGTCGGGAATCGAGACGAAAGTATCGGCCGTGCCGCCGAAATGCGGGATGAAGCTGGACCACAGCCAGCTGACGTAGCATTTCATGCCCGGATTGAATTCCAGCCACAGGGCCAGCGAGGAGCAGATGTCCGGGTCCTGATGCGAGGCGAAGATGCCGCTCAGGGCGGACGGATCGAATTCCCCGGCCAGGGCCGAGAACACGGCCGGAAAGACCTCGGCACCGCCCGGGTCGAGCAGGATGGCCTTGCCGCCGTGCATGACCAGGTATTCGTTGGTATCGATCAGGTGTCCGGGGCGTTCGTTGTCCCTGACGATGGCGACCCACTTGTGATCGCCGTCCTGGTAAATCGTGCTGGTTTTCTTCACCCTGCCCCCGCCATCCGTTTTATTTGAAAAATTCCGAACGCTGCAAGGCCTGCAGCGAGTTGCGGATTTCCTCGACGATCCCGTCGAATTCCCCCGACACCTGGGCCAGCGCCCCGGCGAAGCCCTGTCCGTAAGCCGCTTCGATCTTCGCCGACTTGGCCAGCACACCGCCCAGTTCGACCAGCTGGAAGGCATCGTCGAGCGCCCGCTGCAACTGCCGGCGCAGGCTGGCCAGACGGGCCTGGTGCTCGCCGTTGGCCAGTTCGCGCCGTTTCAGCGCCAGTCCCAGTTCGGGCCGCGACGTTCCGGCCACCGCCTCACGCAGCAAGCGAATATGGCGAACGTCCTGGAGGACGACCGAGACCTCGTTGACGCAGCGATGGATCAGTCCGCTCAAGCCGCCCATGCAGGTGCGCAAATCCTGGGAGAAAACCCGCAACTCGTTGGACAGCACACCGAAACCCAGTGCCGCCGTACCGGCGCGTTTGGCGAGGAAGATGGCGTTGAGCGCCATGATGTTGATCTTGAAGGCGACCCCGACGACCGCCTTGATCTCCTCGTTGATGCGCACGATGCGCAGCAGGTCGGTGCTCATTTTTCCAGCACGTAGGTACCCGGGGCATCGGCCAGCCCGGGGAACTTGCGGTTGGTCGCCGGGTAGGCCTCGACCAGCTCGCCGGTGCGTTGGCCCAGCCAGGCCGTCCAGTCCTCCCACCAGGTGCCGGGCTTCTTCTCGGCACGTTCCTGCCACTGCTCCCAGTGCTCGTTGCGTTCGGGTTCGGCGATCCAGTAAGCCCGCTTGGGCGGATTGACCGGCGGGTTGACGATGCCCAGGATGTGCCCGGAAGTCGACAGCACGAAGCGCACCGGCGCCTTGACGTTGACGTACTTGCGAATGCGGTAGCACTGCTTCCACGGCGCGATGTGATCGTCCTCGGCAGTCACCGCGTAAAGCGGCTGGACGATGCGATCGAGGTCGATCGGTTCGCCGGCAACGGTCAGCGAGTCGCGCTTGATCAGCTTGTTGTTCAGGTAGAGCTCGCGCAGGTACCAGGCGTGCATGGCTTGCGGCATGCGCGTCGAATCGACGTTCCAGAACAGTACGTCGAACGGCGGCAAGGGTTCGCCGAGCAGGTAGCTGTTGACCCAGTAGCTCCACACCAGGCTGTTCGAGCGCAGCAGGCGGAACGAGGTCGCCATCTCGTTGCCGTCGAGATAGCCTTTCTTGGCCATCGACTCTTCGAGCGCACTGATGCAGGCATCGTCGATGAAGACGTCGATGTCGCCGGGGTTCGAGAAATCGGTCAGGGTGGTGAACAGCGTCCAGTGCGCGACCGGCACCTGGTCTTCGCCAAAGCGCTTGTTGGCCCAGGCCATGTAGGTCGACACCAGCGTGCCACCGATGCAGTAACCGACCAGATGCACCTTGGGTTGCTTGCAGAATTCACCGGCAACGCGGACGACTTCGTTGACGCCTTCGAGCAGGTAGTCGTCGAAACGGACGTCGCGCATGTCCGCATCCGGGTTCTTCCAGCTGGTGATGAAGACCGAGAAACCCTGGTCGGTCAGGTATTTGACCAGGCTCTTCTTGGCGGTCAGGTCAAGGATGTAGAACTTGTTGATCCACGGCGTGACGATGACGATGGGCATGGCCCGCACCTTGTCGGTGGTCGGCGTGTAATGGATCAGTTCGACCAGGCGGTTGCGGAACACCACCTTGCCCGGCGTCGTCGCCAGATCCTTGCCGACGGTGAAGGCGTCTGGCTCGACCATCTGAATGTTCTTCGCCTTCACGTCGCGCTGGAAATTCTCCCAGCCGCGGCGCAGGCTTTCACCCTGGGTGGCGACGGCACGTTCGAGGGCGACCGGATTGGTCCAGAAAAAATTGGTCGGTGCCACCATGTTCAGCCACTTGCGTAGCCAGAAGGCCGCCCGCCGGCGTTCCTTGTCCGACAGGCCGGGGGTTTCGAAATACATGTCCTGCAGGCGGTGGGTAAAGGCCAGGTACCACTCCTTGGCAATGTCCCAGGACGCCGAATCGGTCCAGATCGGATTGGCGAAACGCGCATCGTCGGCATTGGGCTGGATCACGTCATCGGACGGAATGCCGAGCGCCCGTCGGGTCACGTGGGCCTGCAGGGCGAGCAGGTCGCCGGACAGCGCATTGACGGCGCGGACCAGTTCCTGCGGGTGCATCAGCCAGGCCATCTGCGCGCTGAGCAGCGAGGTCGTCACACCGAAGGGGTCGATGGCCTTGCTGACCGATTTCCCCAGGGACTCGAGCGGACTCAGGCCGTCAAGTTCGAGGGTGTCATGCTGGGCTGCGGATTTAGTGGACATTGCGTTGTTCTCCCTGAGGCGAATTCATCACCATCTTACAGCGTGACCATGCTCCCCGGGAGGGGCAAATGCACTTCCTCCCAGCCAAAACGCGCCTGTACGGCAGCACGGAAATCGGCCGAGGCAGTTGCCTCGCCGTGGACCACGAACAGTTTGCCCGGCGGCTTGTGAAAGCCAGCCAGCCAGTCGAGCAGGGCCGCCTGGTCGGCATGCGCCGACAGGCCGCCGACGGTGCAGATTTTCGCGCGCACCGGCACCGTCTCGCCGAAGATGCGCACCAGCCTGGCCCCGTCGACCAGGCGCCGGCCGAGCGTCCCGGCCGCCTGGAAACCGGCGATCATCACCGTGCATTCGCTGCGCCGCAGGTTCTCGCGCAGGTGGTACTTGATCCGTCCGGCGTCGCACATGCCGCTGGCCGAAATGATCACCGCCCCGTGGCGGATGTCGTTCAACTGCCGCGAGCGCTCGACATCGGCGACGAATTCGATGTTCACCTTGTCGGGATGGGCCTGCTGCCAGTCGATCAGTTCGCAGGTATGGTCGTCGAGCAGGTCGCGATGTTCGAGCGTGATCCGGGTGGCGGCGTTGGCCATCGGGGAATCGACATAGATTTTCAGCGGATCGAGCCGCTGGCGCCGGACCAGGTCGGTCAGCAGGTAGAGGATTTCCTGGGTGCGGCCGACGGCGAATGCCGGGATCACGATATTGCCGCCGGCTGCCCGGGTGCGTTTGAAGGCGGCGACGATTTCCTCTTCGGTCTCGGCGAACGGCCGGTGCAGGCGGTTGCCGTAGGTCGATTCGATGAGCACGGCATCGGCACTGGCCGGCGGCGCCGACGGGTCGTTGAGCACCGGCCGGCCGGGCATGCCCAGGTCGCCGGAAAAAACCAGCCGCCGGGCCCGCCCGCCGACATGAACGAGCACTTCGAGCGACGCCGAACCGAGGATGTGCCCGGCATTGTGGAAACAGACTTCGATACCCTCGCTCGGCCGGACGCGCTGGCCGTAATCGACCGGCCGCACCTGCTTGAGCACGGTCTGGGCCTGCAGGACCGAATACAGGGGCGGCTGGATGCCGCGCTCGCTGCGCCCGCGCCGCCGCCGATTGCGGATCTGCCACTCGGCTTCCTTTTCCTGGATATGGGCGCTGTCCGGCAGCAAGACTTCGAGCAGGGCCGCGGTGGCCCGGGTCGCATAGACCGGCCCGCGATAGCCGAGCATGGCCAGGCGTGGCAGCAAACCGGAATGGTCGATGTGGGCATGCGTCAGCAGCACGAAATCGAGACGACGCACGTCGAAACCGAAGTCGAGCGCCTTTTCGTTCTTGGAACGCGCTTCCGCGCCCCCCTGGAACATGCCGCAATCGACCAGAAAGCGGCACTCGCCGGTATCCACCAGCGTGCAGGAACCGGTCACTTCACCGGCCGCACCGTAAAAGCCAAGTCGCATGTTTGCAATCCTCCGGACTTGGCGTAGCATGAACCTCAATAAGGCGGAAAGCAACGCCAGCACTTCATTTCAGGAGGTAAAGCATGTTCAAGCACATTCTCGTTCCGACCGATGGATCCGAACTGTCACGCGCCGCGGCCAAGCGTGCCATATCCTTCGCCAGCGAGGCCGGTGCCCGGGTCACGGCGTTTTATGCCAAACCGGAATACCCGATCGCCTATTTCGGCGAAGGTGCCCTGATCGATCCGACCACCCCGGAAAAATTCACCGAAATGGCCGAACAGCAAGCCAGCCAGTATCTCGCCGAAGTCACCGCCTGGTGCCAGGAAGCCGGCGTCGAATGCAGCACGCTGTCGACTACCAGCGACATCCCCTACGAAGCGATCATCAATGCCGCCGAGCAATCCGGTTGCGACCTGATCTTCATGGCCTCGCACGGCCGTAAAGGCATCAGCGGTTTCCTGCTGGGCAGCGAGACGAACAAGGTACTGACCCATTCCAAGGTTCCCGTTCTCGTCTATCGCTGAGCGCTCACCCCGTCCCACCCTGCCCTCCACTCTCCGCGCCCGGCGCGCGGCCGGTTGATGCCACTTTCGTCCCAGACACTGCGTTTCCAGCGACAGATTCTGCTTCCGGTCGGCTGCGTGCTACTGGCACTGGTCGTCGTGTTCGCGGCTGTATTTCAATGGCATCAGGACCGGCAGGAAAGCGAACGCACTTTGCGCGTTGCCGGCCAGGCCGGGGCAGCCTGGCAACGCCTGCTTCACGAAAACCTGCAGCACCTGGGCTGGTTCGCCCGCGAAGCCGCCGGCAACGAAGAGCTGCGCCAGGCCATGCAGCAAGGCAATCATGCCGCCCTGCTCGACGCCAGCCGCCAGCGCTTCGCCGAATTGCGCAAGCAGTTCGGCATCAGCCACTGGTATTTCATCCGCCCGGACGGTCGCATCCTGCTCCGCGTCCATGCACCGCAACGCAGCGGCGACCCGATCGACCGCAAGACGCTGAACGCCGCCATGCGCAGCGGCCAGCCGGGCGGCGGACTGGAACTCGGCCCACTCGGCACCTATGCGCTGCGTTATGTCCTGCCCTGGCATGACGGCGACACCCTGATCGGTTACATCGAACTGGCGCAGGAGATAGAGTATTTCGCCAGCGCCATCGGCGAGATGCTGGAAGTCGAGGTCATCACGGCCGTCGACAAACAGGCGACCAGCGAAGCCGCGTTTGCCGCCGGCAAACTGGAGTTGGGATTCAGCGGTTTCTGGAACGAGCACCCACGCATCGCCATCCAGCAGCAAGGCAGCCGGCGCCTGCCGGAAAAACTGGCCGATTACTGGAACACCCACCCCGGCGGCCAGGCCGGTGAGGTGCTGACATCGCATGGCGAACGCAGAGACTGGTCGGCCAGCCTGCTGCCGCTGCCCGATGTCGAAGGAGAAGCCGTCGCCTCCATGGCCATCCTGCGCGATGTCGGCAGCGAACGCACCGAAGCCCGGCGCAAGCTGCTCTCCGGATTGCTGCTGGCCGGCGGCCTGGCGGTGCTGCTGTTGCTGGCGCTGGCCACGCGCACCCGCCGGATCGAGCAAAGACTGCTGTCGGCACACCAGTCCCTGGCTGCCAACGAACAACGCTTCCGGGACATCTTTTCGACCAGTTCCGACTGGTGGTTCTGGGAAACCGACGCCGATCACCGCTTCACTTTCATGACCGACAATCTGCACACCCTGCTCGGCATCGAGGTTCAGCAACTCATCGGCAAGTCGCGCCGGGACATCATGGTCACCGACGCCCCGGAAATGCAGGCCAGGATAGCGGCCCATTTTGCCGACCTGGCCGCCCATCGCCCCTTCCACCGCTTCGAGTACGAGGCCAGGCTGGCCGGCGACAAGCGGGTCTGGCTGTCGGTCAGCGGCGTCCCGGTATTCGACCCCAAAGGACAATTCCAGGGCTACCGCGGTGCGGCCTCGAATGTCAGCCTGCAACACGAGCAGACCGTGGCCCGGGAACGCGCCCTGGCCGCCGAACACCTGGCCCTGGAGGAAGCCGCGGCGGCCAACCGGGCAAAGAGCGAGTTCCTGGCCAACATGAGCCACGAACTGCGCACCCCGATGAACGGCGTGATCGGCATGTGCGACCTGCTGCTCGACACGCCCTTGTCCGATGAACAGCGGGAATATGCGAAGACTGTCAGGGAGAGTGCCTATGGCCTGCTCGGGGTGATCAACGACATCCTCGATTTCTCGAAAATCGAATCCGGCAAGCAGGCGGTCGAAACGACCGACTTCACGCTCGGCGACGTCCTCAATGCCACCTGCGAACAGCTCGGTGCGCTCGCCCGGGGCAAGCAACTGGCCTGCCGGTGCGCGCTTTCGCCCGACCTGCCGGAAATCCTGTGCGGCGACCCCGGCCGACTGCGCCAGGTGCTCGACAACCTGATCGGCAATGCCATCAAGTTCACCGAAAACGGCAGCGTCGAGTTCGAAGTCGCGCCCGACGGCGAGGCTTGGCTCCGTTTCACCGTCCGCGACACCGGCATCGGCATGACGCCGGCGCAGATGGAACGCCTGTTCCAGCCCTTCTCCCAGGCCGACGGTTCGATGACCCGGCGCTTCGGCGGCACCGGTCTCGGCCTGTCGATTGCCAAACGTCTGGTTGAACTGATGGGTGGCGAAATCGGCGTCACCAGCGCGCCCGGCCAGGGTTCCACCTTCTGGTTCACGCTGCCGCGCCGGCCGGCCGACTGATCAGGGCGTCGCCTGCCCCTCCCAGCTTTCCCGGTCCGGGTGCCAGAACAACTGCTGCAGGCAGGCCCAGGCGCCTTCAACATTCTCCCGGGCCGCCTGGCTCAGCGGCTCGCCCAGCTCGAAAGCCTCGCCGCGCACGCACAGCACGAAGGCAGCCGGCGGCTCCTGATGCAGGGTGCGGCGAAACACTTCGAGCACGGCCTCCGGCGCCAGTTCGTGGCTGCAATGCGCCATCCCGGCTACCGGGAAGATCCGCTGGAAACAGAACGGGGCCCGCGTCCCCTCGCCGGCATCGATGAACAGCACCAGTTCGCGCCCGACCAGATCGAGCGCATGCTCGATGTTCAGCTGGAAATCCTCAATCAGCTCGAAACAGTCGGCCAGTCCTTCGGCCTGCAGCCACTCCGCCAGCCGCTCGCACAGCAGCGGCCCGATCGCATCGTCGCCGCGACTGGGATTGCCGACGGCGAGGATGACGACCGGTGCCGTCATGCCTTGCTCAAGGAGGAAGCAATGCGCCCGTCGGCCTCGACCACCTCGACGGTCAGCGGCATCTTGCCGAGCGCATGCGTGGCACAGGACAGGCAGGGATCGTAGGCGCGGATCGCCACCTCGATGTGGTTGAGCAGCCCCTCGGTGACCTCGCGCCCGTGCAGGTAGCGGCGGGCAACCTGGCGCACCGCCTCGTTCATCGCCTGGTTGTTGTTGGTCGTCGACACGATCAGGTTGCACATGGTCACCAGGTCGTCGTCGCCGACCTGGTAATGATGGAAGAGCGTGCCGCGCGGCGCCTCGATGACGCCGACGCCTTCGCGCTGGCGCTCGCCCTGGACGACCAGCTGGTCGCCGAGCAGGTCGTCGTCGTGCAGCAGATCCTTGATCACCTCGGCGGCATGCAGCATCTCGATCATCCGCGTCCAGTGGTAGGCCAGCGGCGCATGCAGCGGCCGGCCGCCGGCGTAATCGAAGTAGTCGCGGCGGGCGTGCTCGGCAAACGGCGTCGAGATGTGGTCGCAGTTCTGCACCCGGGCCAGCGGGCCGACCTTGTACCAGCCGTCGGTGCTGCCCAGCGAGCGGATGAAGGGGAACTTCATGTAGCTCCAGCTACGCACTTCCTCGCCGAGATAATCGTTGTAGTGGCGGTAATCGACGCCGTCGAAAATCTTGCCGCCCTGCGCGTCGCAGGCGCGCAGCTTGCCGTGATAGAAGTCCAGCTCGCCGTTGGCGCCGACCAGCGACAGGGAGTTGGAACTGACCGTACCGAAGTTGTCGTAAAGGTCGGGGTCCTGCTCGTGCACCTGGCGGATCAGCTTGACCGCGTCGCGCGACCAGCCGATCACGTGATAGATTTCCTTGAGCAGTTCGTCTCGTTCGGCAATCGTCAGCGCCTTGTTCACCCCGCCGGGAATCGCCCCGGTGCCGTGGATGCGCTTGCCGGCGGTGATGCGGATGACTTCCTGGCCGAACTTGCGCAACAGCACGCCCTGGCGGGCAATATCGGGATACTGGGCGGCGACGGCGACGATGTTGCGTTTGGTCAGGTCGCTGTCGAAACCGAACAGCAGGTCGGGCGAACACAGGTGGAAGAAGTGCAACGCATGCGACTGCAGCATCTGGCCGTAGTGCATCAGCCGGCGCATCTTCTCCGCCGTCGGCGTCAGGTGCGTCGCACCGACCACCTGGTCGAGCGCCTTGGACGCAGCCAGATGGTGCGATACCGGGCAGATGCCGCACAGGCGCTGGACCATGACCGGGATTTCCCAGTACGGCCGGCCCTGGATGAATTTCTCGAAGCCCCGGAACTCGACGATGTGCAGGCGCACCTGATGCACCTTGTTGTCGTCGTCGAGCAGAATGGTCACCTTGCCATGGCCCTCGACCCGGGACACGGGATCGATGGCGACGCGGCGCAGGCTCTCCGGGTGGGCGGCGGTTTCCAGATTCTCGTTCATGCGCGCAACCTCAGTCATAGTGCATCAGGCCGTGCTGGAGCGTGGGCTCCTTGCCGGCCAGCAGATCGGTCAGGACTTTCCAGATGGCGTCGCCGGAGGGCGGGCAGCCGGGAACGAAGTAGTCGACCTTGACCACTTCGTGGATCGGGTGGACCTGGTCGAGCACCAGCGGCAGTTCCGGATCGTTGGGAATCAGCGAATTGGTCAGGCCGAAGCCCGAGTGATAGACCTCGTCGAAGATCGCCGGCAGCGACAGGCTGTTGCGTTGCGCCGGCAGGCCGCCGTTGATGGCGCAGGCGCCAAGCGCGATCAGCACCTTGCAGTTGGCGCGGAACTCGCGCAGCACGTGCACGTTCTCGGCGTTGCACAGGCCGCCCTCGATGATGCCGATGTCGGTCCCCGGCGTCACCGTCTTGATGTCGGTCAGCGGCGAGCGGTCGAAATCGACGTGTTCGAGCAGCGTGAACAGGCGCTCGTCGATGTCGAGAAAGGACATGTGGCAGCCGAAGCAGCCGGCCAGCGAGGTGGTGGCGACGCGCAGTTTCTTCTTTTCGCTCATCTCACTTCTCCCCGGCCACGGCGACGCTGGCGATCGGCGCCTTGTCGTAGGTCCGTTCGCCGATCGGCACGGCAAAACCCTTGCGCTTCTTCAGGATGACGCCGACCGGACAGACCTGGGCGGCCTTGTCGGCGAGCGTGAAGTCGGTATCGGCCAGCTTGCCCGAGGCGGCGTTGACGATCAGATGCGTGTCGATGCCGCGCCCGGACAACGCGAACACGTTCTTGCCGTCGACATCGCGGCTGGCGCGCACGCACAGCGAGCAGAGGATGCAGCGGTTGAAATCGAGCAGGACTTCCGGGTGCGAGGCGTCGACCGGGCGGTTGGGGAAGAAATGGTCGTAATGCGGACTCATCATCCCCAGGTGATAGGCGGTGGCCTGCAACTGGCAGTCGCCGCTTTTCTCGCACGACGGGCAATAGTGGTTGCCCTCGACGAACAGCATCTGCGTCAGCGCGCGGCGCTCGCCGTTGATTTCCTCGGTCTCGCTCTCGACGCTCATGCCCGGCGCCGCCTGCATGGTGCATGACGCCGTGTGGCGACCATTGACCTTGACCGTGCACAGCTTGCACGAGCCGTGCGGCTTGAATTCCGGGTGGTAGCACAGATGCGGGATGAACACCCCGGCGGCCGTCGCCGCCTGCAGGATGGTCTGTCCCGGCAGGAAGGGGATCGCCCGGCCGTCGAGCGTGAAGGTCGGATTCATGCGTGATCTCCATGATGGGTGCTCAGATGCGCCAGCGCGTCGTCGCGCCCGGTCATCTGCCGCGCCAGCGCCAGCGCCTGATCAAGGTCGAAGGCCGGCGTGAACTGTTTCTGCATCAGCCGCCGCTCGTAGGCCGGCCGGAAGCGGGCGATGGTATCGAGCACCGGATTGCAGGCGGTATGCCCGAGCCCGCAATGACTCATCGACTGCAGCAGCAGGTTGAGCTTCTCGATCTCGGCGAAGTCGTAGGGCGAACCGGCACCGCGATGCAGCTTGTCCATCAGGTTCTTGAGCAGCGAGGTGCCGACCCGGCACGGCGTGCAGAAACCGCAGCTCTCGTGCTGGAAGAAGTGCACGTAATTGCGCGCCACCTCGAACATGTCGCGCGAATTGTCGAAGACGGTGAAGGCCCCGGCGGTCGGAATGTCCTCGAAACCGATCACCCGGTCGAACTCGGCCGGCGCGATGCAGACGCCCGACGGACCGCTGACCTGGACCGCCTGCACATCGCCGGCGCCGCAATCTTCGAGCACCTGGCGCACGCTGACGCCGAACGGGTACTCGTAGATGCCCGGCCGGGCGCAATCGCCGGCCACCGACAGCAGCTTGGTACCGGCCGAATGTTTGGTACCGATGGCGGCGTACCAGGCGCCGCCCTTGAGCGCAATCAGCGCGGCGGCAGCAAAGGTCTCGACGTTGTTCACGATGGTCGGCTGGTCGAGGTAACCGTTGGTCACCGGGAACGGCGGCCGGTTGCGCGGCGTGCCGCGCTTGCCTTCGAGCGATTCGATCAGCGCCGATTCCTCGCCGCAGACGTAGGCGCCGGCGCCGAGATGAATCTCGATGTCGAAATTGGCGCCGGGGATGCCGAGGATGTTCTCGCCCAAGAGGTTTTCCGCCCGCCGCCGCGCCAGCACGGCGTTGAGCGGATCGAGCAGGTAGCGGTACTCGCCGCGCAGGTAGAGGAAGCCACGGGTTGCGCCGACCGCGTAGGCGGCAACGGTCATGCCCTCGAACACCAGGTCGGGCTGGCGGGTCAGCAGCACGCGGTCCTTGAAGGTACCGGGCTCGCCCTCGTCGGCATTGCACACGATGATGCGCGTCTGGCCGGGCTGCAGCGGCGCGTTGCGGCAAGCTTCCCACTTCAGGCCGGTGGTGAAGCCGGCACCGCCGCGACCGCGCAGGTTGGCGTGCTTGATCTCGTCGAGGATGGCCGGCGGTCCGCCCAGTCCGGTCGGCAGGCCTTCGCGCCAGGAACGCATGTTCGACGCCTGCAGGCCTTCGTCCGGCGCCAGCGCGCGCGCCGCCAGCAGTGCCTGACCCGGCTGCATGTCGCTGCCGAGCAGGATGTCGGCGCGGCGGATGTTGTCCTCGACCGCGAACAGTTCCGCCGGCCATTCGGCCAGCGGCACCCCGGCGCGGACCAGTTCGGCGATCTGATCGACGCGCGCCTCGCTGAGCCGGCCGATCGCCAGGTTGTTGACCAGCATTGCCGGCCCCTGATCGCACAGACCGGTACAGGAGGTGCGGCCGACGCTGACCAGACCGTCCTCCGACATCCGCCCCGGCTCGACCCACAGGCTCTTGCATAAACGCTCGTAGAGCGCCTCGTTGCCGAGCATGCGGTCGGTGATGTTGTCCGAGAACAGGATGCGGTAGCGCCCGCGCGGTTCGGTATACAGGAAGGAATAGAAACCGGCGACGCCCTCGATCTTGGTGCGCGGCACCTTGAGTTGTGTTTCCAGCGCGTCGATGGCTTCCGGCGACAACCAGTCCAGGCTCTCCTGGACTTCGCGCAGGATCTGCACCATGCGCGTCGGGTCGGCGGCATGCCGGCGGACGACGTCGGCGACCAGCGTATTCACGCTTTGCAGGGATGGGCTTGCTGTCAATTCAGGCTCCGGGCATGGGGAATGACAGCCGGAAGCCTAGCACCCACCGTTTTCACTTTTTTGTTCTAGATCAAGAAAATGGCCGGCCGTCGTCACCCAAACGCAATCTGTATGTGCAAGAATGTTGCTGCACCACAGCATCTTTTTCGTTCAACCGCTATCTGCCCGCCCGTCAGCCTTGATGCACCGCACCAAGCCGCTTTCGGCAACCGACAGGAAAAAAAACATGGACAGCACCACAAGCTCCCCCGCCCTCCCGCTCGCCGGCAAGAAAGGTCTGGTCACCGGCATCGCCAACGACAAGTCGATCGCCTACGCCGTGGCCAAGGCCATCGTCGAACTGGGTGGCGAGATCGCCATCACCTACCAGAACGACAAGACAGCCCGTTACACCCAGCCGCTGGCCGAGGCCCTCGGCGCCAAGCGCTTCCTCAAGCTCGACGTGGCCGAGGAAGGCAGTCTGGAAAAGGTGATCGCCGAGTGCGGCGAAGCCTTCGGCGAAATCGACTTCGCCATCCACTCGATGGCCTTCTGCAATGCCGACGACCTGCACGGCCGCGTCATCGACGCCAGCGAAGCCGGTTTCGACTCGGCAATGAACGTTTCCTGCCATAGCTTCCTGCGCATGGCCAAGGCGCTCGAACCGTTGATGGCCCACGGCGGTTCGCTGGTCACCATGTCCTACCTCGGCGCCGAACGCGTCGTGCGCAACTATGGCGTCATGGGCATCATCAAGGCGGCGCTCGAATCGGCCGTCCGCTACATGGCCTACGACCTGGGCCCCAAGGGCATCCGCGTCTTCGCCGTGTCGCCCGGTCCGATCATGACCCGTGCTGCTTCCGGCATCGCCAATTTCAACAACCTGCTCGAATCCGACGCGCAGAAGGCGCCGCTCGGCCGGACCGTGACCATCGAGGAAGTCGGCGCGCTGACTGCCTTCCTGTGCACCCCGGGTTCGTCGGGCATGACCGGCCAGACCATCTACGTCGACGCGGGCGCCCACATCGTCGCCTGATGCCGCTTGCTACCGCAGGGCAGGCCTGCCCTGCGGTATGCTTGAAGCTGACATAACGCACGGACGACCGAGGCCATGACCGACACGCCCGCCCCCATCATTCCCGATCCCGTCCCCGACCACCCGCTGCTCAAGGGCCGCAAGGAAATCGGCCGGGGCGAGAGCACCATCGTCGTCGAAGCCGACACGGTCGACGGCCAGGAAAGGGTGTACAAGATCCTTTCCTCGCCGACCGACTATGCCTATTACACGGCCGAGGACCGGCCGACCGGCCGCCATTTCCCGGTCGTTTTCGCCGACCATGGCACCGCCGGCCGCTCCAGCCGGGGCTATCCGTTCTACATCGTCGAAGTCGAACGCCTCTACCCGCTGCCCGGCGCCGGCGAGGCCGCCGAAGTGGCGACCAAGATTTCGACCTCCTATTTCGACGCCTGCATGATGTGGCGCAACCTGGCCCAGGACATGGGCCGCATCGCCCTGCACCACCTGGCGGTGACGCCGATGGGCTGGGCCGACACGGTGCAGGAATCGCTCAAGGCGCTGGAAACCTTTTCCAGCGAATACGGCGCCCTGCCCGACCTGATCAAGGCCGACAACCTGATGATGCGCAAGGACGGCACCCTGGTCTTTTCCGACCCGGTGTTCATGGAATGAAGCAATGACCATCAACCACGTTCGTTACACCTCGCGCAAGCTGGCCGAATCGCTGGAGGGCAACCCCTACATGGCGGTGATCTCGATCACCGACCCGACCACGCCGGAAGCCAAACTCGACCCGCTGTTCCGCCACGTGCTGCGGCTGTCGTTTTTCGACGCCGTGCCGGCCGACGAATTCCAGCCGCCGCTGCCCGGCTTGTTCAACCGGCAGATGGCGCGACAGATCGACGATTTCGTCCGCGAAATCCAGGCGGCGCCGTTCGAGATGTCGGTCATGGTCCATTGCGAATACGGCGTCAGCCGCTCGGCGGCCGTGGCGCTGTTCGTCGAGGCCTTTAGCGGCGCGCCGCTGGACGCTCGCGAATTCACCTATGAAGCCAACCCCTGGGTGGTCGATACCCTGCTCAGCCTGCATCCGCAACTGAGCATCGAAATACCCCGTCCCGACGCGGCGCGCGACCGACGCACCGCGATGCGGGCCTGAATTTTCCCGTTTCCGTCCACGGAGCCGCACCATGTCCGAAGCCAGCGAAAGCCGCTACCTGACCAACAAGACCTACGACGAAATTGCCGTCGGCGACAGCGCCAGCCTGACCCGCACGCTGATGCCGGAAGACGTGAAACTGTTCGCCATCCTGACCGGCGACATCAACCCGGCGACCATCGATCCGAAATACTCGGAAAGCGGCATGTTCCGGGAGGCCATCGCCCACGGCATGTGGAGCGGCTCGCTGATCTCGACCGTGCTGGCCACCCAGTTTCCCGGCCCGGGCACGATCCTGATCGACCAGGCCCTGCACTTCGCCCGCCCGGTCACCATCGGCGACCGCATCGCGATCACCGTCTCGGTCAAGCAGAAATACGACCACAACCGGCACATCGTCTTCGATTGCGTGTGCACCAACCAGGAAGGCCTGGAGGTGGTACGCGGCACCGCCGAAGTCCTGGCGCCGACGGAAAAGGTCTCGCACCTGCAGGACAACCACGCGCCGTCGATCCACATCGACGACAAGCATGCCCGCTACACCCAGTTGCTGTCGCGGGTGAAGGGGCTGGAACCGATCCCGACCGCGGTCGCCCACCCCTGCGACGAGGAATCGCTCAAGGGGCCGGTGCAGGCCTACCAGGCAGGCATCATCGAACCCATCCTGGTCGGGCCTGAAGGCAAGATTCGCGGACTGGCCGAGGAATTCGGCATCGACCTGTCCGGCATCCGCATCGTCAATGCCGCACACAGCCACGACTCAGCCGCACTGGCCGTCTCGCTGGTCAAGACCGGCGACGCCGAGGCGCTGATGAAGGGCAGCCTGCACACCGACGAGCTGATGGCCGAGGTGGTCGCCCGCGCCAACGGCCTGCGCACCAACCGCCGCATCAGCCATGTCTTCCTGATGGACGTGCCGACCTACCACCGGCCGCTGCTGATCACCGACGCGGCGATCAACATCGCCCCGACGCTCGAGGAAAAGGCCGACATCATCCGCAACGCCATCGAGCTTGCTCACGTGATCGGCATCCCGGAGCCCAAGGTCGCCATCCTGTCGGCGGTCGAGACCATCAACCCGAAGATCCAGTCCACCCTCGACGCCGCCGCCCTGTGCAAGATGGCCGACCGCGGCCAGATCAAGGGCGGCATCCTCGACGGTCCGCTGGCCTTCGACAACGCCGTCTCCATCGTCGCCGCCAAGACCAAGGGCATCAAGTCGGCGGTCGCCGGCCATGCCGAAATCCTGGTCGTTCCCGACCTCGAATCCGGCAACATGGTGGCCAAGCAGCTCGAATACCTGGCCAATGCGCTGACCGCCGGCATCGTGCTCGGCACCAAGGTCCCCATCGTCCTGACCAGCCGCGCCGACACCGCCGAAACGCGCACCGCCTCCTGCGTGATCGCCGCCCTGGTCGCCCACGCCAACCGTAACAAGGGAAATTCCTGACAATGAAACAAGGCATCCTGACGATCAACGCCGGTTCGTCCTCGATCAAGTTCGCCCTCTTTTCGCTCGATCACCCGATCTCGCCCGACGCCGAAGTCTCCGGCCAGATCGACGGCATCGGCACCAACGCCACCAAGCTCATCGCCAAGAACCGCGCCGGCGAGCGCATCGCCGACCAGCTCATCGCCGGCGATGCGGTCAGCCACACGCAGGCGCTCGACGCCATGCTCAAGTGGTTCCTCGCCACCTACACCGGCTGGCAGATCGTCAGCGTCGGCCATCGCGTCGTTCATGGCGGCGACCTCTACTCGCAGCCGACCGTGGTCGACGCCCAGGTGCTCGAACACCTGACCGGCTTCATCCCGCTGGCGCCGCTGCACGAACCGCACAACGTCGCCGGCATCAAGGCCTTGCAGGCGCTGCTGCCCGACGTGCCGCAGGTCGCCTGCTTCGACACCGCCTTCCACCGCAGCCAGCCGGAAGTCGCCCAGTTGTTCGCCCTGCCGCGCGCGCTGACCGCCGAAGGCATCAAGCGCTACGGCTTCCACGGCCTGTCCTACGAATTCATCGCCCGGGCCCTGCCGCAGCATTCGCACCGCGCCGACGGCCGCGTCGTCGTCGCCCACCTCGGCAACGGCGCCAGCATGGCGGCCATGGTCAACCGCAAGTGCGTCGCCACCACGCTCGGCTTCTCGACCATCGACGGCCTGATGATGGGCACCCGCTGCGGCAACCTCGACCCCGGCCTGGTCCTCCACCTGATGGAAACCAAGGGCCTCTCGGTCAAGGACATGAGTCGCATCCTGTACAAGGAATCCGGCCTGCTCGGCGTCTCCGGCATCAGCCAGGACATGCGCACGCTGCTGTCGAGCGACAAGCCGGAAGCGCGTGAGGCGGTCGACCTGTTCTGCTACCGCATCGTCCGCGAACTCGGCTCGCTGGTCGCCGCAGCCGGCGGCATCGACGCGCTGGTATTCACCGGCGGCATCGGCGAACACGCCGCCGAAGTCCGCCGCCGCGTCTGTCTGCAGGCCGAATGGCTGGGCATCCGCGTCAATCCGGAAGCCAACGCCCGCCACGATCTGGTCATCAGCGCCGGCAACAGCAGCGTCGACGTGCTGGTCATTCCGACCAACGAGGAATGGATGATGGCCCACCACGCACAAACACTGCTGGCGCTTTAACAAATCTTTTTTTCGCTGCCGGGCTCCGTCGCCGAAAGGTGCCGGAGCCTTGTTTTTTCGGGCTTTTCCGGCACATGACAGAAGCACGACCCGACCGAAGCAAACATACTGCATCTAGTCAAGGTATTGCCTCGATACACTACATCTAGTAGATTCCTTCCTCATCGCACCTATACAAAACCAGACGAGAGGAGTCTTCAATGAGCAAGATCGCCGAGCAGTTGTCGCTGACCGACATTCCTGCACCGCCGCAATTCGCCCCGCTGCCGGAGCAGGAAATTTCCGGCGAAGTCCTCATTGAAAAGTACGCCAAGGGCAAGGAAACCAACGTACACGACGTGCGCAAGCGCGTCGCCTGGGCACTCGCCCAGGTCGAGCAGGAAGCCGACCGCGCGCACTGGGAAGGCCGCTTCCTGTGGGCCCAGGAAAACGGCTTCATCCCGGCCGGCCGCATCAACTCCGCCGCCGGCACCGACCTGCAGGCGACGCTGATCAACTGCTTCGTGCAGCCGGTCGGCGACTCCATCGTCGAGAACACCGACGGTCGCCCCGGCATCTACAAGGCCCTGATGGATGCCGCCGAAACCATGCGCCGCGGGGGCGGCGTCGGTTACGACTTCTCCTCGATCCGCCCGCAGGGTGCCCGCGTCAAGGGCACGCAATCGCGCGCTTCCGGCCCGGTCTCCTACATGCGCGTTTTCGACCGCTCCTGCGAAACCGTCGAATCCGCCGGCGCCCGCCGCGGCGCCCAGATGGGCGTGCTGCGCTGCG
>DKNF01000151.1 GCA_002470165.1 Betaproteobacteria bacterium UBA7395 | reverse complement strand
GGACGGTTCGGCGAAAGCGCCGGGCGGCAGTTGCGGTGCCCGCCAGAAGGCGGCGGCCAGGGCCAGCACGAAGGTCACGGCGGCCAGCCAGTGCAGGAGGTTCGGGGCGGGGTTTTTCGGCAGGGAAGGGGCTCGCGGCATGGCCGGATTGTAGCGCCGCTTGTGCTCGCAGTGCCTTGTCACGTCTCTCACTTTTGCCTCGGATCGGTACGATTTATTGCATTTGGTGATAATCTCCCACCGGGGAGATTGCTATGCGCATAAGCAGGTTCATTCTGGCGACATCGGCTGTCGTCGCAGCATTGTTTTTCGGCGGTGCCTACTGGTCGCTCGATCGTGTGTTCGACAACATCGTGCGCACCAATGCCGCGCGCGCGTCCGACGCGGCAACGCGGATCACTTTTGCCGCCATGTACCAGTTGATGAGCCAGGGCTGGAGCCGCAGCCAGGCCGACGATTTCCTGCGCGGCGTGGCCAGCTCCGGCGAAGGCAGCAACATGCAGGTGCAGATCTACCGCGGCCAGCTGGTGGTCGACACCTATGGCGTGATCGAGCAGCCAGAACTCGACGATGTGTTGCGCTCGGCCATGGCCAGCGGTCAGGCGGTACGTATCGACAGCAGCGAAACCGCCCGGCACGTCTATCCGCTGATCGCCGACGAGCGATGCCTGGGCTGTCACGCCAACGCAACGCCTGGCGTCAGCCTGGGCGCCATCGAAGTGCGCCAGGATTACGCCGGCCTGCTCGCCGACGCCCGCCGCGAACTGTTGTGGGCATTTGCCCTGCTGCTGCCGCTCGTTGCCCTGCTGGCCGGCGGTGCCGTCTGGTGGGTCGGGCGGCGCATCGAGGGGGCGGTCGAGAATCTGCAGGAAGAATTCGATCAGGTCAGCGCGGTATCCGACCTCAAGGCGCTGGCCGTGGTTCAGCGCGATTTCGGCTTCGTCGAACTGAATCGCATCGACCAGGCCCTGCGTCGCCTGCTCGACAAGTTGCGCGGCATCGCCGTGGACAAGGAAATCCTGACCTTCGAAATCGGCCTGCTGGAGAAATTCGTCATCACCGCCGACGTCGTCCGCGACTGGCGCGAGTACGTGGGCCGCCTGCTCATCGACATCAATACCATCCTGCCGGCGCACACCCTGTTCTCGATTTTCAAGATCGACGACGAGATGTTCGACCTGGAAGTCTTCTGGTACGGCCCGGCTTCGCAGGAAACGCGGGCGCGCATGGAGCACTACATTCGCCAGGAGCTCCTGCAGATGGCCAACTTCGCCGATAACGGCGCCTTTGCCATCCATCATCACGTCGCCAATACCAGCGCGCCGGTGGTCGAGCTGACCGACGCCGAGGTGGCCTTGCGGGTCAAGTCCTTCTTCGTCGACAAGCCGAAGATCGGCGGCATCGTCGGGATCGGCGTCCATGCCGGGGTGCTCGAGGACGAGACCCGCTACCTGGTGGTCGAAAGCGTGCTGTCCACGCTGCTCAACGTGGTCGGTTCGGTCAAGGCGATCTACAAGTACACCCGCGATCTGGAGTATTACGCGACCCGCGATCCGCTGACCGATCTGTTCAACCAGCGCGTCTTCTGGGAACTGTCGTCCTACGAGGTCGGCCGCGCCCAGCGCCATGGTTACAGCTTCGGCCTGTTGCTGATCGATCTCGACAACTTCAAGCTGGTCAACGACACCCACGGGCACGCGGTCGGCGATACCTATCTGCAGCGCTTCGCCCGTCAGGTCCAGGGCGCCTTGCGCGACGGCGACATCCTGGCCCGTTACGGCGGCGACGAATTCGTCGCGTTGCTGCCCGAGGCCACCCAGGAAACCGTTGTCGTCGTCGCCCAGCGTGTCCGTAGTGCCATCGAGCAACTCGAAATCGTGACGGCGGACGGTGTCCGCCTGCGCGGTACGGCCTCGATCGGCCTGGCGGTGTATCCGGATCATGCGGATAGCACCAAGGACCTGCTGATGTTCGCCGACAACATGATGTATCGCGCCAAGGCCGCGGGCAAGGATCAGGTGGCGGTGCCGTCGCAGAACGACGTGGTCGAGATTTTCCGCGACATCTCGCAGAAGAGCCTGATGGTCATCGAGGCCATCGAGAATCAGCGCGTCGTTCCCTGGTTCCAGCCCATCCTTGATGTCGCCGACCGTCGTATCGTGGCCTATGAAGTCCTGTCGCGAATCGATCTCAAGGGCGAGATGATCCGCGCCGACGAGTTCGTCGAGATCGCCGAGAAGATCGGCGTCATCCACCGCCTCGACATGCTGGTGCTCGAACGGGCGCTGCTTTCCCTTGCGCAGCAGGGGCATGATGGCGAAATCTTCGTCAATCTGTCGCCGCGTGCGCTGGTGTTCAGCGAATTCGCCCGTGACCTGCGCCGCATCATCGCCGCCAGCAGCATCCCGCCCGACCGCATCGTGTTCGAGATCACCGAGCGCGACACGGTCAAGAACCTGGCCCTGCTCGAACGCTTCCTGAACGACCTGAAGGCCGACGGCTTCAAGCTGGCGATCGACGATTTCGGCTCGGGCTTCTCGTCCTTCCACTACCTGCGCCGGTTCCCGATCGACTACCTGAAGATCGAGGGCGACTTCATCGCCAACATGCTCAACAGCGACAAGGACCGCACCTTCGTCACCAGCATCCGTTCGCTGGCGCGGGAAATGGGCATCGCGGTGGTTGCCGAGTACGTCGAGTCGCCGGAAGTGTTGCGCGAACTCGAACGCATGGAAATCCACCGTGCCCAGGGGTACTACATCGGCCGCCCGGCCCCGGCCATCCTGCCCCGGGACTGGCAGCCGCCGGTCTGATCAGCAGCCCTTGTAGTTAGGCGGCCGCTTCTGCATGAAAGCGTCGATGCCTTCGCCGGCGTCTTCGCTCATCATGTTGCAGGCCATCACCTCGCCGGCGTAGTCGTAAGCGTCGGCGAGGCCCATTTCCAGCTGCTTGTAGAACATGCCCTTGCCCATGCGCACGGCGACGGCGCTCTTGGCGAGGATGGACCCGGCCAGGCGCTCGATTTCGGCGTCGAGTGCATCGGCCGGGACGACGCGGTTGACCAGGCCCTTGGCGCGGGCTTCCATGGCGTCGATGAATTCACCGGTGAGCAGCATTTCCAGTGCCGCCTTGCGCCCCAGGTTGCGTGCCAGGCCGACCGCCGGCGTCGAGCAGAAGAGGCCGACGTTGATGCCGGAGACGGCAAACTTGGCGACATCGGCGGCTACCGCTAGATCGCACATCGACACCAGCTGGCAGCCGGCGGCGGTGGCGATGCCGTGCACGCGGGCGATCACCGGCTGCGGCATGCGGGTGATCGTCAGCATCAGCTCGCCGCACTGGCGGAACAGCGCCTGCATGAATTCCTTGCTGTGGTTGGCGCGCATCTCCTTGAGGTCGTGGCCGGCGCAGAAGGCCTTGCCGGCGCCAGCGATGACGACGACGCGGACGGTTTCGTCGGCGGCAATGGCGTCGAGTTCGGTCTGCAGCGCGGTCAGCATCTCGCGCGACAGCGAGTTGAACTGGCCGGGGCGGTTCAGGGTCAGGGTGGTCAGGCCGTCGCCACGGTCGTCGCGCAACAGGCAGGCTTCTTCGCTCATTCAGGTCTCCTCGATGGGTATTGTTGGTGATCCACGACTGTAACCGAGAAGCCGGGCGGGCTCCAGCCACCTGCTATGATGCCGGACTGTTTTTCCCGGATGTTGCCGCCATGCGCCGCCTGTTTTCCGTCTCCCACCTGACCGCCGGTTTCATCGCCGTCCTCGTCGGCTACACTAGTTCGGCGGCGATCGTTTTCCAGGCGGCGAGCGCCGCCGGCGGTAGCGCCGAGCACATCGGCTCGTGGCTGTGGGCGCTCGGCATCGGCATGTTCGCCACCTCGGTCGGCCTTTCGCTGTGGTTCAAGGCGCCGGTGCTGACCGCCTGGTCGACGCCGGGGGCGGCGCTGCTGGCGGTCGGCCTGAGCGGCGTGCCGATGAGCGAGGCAATCGGCGCTTTCCTGTTTGCGTCGGCGCTGATCGTCGTCTGCGGCGTTTTCGGGCTGTTCGAGGCGATCATGCGCCACGTCCCGAAATCGCTGGCGGCGGCGCTGCTGGCCGGCGTCCTGGCGCGCTTCGGGATGGCGCTGTTCACTTCGCTGAGCAGCGAACTGCTGCTGGTCGGGGCGATGTTCGCCGTCTATTTCGCCGGTCGTCGCTGGCTGCCGCGCTACGCCGTGCCGCTCGCCTTCCTGGTCGGGCTGCTCGTCGCAGCCGGTGGCGGCATGATCCACGCCGAGGCGGTGAGCCTGACACTGGCGCTGCCGGTGTGGACGACACCGTCGTTTTCATTGACCACGCTGATCGGCGTCGGCCTGCCGCTGTTCATCGTCACCATGGCCAGCCAGAACGTTCCCGGTCTGGCGGTATTGCGCGCCAATGGCTACCAGACGCCGGCCTCGCCGCTGATCACCTGGACCGGTGTCACCGGTCTGCTGCTGGCGCCCTTCGGCGGCTTCGCCTTCAACCTGGCGGCAATCACCGCCGCCATCTGCATGAGCCCGGCGGCCGACCCCGACCCGGCGCAGCGCTACCGGGCGTCGGTGTGGGCCGGCGTCTTCTACCTGTTTACCGGCCTGTTCGGGGCGACCGTCGCTGCCTTGTTCGGTGCGCTGCCGGCCGCCCTGATTGCGGCGATTGCCGGGCTGGCCCTGCTCGGCACCATCGGCAACAGCCTGGGCGCGGCATTGGCCGGCGAGCGCGAGCGGGAAGCCGCGCTGGTGACTTTCCTGGCCACCGCGTCGGGGATGTCGCTGTTCGGCATCGGCAGTGCGTTCTGGGGGCTGGTGCTGGGACTCCTGGTTTTGAAAGTGATGCCGCCGCGTTGAGGTCTGGCGAGGTAAAATCCCGGCGATGAATTCGCCGCGCTACGTTCATCTTCGTCTCCACTCGGAATATTCGGTCACCGACGGCATCGTCCGCATCGGCGACGCGGTCAAGCGGGCAGCCGGTGACGGCATGCCGGCCATGGCGCTGACCGACCTCGGCAACCTGTTCGGCCTGGTCAAGTTCTACACCGGCGCGCGCGGCAAGGGCGTCAAGCCGGTGGCCGGCGCCGATGTCTGGATCGCCAGCCCGGAAGCGCCCGAAGACCCGCGCCGCCTGTTGCTGCTGGTGCGCAACCGTCAGGGCTACCGCCAGTTGTGCGAATTGCTGACCCGCGCCTACACCGTCGACGGTCGGCGCGACCGTGCCGAAATCCGCCGCGAGTGGTTTGCCGAAGTCGGTAGCGACGGCTTGATCGCACTGTCCGGTGCGCATCTGGGCGACGTCGGCGAAGCCCTGCTGAACGGCAACTTCGATCTGGCCATGGAGCGCGCGCGGGCCTGGGAAGCAATCTTCCCCGGTGCCTTCTACCTGGAAGTCCAGCGCTACGGCCAGCCGCAGCAGGAAGCCATCGTCCAGCAGACCGCCGATCTGGCGGGCGAAACCGGCATTCCGCTGGTCGCCACGCACCCGATCCAGTTCATGAACCGCGACGACTTCCGCGCCCACGAAGCGCGCGTCTGCATCGCCGAAGGCTATGTGCTGGGCGACCACCGGCGGCCCAAGATCTACACCGAGGAACAGTACTTCAAGACTCAGGCGGAGATGGTCGAACTGTTCGCCGACCTGCCCGAGGCGCTGGAAAACACGCTGGAAATCGCCCGTCGCTGCAATATCGAGATGACGCTGGGCAAGAACTTCCTGCCCGATTTTCCGATTCCGGCAGGCATGACCATTGACGAATTCCTGGTCGAGGAAGCCAGGAAGGGTCTCGAAGTCCGTCTGGCCGAACTCTATCCCGACCCGGAGGTCCGCCAGCAACGCCGTCCCGAGTACGACGAGCGTCTCGCCTTCGAGTGCAACACCATCATCCAGATGGGCTTCCCCGGCTACTTCCTGATCGTGGCCGACTTCATCAACTGGGCCAAGAACAACGGCGTGCCGGTCGGTCCCGGGCGGGGTTCCGGCGCCGGCTCGCTGGTCGCCTACAGCCTGCGCATCACCGACCTTGATCCGCTCGCCTACGCGCTGCTGTTCGAGCGCTTCCTCAACCCCGAGCGGGTGTCGATGCCCGACTTCGACATCGACTTCTGCCAGGACAACCGCTGGCGCGTCATCGAGTATGTGCGCGAGCATTACGGCGCCGAGGCAGTCAGCCAGATCGCCACCTTCGGGACCATGTCGTCGAAGGCGGTGATCCGCGACGTCGGCCGCGTGTTCGGCCTGCCGTACTCGATGTGCGACCGCATTTCCAAGCTCATCCCCATCGTCCAGAACAAGCCGGTGTCGCTGGCCGAAGCGTTGGAGCAGGAGCCGCAGCTCAAGGAAATGATGCAGGGCGACGGCGACGGTGAAACCATCCGCGAACTGTTCGATCTGGCCAGCCGTCTTGAGGACCTGACCCGCAACGTCGGCATGCACGCCGGCGGCGTGCTGATTGCGCCGGGGCGCATCACCGACTTCTGCCCGATCTACCAGGCCACCGGCAGCGATGCCTCGCCGGTGTCGCAGTTCGACAAGGACGACGTGGAAAAGGCCGGTCTGGTGAAGTTCGACTTCCTCGGCCTGCGCAACCTGACCATCATCGAACTGGCGCTCAAGTACATCGAGCGCATGACCGGGGAGAAGCTCGACCTGATGTCGCTCGGTTTCGAGGACCCGGGGGCTTACCAGATCCTCAAAGACGCCAACACCACGGCGATCTTCCAGGTTGAATCGGAGGGCATGAAGAAGCTGCTGAAGAAGCTCGCGCCCGACCGTTTCGAAGACATCATCGCCGTGCTCGCGCTCTATCGTCCGGGCCCGCTCGGCTCCGGGATGGTCGACGACTTCATCCTGCGGAAAAAAGGCCAGCAGGCCATCGACTACTTCCACCCCGACCTGACCGCCTGCCTGTCGCCGACCTACGGCGTCATCGTGTATCAGGAACAGGTCATGCAGATTTCGCAGATCATCGGCGGCTACACGCTCGGTGGCGCCGACATGCTGCGCCGGGCGATGGGCAAGAAGAAGCCCGAGGAAATGGCCAAGCACCGCGAGACCATCGCTGCCGGCGCCAAGGAGCGCGGCTACGACCCGGCGCTCGCCGAACAGCTGTTCGACCTGATGACCAAGTTCGCGGAATACGGCTTCAACAAGTCGCATACCGCCGCCTACGCCGTCGTCACCTACCACACCGCCTGGCTCAAGCGTTACCACTGCGCCGCCTTCATGGCCGCGACCATGTCGTCCGACATGGACAACACCGATACGGTCAAGATCTTCTACGAAGACACGATCGCCAACAAGGTCAAGGTGCTCGGCCCGGACGTGAACGCCTCGGCCTACCGCTTCGAGCCGGTCGACCGCGACACCATCCGCTACGGTCTGGGGGCGGTCAAGGGTACCGGCGAGCAGGCGGTCAATGACATCCTGCGCGCGCGTGAGGCCGGCGGGCCGTTCAAGGATCTGTTCGATTTCTGCCAGCGCTGTGACAAGCGCATGGTCAACCGCCGCACCATCGAGGCGCTGATCAAGGCCGGCGCCTTCGACTGCATCGACACCGACCGGCACAAACTGCTGGCCTCGGTCGGCATCGCCATGGAATTCGCCGAGCAGTCCGAACGCAACGCGATGCAGACCAGCCTGTTCGACATCGGCGACGTCGCCGAGGCGCATGCGCCGCAGTACATCACGGTCAAGCCCTGGGACGAGCGTACGCAACTGATGGAAGAAAAGACCGCGCTCGGTTTCTTCTTCTCCGGTCATCCGTACAACACCTACAAGAAGGAGTTGTCGCGTTTCGTCCGGCGCCCCCTGAACCGCCTTGAACCGGCCAAGGAACTCCAGGTGCTGGCCGGCATCGTCGTCGGCGTCCGCACGCAGATGACCCGGCGCGGCAAGATGCTCTTCGTCCAGCTCGACGACGGCACGGCGATGGTCGAGGTATCGGTGTTCAACGAACTGTTCGAGGCCGAGCGCAACAAGATCGTCACCGACGAAATCCTGCTCGTCGAAGGCAAGGTCCGCTACGACGATTTTTCCGGCGGCAACGCCGTCGCCGCCGAGCGCCTGATGACGCTGGGCGAGGCGCGGGCGCGTTTTGCCAAGCACCTGTTGCTGAAGATGAACGGCAGTTCGGATGCTCGCCGGCTGCGCAGCTTGTTACAGCCCTTCGCACCGGGACCGGCGGCAGTGCGCATCCGTTACCGCAATGCCTCGGCCGAATGCGAACTGCTGGTCGGCGACGAACTGCGGGTCCGTCTCGACGACGCGCTGCTGGAAGCGCTTTCCGGCTGGCTGCAGCCGGAAAACGTGGACATCGTTTACTGAGCGCTCAGGCGACCAGTTCGGTCTTGAAACCGATACGCACGGCGCCCCAGTGGCGGCCGTTGATGATGATGGGCATCGACAGGTCGTTGAGGATTTCCCCGGTGTCGCGGACGTAGGTCTGGAACAGCGATGACTTCTGGTTCTTGGCCAGTTTCAGGCCGACCGGGTCGTTGAAGATGCGCTTGTGCCGGCACTTGGTCAGGTCGACCGCCGGGTCGCCGCTGGGCGGATTGGAGAAAACGCCGTTGTGAGCCGGCGCATAGCCGTTGCTGTCCACCGCCAGCGAATAGACCAGGCCCGGCACGTCGACCAGCAGGCGGTCGTAGAGGGCGGTCAGTTCCTTGTCGCACTGTCCGTCGTAGGCCGTCGTGAAGCGCTTCGGATTGGAGCCGGGGATGTCCTTGTAGGCTTGGTCGAAGACATTGACGCCGCGGTCGGCCAGCTTCTGCAGGATGCCGGCAACGCTGTTGCGGAAATCGGCGCAACGGTCGTGCAGGGTGTCGAACATGCTGTTGCCGGTACGGAAATCGGCGAGCGTGCATTGCAGGTCTTCGGTCGATTCGCGCAGGGTCTTGGCCGACTCCTGGCACTGCTTCATGCGTCCGGAGATATCGACGGAATGGTTGCGGATTTCCTCGACCTCGCGGTGGATCGACTGGTTGCTTTCGCGCAGGTTGTAGATCGCGCTGGCGATGGTCGACAGTTGCTCGGTCGTGCGCTTGAAGTCGCTGACCATGGTGCCGAGGTCGTTGGCCGAGGTTTCGACGTACTCGTTGGCACGGGTGACCTCGCCGACGATGGTCTGGGTCTTGGCCGAGGTATCGGAGACCAGGTTGATCATCGATTGCGTGTTCTGGCCGATGACCAGGGTGGCAGTCTTGACCTTTTCCGCGAGCTTGCGCACTTCGTCGGCGACCACGGCAAAGCCGCGTCCGGCCTCGCCCGCGCGGGCGGCCTCGATGGCGGCATTGAGCGCGAGCAGGTTGGTCTGGTCGGAAATGTCGTTGATCAGCGAGACGATCTCGTTGATCTTCATCGAGCTGGTGTGCAGTTCGCCGACCGTGGTCGAGAAGTGTTCGATGTGTTCGTTGGTCGAGCGCATCGTGGTAGCCACGGCTTCCATCTGCGACAGCGAGCGTTGCGCCAGGTCCAGGTTGTTCTGCGTCGACGCCTGGATGGCATCCGAATTGACCGCCACTTCGCTGACCGCCAGGTTGACCCGGTTGCTCGATTCGAAGATGTCGGCGGCCAGGGCTTCCTGACGGCGAACCGCGTCGCCGGTCAGTTGCACCAGGTGATTCATCCGGGCGGCATCGGCGGCAATGCTGACGCTGCTGCTGCGCGAATGGGTGATCAGCCCGCGGATACGGGTGAAGAAGCGGTTGAGGTTGGCCGAAATTCGCCCCGCCGCATCGCTGCCCTGCGTGCCAATGTTATGGGCCAGGTCGGCTTGCCCGTCCGCGATGGCGGCGATATCGCGGTCGACCTTGTCCAGCGCCCCGTTGTTTCCGAACCATCCCATATTTGTCTCCTGGTGGTTTTTATTGTCGGAAAAAAATCAGCCCCTATCGTGCCTGCGCTTTCTTAATGGCAGCTTACAGGCGGGTGTGTGTTTCAGATGCGTTGACGTGCTGCCAGACGGCCCAGAACGAAGCCCTTGATTTCGTGGAAGGGGATCGGCTTGCCGAATACCGTGACATCGGCGGGGATGCCGCGCTGTCTGACTTCGGCGCTGTCGATGGCGCTGACGACGATGATGTCCATCGGGCTCAGGTCGGGCATCGCGCGCAGGCGCTTGATCATCTCGAAGCCGTCCATCCCGGGCATCATCAGGTCGGCGATCAGGATGTCGGGCATCTGCTGGCCGACCTGCAACAGACCTTCGAAACCGTCGCCGACGATGCGCAGGCTGAGCGGCAGCTTCCAGCTGTCGAAGGTGATCTGGTAAAGCTTCTGCAGGGTCGGATCGTCCTCGGCCACCAGGATGTCGATCTGTCCGCCCTGTTCGCCGGGACGGGAAATCTGCTTGCGCCGTTTGGCCAGCAGGTTGTCGACCGAGCTTGCCGGAATGCGGCGATGGCCGCCGGCGGTCTTCCAGGCGTCAAGCACGCCGTTCTCGACCATGTTCTGGACCGTGCCCAAGGATACGCCGAGGCGCTGGGCGGCTTGCCGCGTACTGAGGAATTCGCTGTCTGCCATTGTCGTCTTTGAAAATTGCAAAACTGCCAAATTGTAACTGAAACTATTTTCGTGCGGGCAAGGAATTGCAGCCCGCCTGGCAATTTTCGCGTTTTGCCCAAGCGCAAGCTTCGACTGGCATAATCCGGCGGATGAAAACAAGAGATCAGGCAGGGCGGAGGCGGGGGTGCTGAAGCTGCTGGTGTTCATGCCAGTGCTGGGCGCCTGCCTGCTGGGGGTGTTCCCGGGACGCGGACGGCAGTCGCTGTGGCGGCTGGCGCTGGTTTTCGCACTCGTCTCGCTGCTGCTGACCCTGTTCCTTGCCTGGCATTTCGACCCTGACGGTGACGCCGTGCAGATGTACGAGAGCCGCGCCTGGAACGCACGCCTGGGTTCGTATTTTGCGCTGGGCATCGATGGCATCTCGCTGGCCATGGTGCTGCTGACCGCCTTGCTGACGCTGGTGGCGGTGCTGGTGTCGCGCACCATGAACGGCGGCGGACGGCTCTATTTCGTTCTGCTCTTCCTGCTGCAGTCGGCGATGTTCGGCGTGTTCACCGCCCGCGACTGGTCGCTGTTCTATGTTTTCTGGGAAGCGACGCTGATTCCGCTGTTCTTCATGATCGATCGTCTGGGCGGCGAGAACCGGCAGCGCGCGGCGCTGAACTTCTTCCTGTATACGCTGGGCGGTTCGGTGTTCATGCTGGTGGCGCTGCTCTTCCTCTACGACGCGGCGCCCGGGCACAGCTTTGCCATGAACGACATGGCCGAGGGCGGGCGGGTCTTGCCGCAGAACATGCAGTTGCTGATCTTCGCCGGACTGTTCATCGGCTTTGCCGTCAAGATGCCGATCGTGCCGCTGCACGGCTGGTTGCCGCTGGCCCATGTGGAGGCGCCCAGCCCGGTATCCATCCTGCTCTCCGGCGTACTGCTCAAGATGGGCGCTTACGGTCTGCTGCGTGCCGCCGAGACGCTTCCCGCCGCCTTTGTCGCCGTCCAGGGCTGGCTGGCCGTGCTCGCCCTGCTCAGCCTGCTCTATGGCGCGCTGCTGGCCTGGCGCCAGCAGGACCTGAAGAGCATGGTCGCCTATTCGTCGATTTCGCACATGGGCGTGGTCCTGCTCGGCATTGCCTCGCTCAACCTGGCCGGCATCAACGGCGCCGTCCTGCAGATGGTTGCCCACGGGCTGGCCGCCGCCCTGTTGTTCCTGGTCGTCGGCCTGCTTTACCAGCGTACGCACAGCCGCGACCTGGGCGATTACGACGGGCTGCTCGGCCGGGCGCCGCGTTTCGCTTTCTTCATCGCCTTCGGCCTGCTGGCGGCCATCGGTCTGCCGGCCAGTGCCGGCTTCATCGCCGAGCTGCATGTGCTGGTCGGGGCCTTCCAGCGCTGGGGTTTCTGGGTGGTGGCGCTGGGCGTCGCCATGCTGGTCGGTGCCGCCTACGGTCTGCGCGTGATCGGCCATCTGCACCGGCCGGCTGCGGCGGCGGGTGAATTGCGCGACATGACCCGGACCGAAACGACCGCCGCCGCCCTGCTGGCCGGCGC
>DKNF01000154.1:6516-14707 GCA_002470165.1 Betaproteobacteria bacterium UBA7395 | reverse complement strand
ACGCCGATGCGCTGGGCGTGCTCCGGCCCGATCATGAACCGCGGGCGACCGAATTCGTGCCGCAGATGCAGGAAATCATCCGCGAGCTTGAGCGCAAGGGCCTGGCCTACCAGGCGGCGGACGGCGACGTCAATTACGCGGTGCGCAAGTTCCCCGGCTACGGCAAGCTTTCGGGCAAGTCGCTCGACGACCTGCGCGCCGGCGAACGGGTCGAGGTCGATAACGCCAAGCAGGATCCGCTCGATTTCGTGCTCTGGAAACATGCCAAGCCGGGTGAGCCGGCCTGGGAATCGCCCTGGGGCGACGGTCGGCCGGGGTGGCACATCGAGTGCTCGGCGATGAGTTCGTCGCTGCTCGGCAAGCACTTCGACATCCATGGCGGCGGCCAGGATCTGCAATTCCCGCACCACGAGAACGAGATTGCCCAGTCCGAGGGCGCCAACTGCTGCAGCTACGTCAATTACTGGATGCACAACGGCTTCGTGCGGGTCGACAACGAGAAGATGTCGAAATCGCTGGGCAATTTCTTCACCATCCGCACCGTGCTCGAGAATTACGATGCGGAAGTCGTCCGTTTCTTCATCCTGCGTGCGCACTACCGCAGTCCGCTGAACTACTCCGACGCCCATCTCGACGACGCCAAGCGTTCGCTCGACAGCCTCTACTTCACGTTGCGTGACGTGCCGCCCAAGCCGGTCGAGATCGACTGGATGCAAGGGTATGCCGCCCGCTTCGCGGCGGCGCTGAACGAGGATTTCGATTCGCACGGGGCGATTGCCGTACTGTTCGAACTGGCCGCCGAGGCCAATCGCCAGAAATCGGGCGACTTGTCCGGCTTGCTCAAGGCGCTCGGTGGCGTCATCGGTCTGCTCGAGCGCGAGCCCCTGGCTTACCTGCGCGCCGGCCCCGCGGCCGGCGGGCTGGATGAAGCAGCGATCGAGGCGCTGATCGCGCAGCGTGCAGAAGCCAAAAAAGCGCGTGATTTCGCGACTGCCGACCGGGTTCGCGACGAACTCAAGGCGGCCGGCATCGTTCTCGACGACAGTCCGCAAGGCACGACTTGGCGCCGGGCCTGAGCATCCCCCGCCCGAAATGAAAACGGCCCGCACTGGCGGGCCGTTTTCATTGATATCGCCAGGGTTTCAGCGCAGGACTTTGCCGCCCGGGCCGATCACGGTCAATTCGACAAACCGCGAGCCGTGACGCGCCGTCCCCGAATAGTTGATGCGGTAACCGCCGAGATCGGCGCCGCTCATCGATTCCAGGGCGGTGATCAGCTTGTCGCGCGACAGGTCGCGGCCGGCACGACGCAGGCCTTCGACCATGGTGCGTGCGGTCAGGTAGGCTTCCAGGCCGTAATAGGAGAAGTTGCCGCCCTTGGATCCGAGTTTCTGGTAATCGCGGACGACCGGCACGATGTCGTTCCAGGGGTAGGGGACAACCTGGGAAATGCCGATGCCGCGGGCTTCGGGGCCCAGTTCCTGGACCAGTTGCTCGGTACCGACCGGCGACAGGGTCATGAACATCGGATTCTGCCCGGCGCGCTTCATCGCCCGGACGAAGGCTGCGGTCGGTTTATAGAGCGTGACCATGACCACTGCCTGGGGGTTGCTCTTGGCGATCGACTGGACCGCAGCATTGACGTTGAGCGAATTACGCTCGACGGTACCGACCGCCGAGGGGGTCAGGTTGTGTTTTTTCAGCGCGGCGGTGACGCCGTCGAGGCCGGCCTTGCCGAAGCCATCGTTCTGGTAGAAGACAGCGATGCTGCGCAGGCCGATCGAAACCATCTGGTTGACGATGGCTTCGGTTTCATCGGCATAGCTGGCGCGGACGTGGAACATGTAGCGCGAGTTCGGATTGGCCGAGATCGGCTGGCGCAGCGTGTCGGCGCCGGAAATGGTCCCGACCAGCGGCACCTTGGCCGGCCCGAAAACCGTGTTCATGGCCTCGGTGGTCGGGCTTGAGCCGTAGAAGGAGAGCAGCGCGAAGGCGTTCTTCTCGGTGATCAGGCTGCGCGTGTTGGCAACCGTGCGTTCCGTTTCATAGCCGTCGTCGAGCGCCACCAACTGCAGCTTGCGGCCGTTGATGCCGCCGGACCTGTTGAGTTGCTCGAAATAGGACTGGATGGTTTGCCGCATGTCTTCGCCGTAGGCGCCGTTGGGCCCGGAGAAGGGGGCGGACATGCCGATGGTGATGCTGGTATCGGTCAGCCCGGGGTCTGCCCAGCTAACCGTGGAAAGCGCCATGGCACAAGCCGCGGCAATTTGCTTGAAAACCTTCATGCTGTAGCCTCTCTCCCTGGAACCTGCTGCGATTCTAGCAGTGGAAAGGCTGGGCGGGACAATCGTGGCGACACAATGTGCCACGATTGTCCCTCGACGAAAGCCGGTTACTCGCCAAAGAACTCCCGCACTTTGTCCATCCACGACTTGGCGCGGGGATTGTGCTTATGGTCGGAGTCCTTGCTCGATTCTTCCAGTTCGCGCAGCAGTTCCTTCTGGCGGTCGGTCAGGTTGACCGGCGTTTCGACGACGACATGGCAGAGCAGGTCGCCGTGCGTATGGCTGCGAACCCCCTTGATGCCCTTGCCGCGCAAGCGGAAGACCCGGCCGGACTGGGTTTCCGGGGGGATCTTGATGGCCGCGGCGCCGTCCAGTGTCGGGATTTCGATCTCGCCGCCGAGGGCGGCGGTGGTGAACGAGATCGGCATCTCGCAGTGCAGGTCATTGTGATCGCGCTGGAATACCGGGTGCTGCTTGAGATGGATCTGTACGTAGAGGTCGCCCGGCGGGCCGCCGTTGACGCCGTGCTCACCTTCACCGGCGAGTCGGATGCGATCGCCCTCATCCACGCCGGCCGGGATTTTCACCGCCAGCGTCTTGTGCTGCTTGATGCGACCGGCGCCGCCGCAGTTCTTGCACGGGTCGGCAATGAAGCGACCGGTGCCGTGGCACTTGTGGCAGGTCTGCTGGATCGAGAAGAAGCCTTGTTGCAGGCGGACCTGGCCGGAGCCGCCACAGGTCGGGCAGGTTTTCGGCTGGGTACCGGCCTTGGCGCCCGAGCCGTGGCAAACGTCGCATTCCTCCATGGTCGGGATGCGGATCTTGGTCTCGGTGCCGTGCGCGGCCTGTTCAAGCGTGATTTCCAGGTTGTAACGCAGATCGGCACCGCGGTAGATGTTGGAACGTCCGCCGCCACCGCCGCTACGGCCACCGAAGATTTCGTCGAAGATGCCGCCGAAGGCGTCGGCAAAACCGGCACCGCCGCCACCGCCGAACCCGCCCATGCCGGCCTGCGGGTCGACGCCGGCATGGCCGTACTGGTCGTAGGCAGCACGCTTCTGACCATCCGACAGGATCTCGTAGGCTTCCTTGGCTTCCTTGAATTTTTCCTCGGCCGCCGGGTTGTCCGGATTCCGGTCGGGGTGGTACTTCATGGCCAGCTTGCGGTAGGCCTTCTTGATTTCGTCGTCCGAGGCGTCGCGGTTGACACCGAGGATTTCGTAAAAATCGCGTTTAGACATGACTGGTTCCCGTCAGTTACTGCACAAAGGCCGGATCAAGCGGCGCCTGCGCGTCCGCTTCGATCCGGCCACTTGAAACGGCGCGCAGGCGTCCGTTTTAAGCCTTCTTGTCCTTGTTCACTTCCGTGAATTCGGCATCGACGACATCGCCTTCGACGGTTTTTTCCTTCGGCTGTTCGCCACCGGCGGCACCGGCGGCGCCGGCTTCGGCCTGTTGCTGGGCGTACATCTTTTCACCCAGCTTCTGGGCCGCGGCCGACAGGGCCTCGGTCTTGGCGGTGATGACGTCCTTGTCGCCGTCGCGCAGCACGTCTTCGACGTCCTTGATGGCGGCTTCGATGGCTTCCTTCTCGGTCGCATCCAGCTTGTCGCCGTATTCGGTCAGCGACTTCTTGACCATGTGCACCATGCCGTCGGCCTGGTTGCGGGCGTCGGCCAGTTCGTGCGCCTTCTTGTCCTCTTCGGCGTGCAGCTCGGCGTCCTTGACCATGCGTTGAATTTCTTCTTCGCTCAGGCCGGAGTTGGCCTTGATGGTGATCTTGTTTTCCTTGCCGGTGGCCTTGTCCTTGGCGGTGACGTGCATGATGCCGTTGGCGTCGATGTCGAAGATGACCTCGATCTGCGGCGTGCCGCGCGGGGCAGGCGGGATGCCTTCCAGGTTGAACTGGCCGAGGCTCTTGTTGCCGGACGCCACTTCGCGTTCACCCTGGAGCACGTGGATGGTCACGGCGGCCTGGTTGTCGTCGGCGGTCGAGAAGACTTGCGAGGCCTTGGTCGGGATCGTGGTGTTCTTCTGGATCAGCTTGGTCATGATGCCGCCCAGGGTTTCGATGCCGAGCGACAGCGGGGTCACGTCGAGCAGCAGCACGTCCTTGACCTCGCCCTGCAGCACGCCGCCCTGGATGGCGGCGCCGACGGCGACGGCTTCATCCGGGTTGACGTCCTTGCGCGGCTCGCGGCCGAACACTTCCTTGACCTTCTCTTGGACCTTGGGCATGCGCGACTGACCACCGACCAGGATCACGTCGTCGATGTCGCCGATCTTGCAGCCGGCGTCCTTGAGCGCGGTCAGGCAGGGGGCGACGGTGCGCTCGATCAGTTCGTCGACCAGCGACTCAAACTTGGCGCGGGTGATCTTCAGTGCCAGGTGCTTCGGACCGGAAGCATCGGCAGTGATATAGGGCAGGTTGACTTCGGTCTGCTGGCTCGAGGACAGCTCGATCTTGGCCTTCTCGGCGGCTTCCTTGAGGCGTTGCAGGGCCAGCACGTCCTTCTTCAGGTCGACGCCGGATTCCTTCTTGAACTCGTCGATGATGTAGTCGATCAGGCGCTGGTCGAAGTCTTCGCCGCCGAGGAAGGTGTCGCCGTTGGTGGCCAGCACTTCGAACTGCTTTTCGCCATCGACGTCGGCGATCTCGATGATCGAGATGTCGAAGGTGCCGCCGCCGAGGTCATAGACAGCGATCTTCTTGTCCTTGCCGGACACTTTGTCCATGCCGAAGGCCAGTGCGGCAGCGGTCGGCTCGTTGATGATGCGCTTGACTTCCAGACCGGCGATGCGGCCGGCGTCCTTGGTGGCCTGGCGCTGGCTGTCGTTGAAGTAGGCCGGCACGGTGATGACCGCTTCGGTGACTTCCTCGCCGAGGTAGTCTTCGGCGGTCTTCTTCATCTTGCGCAGCACTTCGGCGGAAACCTGCGGCGGCGCGATCTTCTTGTCGCGGGCTTCGACCCAGGCGTCACCGTTGTCGGCCTTGACGATCTTGAACGGCATCAGCGCGATGTCCTTCTGCACTTCCTTCTCTTCGAAGCGGCGGCCGATCAGGCGTTTGACGGCGTACAGCGTGTTCTTCGGGTTGGTCACGGCCTGGCGCTTGGCCGGGGCGCCGACCAGGATCTCGCCGTCGTCGGTGTAGCCGATGATCGACGGCGTGGTGCGAGCGCCTTCCGCGTTTTCGATGACCTTGGGGGTGCCGCCTTCCATGATGGCGACGCAGCTGTTGGTGGTGCCGAGGTCGATACCGATGATCTTGCCCATGATGTTCTTTCCTGAAAGTGAATTACCGATGTTCGTGAATTGGGGGCGGCGCCCCGGATTTCAAGTGGATTATTTGCCCTTGGCGACCATGACCAGCGCCGGACGCAGCACGCGGTCGGCGATCAGGTAGCCCTTCTGCAAGACGGTGACGACGGTGTTGGCTTCCTGGTCGGAATCGACCATGCCGATCGCCTGGTGCTTGTGCGGATCGAACTTCTCGCCGGCCGGATTGACCTCGATCAGCGCATTCTTTTCAAAGGCGGCAACCAGTTGCTTGAGCGTCAGCTCGACGCCGGACTGGAAGCTTTCGACGGTCTGTTCCGGCACGGCCAGCGCGGCCTCCAGGCTGTCCTTGACGGCCAGCAGTTCGCCGGCAAACTTCTCGACGGCAAACTTGTGCGCCTTGCTGATGTCTTCCTGGGCGCGGCGGCGGATGTTCTCGCCTTCGGCCTTGGCGCGCAGCCAGGCATCGTGGGTTTCGGCGACCTTGAGTTCGAGGTTGCGGATCTGTTCTTCGATGCTGGGCAGGGTGTCGGTATGCGATTCCTGCGGCGCTGCTGCGGCATCAACTTCGATGTCGGGCTGGTTTTCCTGCGGGGTTTCCGGATTGGACATGCACATTTCTCCAAAAAGACTGTCGAAGCAGTTGGGGATCGTTCGCCGGTTTTCAAGAGGCTTTCGGGAACTTTTTGATCACACTTGTTTACAGTGCTGCTGCCGCGCCCGTGCTAGCATCCGGGCAGCAGGGCATCTTCAGATCGTCGGTCATGGAAACGATAGGCAAATACCGCGTAATTCGAGAGTTGGGCAAGGGCGCGACCGCCACGGTCTACCTTTGCGACGACCCGGACGAGGGGCGCCAGGTGGCCGTCAAGGTCATCCGCTTCGGCCAGGATTGCGCCGCCATGTCGCGGCGCATGCGCAAGCTGTTCCAGAATGAAGGCATGGTATCGAAGCGGCTCGATCATCCAAACATCGTGCGCGTCTACGATGCCGTGGTCGAGGACGATTTTGCCTATCTGGCGATGGAATATGTCGACGGTTTCAGCCTCGAGCAGCACTGCCGGATCGACAAGCTGCTGCCCATGCACCGGGTCATCGGCATCATCTTCAAGTGCTGCATGGCGCTTGACGCCGCCTACCGGCAGGGCATCATCCATCGCGACATCAAGCCGGCGAACATCATGGTTGCGGCCAACGACGAAGCCAAGATCGCCGACTTCGGCCTGGCCCTGAACATGAACAAGGACATGGACCGCGACTCGACCTTCATCATGGGGGTCGGCTCGCCCGCCTACATGTCGCCCGAGCAGATCAAGGCCTATCCGCTCAATCAGAAGACCGATCTCTACTCGCTGGGCGTGGTGCTGTTCCAGTTGCTCACCGGGCGGCTGCCGTTCCGTGCCAACAACCAGGCGACGCTGGTGTACAAGATCGTCAATACCGATGCGCCGGCGGTCACCTCGCTCAATCCGAACCTGCCCGAAGGGCTCAACGCGATCCTGCGCAAGGCGCTGGAAAAGGACCTCTACAGCCGCTACCGCAACGGGGCGGAAATGGCCAAGGATCTTTCCGCCGTTCGCTACCAGATGCTCGAAGAGGACCAGACCGAGCAGGACAACCGTCGCTTCGAGCAGTTGCGGCGGCTGCAGTTCTTCACCGAGTTCGAAAACATCGAACTGTGGGAGGTGCTGCGGGTTTCGGTTTGGCGCGAAATTGCGCCGAATGTCGCGCTGATCCGCGAGGGCAGCAACAACAAGCTGTTCGGGATCATCATTTCCGGTTGCGTCGAAATCTCGATCGCCGGCAAGGCGCTGTGCCGTCTGTCAGCCGGCGAACCGGTCGGCGAGGTGGCCTTCCTGCATCCGTCGAGCGATCTGCGTCATGCCACGGTGGTCTCGCTCGAGCCGACGCTGTTCCTCGAAATCAATGCAGCCGCGCTGGCTCTGTCGTCCGAGGAACTGGTCGAGCGCATGCGCAACGCCTTGCTGGCGAAGATGATCGAGCGCATGCGCGAGGTCAACAAGATCGCCGCCAGTCTGGGGCAGGCGGCGCTGGCGCCAGAGAAAAGCTCCCAGTACGGCAGCGGTTTCAGCCTCGAACTGGCACCCGATTGATTCATCCCGGCAGGCCGAAGGCGCTGCCGGGATCCTGAAACTCAGACCTTGAAACGGCCGACCAGGTTGGCCAGGCCATCGGCCAGGCGCTTGAGATCGTGCGCGGCACCGGCCGTCTGCTCGACGGCGCCGGTATTGCTGCGCGCCATGCCGGCAATCGCCTCGATACTCGTCTCGACATCGCCGGAGAAGCGTCGTTGCTGCTCGGTGGCGGCAGCGATGGCGTCGAGCCCCTGACCGACTTCGCTGACCGAGCCGTTGGTCGCCTGCAGGACGCTGGAAACCGAGGCGACGGCGGCCTGGCTGCTTTCCAGATGGTGCATGCCGGCCTCGATGCTGCGGCGGACGGCCACCGACTGGGCGCTCAGGCTGGCGGTGATGGTGTCGATCTCGCTGGCCGAGCGCGACGATTTTTCGGCCAGCTTGCGGACTTCGTCGGCAACCACGGCGAAGCCGCGGCCCTGTTCGCCGGCGCGGGCTGCCTCGATGGCGGCGTTGAGCGCCAGCAGGTTG
>DKNF01000154.1:0-6402 GCA_002470165.1 Betaproteobacteria bacterium UBA7395 | reverse complement strand
CAGGTTGGTCTGCTCGGCGATGTCCTTGACCTCGCGGGTCATCATCGTGATCGATTCGGTGTTGCGCACGAAGTTGTTCACCGAGTCGGCCATTTCCTTGACGGCGCTTTCGACGACATTCATTTCGCCGAGCAGGGTCTGCAGGTTGCGGCTGCCTTCGTTGGCCCGGGCCAGGCTTTCCTGCGATTGGTGCTGAACATGTTCGGCGCTCTGGGCGATCGACGAGATGCTGGAGACCAGTTGTTCGACCGCAGTCGCTGCATCGTTGGACTTCTCGTTCTGCAGGTGCGAACTCTGGGAAACCCGGTCGGCACTGTCGGACAGCGCGGCAACCCGGGCCGAAACCTGGGCGGCGGCATCGCGGACCTGGCTGACCAGTTGCTGGAAGTTGCCCATCATTTCGTTGAATACCTGGGCCGACTGACCGACCTCGTCCCGTCCCTTGACCGGCAGGCGACGGGTCAGGTCGCCTTCGCCGCGGGCGATGTCGCGCAGGCCGCTGCGCAGGTGGTCGAGCGGTACGGTGACGAAATGGTGGGTCAGGAAGTAGATGATCAGCAGCAGTGCGCCGAGGGCGCCGAGGGCGGCGCCGGCAATCTTCAGGCGGAAGCTGGCGACTTCGGCCTCAACCGAGTCGAGCGAGACCTTCATGCTGACCAGACCGAGAACGGTGCCTTCCGGAGCCTGGTGGCAAACGATGCAGTCCTTGCCGAGGTAGTTGGACGAGGCGTTGGTCGGGTTGATCACGCGCAGGAAGGAACTGCCGCCCTCGTGTTCGACGGCGATGTAAGGCTTGCCTTCGCGCATCACCTTCTGCTCCTGCGCGTCGAGTTCGCGGTTGCTCTTGGTGTCCGGACCGTACAGCTTGATCACGGCTTCGCTGCGGGCAACGTGCAGGTCCTTGATGATCGACAGCTGCTTGATCTGGTCGAGGAAGACCTCGCGCTGATCGACGGTGCCGGTGATCATCATGCCGGTGAGGCCGGCCATGGTCATTTCGTGAATGCTCTGCGAGAAATCCTTGGCCTGGTTGATCGCGGTATCGCGATTGACGTTGGTCATCCAGACGATGGCTCCGGCCCAGATCAGTGCGAGGACAACCCAGATGGCAGCAGTCAGGCGAACCCAGATTTTCAAGTCGGCAAAGCGCGGCATTTTTATCAACCCTTGTTGTGACGACTTGGTCAGTTTGTCTCAGACGGCCAAGTCTATTTGTTGGATTGTGCCAGCAGCGCCATTCTCATGCAAAAAAATTCCTGAAGTGCGAATTTGTCCAAAAAGCGTATTCGTGTTTCCCTTGAGGTCAAATGGCGTCGCCACGCGCGCCAGCGCGATCGCGCCAACGCCGCTTTCGCTCAAGGATTTCAACTCGCCCGAACCATTTTCATCGGGTTGCCACAGGCTAAGCTTCTGCCAAGCCTTGTCGTTCTCGTCGATCCAGCCGTTACCGTCGTCGTCGAGTTGCGCCAGTTCGGCAAAGCCGTCACCGGAATTCGGGCCAAACATTTCATTGCCGTTGTTGATCTTGCCGTCGCCATTGCGATCGAAGACCAGGTAGGCGCTGCCACTGGCCAGGCGGGAAATCTGCTCCTCCTTGCCATCGCTGTCGAGGTCGAAGGAGAAGCGTTGATCCAGCAGGCTGGCGGCGTTGCCCGAGAAGTTGAGAACTAGGGGGTCGACCTTGCGCGCCGCATCACCCAGTCGCAGGCTGATTGAACTTTCCTCGTGATAGGCGCGCGACATCATCAGGGTGATGTCAAAGCGGATTTCCTTGCCGTCGGCGGTCTTGACGGTGCCGCTGGCGGTGAAGCTGGTGGCTTCAACCTCGGTATAGGATTCGTGATAGTCGTATTCGATGCCGAAACCGGCCGGGGCGTTCGCATTCTGGCCGCCGGCGTTGCCCGGCGGGGCCGGAACATCGACCGGACGGGAACGATCCGCGAGTTCGCGCGCGTCGAAGATGCGGGTCGACTTGCCGGTCAGTGCCTCGAGCATCAGGCGCATCAGCAGCATGCGCGGATCTTCGTCGATGCGGTCCTCGATTTCCTTGTCGATACTGTCGGCCGCTGACGCCGCCGCTGCCGCCTTGCCGGCCTCGGAAATCACCACCAGGGGGCGGGCAGGTGCATCACCCGCCGCGCCCCGGCCTTCGAAATCGGGGCGCTGGGGGCCAACCCAGGCACGCAGCGACTCGCTGACCTCGTGACGCTGCATGCTGCTGTGCGATGAGGCCAATTGCAGTTCGGCACTGGCGATTTTCATGTTGGCCTCCCGGCAATGTGATCAGACACATTGTTAACGGCAGGCGCGGCGGGAAATTAAGTTGCGGCCCCGAATTTTCTGGCTTCGTCCAGGCTTCTGGCGAGCGCTTGCGGATTGTCTTCTGCCTTCGTCTCCCAGCCGCCAAGGTGGCGCTCGACGAGGTCGCCGAGCGCGGCAATCCAGTCCGGGGCCTCGTTGAGTGCCGGAATGTAGTGGTATTCCTTGCCGCCGGCAGCAAGGAAATCGTCGCGGCCTTCCTGGGCGATTTCTTCGAGCGTCTCCAGACAGTCGGCGGAGAAGCCGGGACAGATCACGTCAACCCGACGGACGCCGGCCTGACCCCAGGCGTGCAGGGTTGGCGCGGTGTAGGGCTGCAGCCATTCGGCCTTGCCGAAGCGGGACTGGAAGCAGATCTGGTACTGGTCGTCGCGCAGGCCAAGCCGTTCGGCGAGCAGTCGGCCGGTCTTGTGGCATTCGCAGAAGTAGGGGTCGCCAAGGTCGAGGCTGCGTCTCGGCAGGCCGTGGAAGCTCATGAGCAGCCGGTCGCCGTCGGCCAGTGGACCGACCTGCTGCCAGTGGCGACGGACGCTGGCTTCGAGTGCCGCCAGGTAGCCGGCGTCGTCGTGGTAGTTGCGCAGGAAACGCATCTCCGGTTGGTTGCGCGTCTGCAGCAGCCAGCGAGCGGCTTCGTCGACGACGGTGGCGGTGGTGCTGGCGGCGTACTGCGGGTACATCGGCACGATCAGGATGCGCCGGTGGCCGGCGGCTTTGAGGCGGTCGAGTACGGCGCCGACCGAGGGCTGGCCGTAACGCATCGCCCAGGTGACCTCGACCCGGTGGCCGCGCTCGCCGAGCAGTCCCTTGAGCAGCTTGGCCTGGCGTTCGGTATGTACGCGCAGCGGCGAACCTTCGTCGGTCCACACGGAGGCGTACTTGGCGGCGGATTTCTTGGGCAGGATATTGAGGATGATGCCGTTCAGGATCAGCCACCACAGCGCCTTGGGGATTTCGACGACACGCGGGTCGGAGAGGAACTGCTTGAGATAGCGGCGCAGCGCCGGCGCGGTCGGCGCCTCGGGCGTGCCGAGGTTGACCAGGATGACGGCGGTGCCGGCGGGCGTGCCGTGGCGGTACGGCGGTTCGGGCTGGAAGCGGGGCATCAGTTGTCGTTCTTGCCGGAAAGGGCGGAGGTGAGCAGGCGGGCGGTGATGTCGACGATGGGGATGACACGCTCGTAGGCCATCCGGGTCGGGCCGATGACGCCGACCGAGCCGACCACCTGGCCGTCCACGCTGTAGGGGGCGGCGATGACGCTGCATTCGTCGAGCGTGGCGATGCCGGATTCGCCGCCGATGAAGATGCGCACGCCTTCGGCGCGGTTGGAGATATCGAGCAGGCGCATCAGGCTGGAGCGTTGTTCGAAGAGGTCGAACAACTGGCGCAGGCGTTTCATGTTCGACGACAGTTCCTCGACGTCGAGCAGGTTCTTTTCGCCGCTGATCACGTAGGGTTGGGCATTTTCGGCCAGGGCCGCATCGCCGGCCTCGAGCGCCAGCGACATCAGCGGCTTGATGTCCTCGCGCAGTTGCTGGATTTCGTGCGCCAGGCGCTGGCGGATCTGCTCGAAATCGAGGCCAGCGAAGTTCTGGTTCAGGTAATTCGCCGCGGCGACCAGTTCCGACGGGCTGTAAGACTTGTCACTGGTCAGGATGCGGTTCTGGACATCGCCGTCGGTGGTGACGATGATCAGCAGGATGCGCTTTTCGGACAGGCTGAGGAATTCGATCTGGCGGATGCGGTTGGCGGCACGACGCGGAGCGATGACGACACCGGCGAAGTGGGTCAGGTTGGACAGCAACTGCGAGGCGTTGGCGATCACCTGGTTGGCCGGCAGGCCGTGCAGGGCTTCTTCCATCGCGCCCATCTGGCGGGCTTCGAGCGGCTGCACGGTGAGCAGGCTGTCGACGAACAGGCGGTAACCGCGCGCTGTCGGCACCCGTCCGGCCGAGGTGTGCGGGCTGGCGACGAAGCCGGCCTCCTCGAGGTCGGCCATGACGTTGCGGATCGTCGCCGGCGACAGGTCGAGGCCGGAAAATTTCGACAAGGCGCGTGAGCCGACCGGTTGCCCGTCGGCAATGTAGTGTTCGACCAGGGCCTTGAGCAGGGTGCGCGAGCGATCATCAAGCATGGCGTGGATTCTACCCAAAAGCGGCGGCGGCACGGCAAGCCGTTTTTTATGCAAGAATTCGCACCCATGAACCGCCTGCGCCAACCCCGAACCATCGCCCTCGTCGGCAAGTACCACAGCCCGGAAATCGCCGAATCGTTGCGGCGTCTGGCCGAGTACCTGCACGAGCGCGGCGTCTCGGTCTTCGTCGAGCGCGAGACCGCCGAACATATCGGCAAGCTGGTCGACCTGTCGCGCTGGGTCACCTGCGGCTTCAACGACATCGGCGCCCATGCCGACGCGGCCATCGTGCTTGGCGGCGACGGCACCATGCTCAACGCGGCGCGCCGGTTGGCCCGCTATTGCGTGCCGCTGGTCGGGGTCAACCAGGGGCGGCTCGGCTTCATGACCGACATCGCCCGCCAGGACATGCTCAGTTGCATGGACGACCTGCTCGACGGCCGTTTCCTGCGCGAGAACCGCATGCTGCTGGCGGCCGAAGTGATCCGCGACGGCAAGGAGTTGGCGACCAACATGGCGCTCAACGATGTCGTCATCGACAAGGGTGCAATCGGCCGGATGATCGAATTCGAATTGTTCATCGACGGCGAGTTCATCTACAACCTGCGTTCCGACGGCCTGATCGTGTCGACGCCGACCGGTTCGACCGCCTATTCGCTGTCGGCCGGCGGCCCGATCCTGCATCCGACGCTGACCGGCATCGCGCTGGTGCCGCTGTGTCCGCACGCGCTGACCAACCGCCCGGTGATCGTCAATGACAACGCCGACATCGAACTGCGCGTCACTCACGCCGACGACCCGCGGGTGCACTTCGACGGTCAGCTGACGCTCGACCTGCAGACCGGCGACAGCGTCCGTCTGCGCCGTTCCGAACACACCATCTGTTTCCTGCATCCACCGGGTTACAGCTACTTCGCCATGCTGCGGCAAAAGCTGCAGTGGAGCGAGCGGCCCAAGGGATAAGCATGCTCCGCCACCTGACTCTGCGCGACTTTGTCATCGTCGACCGCCTCGAACTCGAATTTTCCGCCGGTTTCGGCACGCTGACCGGGGAGACCGGCGCCGGCAAATCGATCCTCATCGACGCCCTGGCCCTGGCGCTTGGCGAGCGCGGCGACGCCGGCGTCGTCCGTGCGGGCTGCGACAAGGCCGAGATCGCCGCCACCTTCGACGTTGCCGCCTTGCCCGAAGTCGCTGCCTGGCTCGACGAAAATGGACTCGATGCCGGCGACGAACTGCTGCTGCGCCGGGTGGTCGACGCCAACGGCCGCTCGCGTGCCTGGATCAACGGCTCGTCGGCGACCGTCCAGCAGTTGCGCGAAGTCGGCGAGTGGCTGGTCGATATTCACGGTCAGCACGCCCACCAGTCGCTGTTACGCGCCGATGCGCAGCGCCAGTTGCTCGACGGCCACGCCGGTCTGGGCGAATTGGTACGCGAGGTCGGCGGCGCCTGGAAGTCCTGGCGCGATGCGGAACAGGCCTGGCGGACGGCGAGCGAAGGGGCGGCGGCACTGTTGAGCGAGCGCGAACAACTGGAATGGCAGGTCGGCGAACTGGCAGCGCTGGCTTTCACCGCCGACGAGTGGGCCGAACTCGACCTCGAGCATCGCCGCCTCGGCCATGCGGCCAGCCTGATCGAGGGCGCCCAGTACGCACTCGGCGTGCTCGCCGAAGACGACGCCGCCTGCGAGCGCCAGATCGACCGCGTCGCCACCCGGTTGGCCGGGTTGGCCGATTATGATCCGGCACTGGCCGAGGTCGCCGGGCTGCTCGGTTCGGTTCAGGCCGAGTTGGCGGACGCCGTGTCGACGTTGCGCCGCTATGCCGACCGCGCCGATCTCGATCCGTCGCGGCTGGCCGAAGTCGAAGCGCGGATGGACGCAGTCATGGCCCAGGCGCGCAAGCACCGGGTGACGCCGGTCGAGTTGCCGGCGCTGCTTGCCGGCTGGCAG
>DKNF01000121.1 GCA_002470165.1 Betaproteobacteria bacterium UBA7395 | reverse complement strand
CGCACAGGGTCGCCACCGCCTGGCCAGCGATCTTCGCCAGGGCCGCCTCCAGCGCATCCTGCACGGTGCCGCCGCCGGCCTGACTCTGCCAGCCGCGAAAGGGCGAACCGAAGTACTCGACGCCGAGCGCAATCCTCACCACGCCATCACCCCCAGCAAGACCAGCGACGACACCAGCACCAGCAGGCTGTCACGCCTCAGCCATGCCTGCGTCTGCAAACGCATCACAGTCGGGCCGTCGTGCATCTCACCGCCAGCCGACAACACTTTTCGCCAGGCGCCCTTTTCCTGTGGCTGCTGCAGGCGCTCCAGGACCAACGACAGCCGAACGACCAGCCGCTCGCCATCGAACCCCAGACGCGAGGCCGGCAACAGCAGCCCTGCCAGACCGGCCAGCAGTCCTTCCCGCCCCAGGCGCGAGAACAGGCACGACAGGCAACCGAGCATCACGATCAGGCGCAGAGCATGCACGTTGGCCTCGGCCATCCCCTCGTAGGTCGGCGCCCAGGCGATATCGGCATAGGCCTCTCCGGGCGTGTGATAGGCCAGGATCAGCCACAGGCTGAGCAATAGCCAGCGAGCACGTCGCGTAAATGCCAACCACGGCCGGGCGACCCCGGGAATCGGCAGCAGGCAAGCGGAAATCAGCAACAGGCCGGGATAGGCCAGATACTGAACCGCCAGCACGGCGGCAAACCACAGGAAGACGGCAGCGGAAGGATGCAACGCGATACGACTCCGGAAATGCGAACGGCCCCTTGCGGGGCCGTTCGCCAGGCGCAATCCGGAGATTTTACCCGCCAATGCGGGCAAGGATGCTTTGCGCTTGCTCAACCAGGTCGGCAGAACCTTCGCCCAGAACTTCCTGCAGCAGTTCGCGCGCCCCTTCGAGGTCGCCCATTTCCTCGTAGGCCTTGGCCAGATCGAGCTTGGTATTGACCTCCTCCCACTGTGCGTCATGAACTTCCGCCGCCACATCGGCAGTCGCCCCTCCCGCCTTGGACAAACCCGCCGGTTCCGGCAGGTCGGCAGCACCCGGCGACGGCTCCGCCGAGAGGTCGAGATTGATCGAACCGATATCGAACTCGGACGGCATCATCGGCTGACCGAGGAAGACAGAATCGCTGAGCTTGACATCGAAATCCACGTCGTCCGAGCCAAGCGCCATCGGGTTGACGATGGTATTGACCAGATCAGGCGCATCCATGGTCAAGGGCTCGGCGGCGATTGCCGCGTCGGCCGCCGGTTCGTCGGCCTCGGCCGGTACTTCTTCTTCGGCCGCAACCGGCGTCACCGAGGTCGAAACCAATGCCGCCAGATCGTCTGCTTCGGACGCTTCCTCCGCCGGGGTCGCTGCGACTTCGGCTTCGGGCAGTTCATCCAGGGTGAAGTCACCGGTATCCACCGCTTGTCCGAAGTTACCGGCACCGGAAATCACCAGCGTTCCCTCCGGCGAGAAATCATGCGCAGAATCGGCGGCGGCAAACTCGTCCTCGGTAGTTACCTCGGGTACCTCAGCCGGCGCTGCGAACGGCGGCAGATCCAGGGCCTCAAGTCCCTTGTCGGCCGAATCCGCATCCAGCGGCACAGCACCAAGCGAAGAGTCGCCGCCGACCATACCGCTCAGATCGAAATCGAGCGCGTCCGGCGGACTCTCGGCGGTCACCACGGTATCAACATAAGGTTCTTCAGGACGCGGCACGGACTGGCTCAAGTCCGCCTCGGCAGATTCGACGACTTCTTCCGGTACCGCATTGCCGAGATCGAAGTCCAGCGCCATCCCGTCATCAGCCGGCTCGACAGCCGCAAACTCGGCGGCCATTGGCGATGCGGGCTCAAGCAGGGGTTCGGGCTCGGATTCAAACGCTGGCTCGGCAAACGTCGGCGCCTCGAAAACGAGCGCATCCACTGCGCTGTCCAACGCCTGCGAATCAACGGCATCCTGCGGCACGTCGGGCATCGCGGCAGCGGCGCTTGCAGCAGCTACCGCCGCGGCACTGGCCACCAGCGTGGCGTCGGCATCGAACGGCTTGGCTGCCGCCGACGATTTAGCGGATTGAGCGGCTCCGCCGTAAAGCGGATTCTCCGGATCGATTTCGGCGCCCAGCGCCGCCACCTTTTCCCATTCCGGTCCGACCCCTGCCGTCTGCGCGTAGAGCTCACTGGCCAGCGTCTCGAATTGCTTGACGCTGCGGCGGTTGGCATAGATCTCGAGAAGCTTGGCGTGGATGGCCAGACGACTCGGGTCCTTCTGCATCGCTTCGAGCAGGATTTCCTCTGCCTGGGCATCACGCCCATAAGCCATGTAAACATCGGCCTCGGCCACCGGATCGACCTCGTCGGTATCGATCGTGCCCGGACCGGCCTGGCTGAACTCGCCCGTATGCGGCGGCGTGCTGGCGGTATCGACGCTCTGGCCGCCGGTCATGCGGAATACCGAATTCGGCCCGAGGCTGGAAGGCGACGGTGCCGCCGTAGTTTCAGCGCCGAGGGCATCCGGCTTGCGTCGACGACGATAAATCAACAGCCCGGTCAGCAAGGCGATCGCGGCTGCGCCACCGGCCAGCGGCAAGGCATTGTCAGCCAGGAAATCATCCTCGACCGGAACCTCCGGCACCACCGGTGGCGGGACCACCGGCGGCTTTGCCACGGCCGGTGGCTCAACCGCTGCTGGTGTCGCCGTCTCGGCAGGGGCTGCCGTTGCCGGCGTTTCGGTGGCCGGCGCGGGTTGTTGTGCGGCCGGCTCGACCGGCGCCTCCACCGGCTTGGTTTCAGGCGCGGCGGTCTCGACCGGTTGTGCGGGTTTTTCCAGTTCGGCGAGTCGCTGGTTCTTCATCTCCAGCAACTTCTGTATTTCCGTCAGATTGCGTTCAAGCTGCGCCACGCGCGCCTGGGATTCCTGCAGCGCCTTGTCGGCAGCAATGCGATCGACCTCGCTGCCGGCCGGGGCATCGGCACGCGAGACTTTGACTTGATCGCGCGCAGTATCGACAGCCGGTGTTTTCTCCTCGACCTTGGGCGTAATCTTTCCCCCGGCGCTCTGGGCCGCGGGCGACTCAGTCCTGGCTTCGGCTGCCGCCGCAGCCAGCTTGCGTCGGTAGGCGGCAAAGTCGCCAGCCGAGACGTAAACAGCGCGCGCTTCCTTTTCGGAAACGGCTGCAACGGTCGCCTCATCCGGCACATTCAGGATCACGCCGGCCTTGAGGCGATTGATGTCGTTTTCGATGAAGGCTTCGCGATTGTTGCGATACAGGCCGACCAGCATCTGTTCGAGGGAGACACTGGCATATCGACGTTCATTGGCGATCCGCAACAGGGTGTCGCCACGTTCGACCAGACGGGTAGACGGGTCGCCCACCGGGGGCTTCTCGGGCGCTTTCGCGACCGGCGGCGCAGCAGACACTTCCGCTTTCCTGGGCGGCGGCGCCACCGTTTCGGGAGCAACACCGCCGCCCCTGACGGTTTCAACGATCTTGGCGTCGACACTGGTGCGCATTCCCTGGCCGCTGGCAAACTCCGGCGGATCGAGGAGGAAAGTGTATTCACGGACCAGGCGACCTGCCGGCCAGGTCAGTTCGACCAGAAAATCAAGGAAAGGCTCATTGACCGGACGCGCCGAAGTCACGCGCAGGACCGATTTGCCATTGCCGCGTCGCTCCACCGCGAAGCGCAGATCGGTCAGTGCCGAGGAGTATTCGACACCGGCCTGTTTGAAGATGTCCGGCGGTGCCAGCCTGGCATTCATGCCAACCAGCTCTTCTCCCGTCGCCGAAAGCTCGACCTCGGCCTTCAGCGGCTGCCCCAGACTGGAGAAAACCGTCAGTTTCCCGAGTCCGGCAGCTTCGGCAGCCGAGGTCGCAAGCGACATACAGGAAGCGACGGCAAGCGCCAGCGCACATTTCTTGAATTTGGAAGAATTGTTCTCGGTCACGGCCATGCCCTGAGCGTATAACTTGGGAGAATCAAATTAACATCATGGACTTAGCAATGCAAGCTGAATTGCTTTGTCAAGTTGCGGAAAAGCCAGAAAAACAACAGCAAATGAAGCCGCCATTCCTCCTAGTTGTCGAAACAAGTTTTCCCACCGCTTTTTCGCTTCATCGGTGGTTGCAAAGGCCTTCTCGACTTCCACCAGAGTCTTGTTGAAGTCCCAACCAGCCGTTTCGCACAAAATCAGCAAATTTTCATTTGCCGGCTTCGTTCCGAACCGATAGTTGTTGATCATCTGCCGATGCCAGCCAAGCCGCACAGCTAGGGCGTTATCGGCGGTTACACCAGTTGCCAATTTGGCTGCGTCGATCAGTTCATCAACGACTTTTGGCGCCTTCGAATTTTTCATTTTCGACTCCTTTCTCTTGGGTCTGTCTGTCCACTCTATGCGCGTCTAAGGCTATTGACAATGTCTAGAGCGTTGGACAAACATCCGCCCTGTCCATTGCTTTGGACACCCTCAGACCGGCACCCGCTGGCGGGGTTCAACTGGAAGGAGCAAACGAAATGCAAGTTACCTGTATCGGCGTATTCCGCATGACTGGCACCGGCAAAGAGACCGGCAACCCTTACGACTTCGCGCAGTTGCTGTACCTCAAGCCGATTGAGCCGGTCGCCCGCGACAAAATGAGCCTTCGCGGCTTCGGCTTTGAAGTCGCCAAGGCCGACCTGGCTAACGATGCGCTGGAAAAGTTCGGCCACCTGGCTTTCCCGGTTCGTATCGAACTGGAAACGGACACCATCCCGGCCCGTAACGGCTTCCGCACCATCATCACCGGCTTCCGTCAGGTTCAGCCGGTCGCCAAGGCCGCTTGATCATGAGCGCCCTTCCCCATTTGATCCCGCACGACGAACAGTCGCGTCAGTTCGCCATGATGGTCACTGAGTGCAGCGCGGTTTATGACATTTACGCCATCCTCGAAGCTCTGACGTACTTGGCACCTCAAGGCGTCACTTTCGATCAGGTCTATAAGGCGCTTATGGCGCTGCAACCGAAGGCCGCCTGATCATGCAGGGCCAGCTTCTACCGGTTGTCGCTGGCTCGCCGGTCGCCGTGCTCTATGTGCGGCGCGATTCCATTTACAAGCACCTGGGCGCGGATGTCTTCGACATCGATCGCGATGCACGCACGTACCACGGCCCCCTGCCTGTCGTAGCGCATCCGCCCTGCCGTGCGTGGGGTCGCCTCCGGCATTTCGCCAAGCCTCGCCCCGATGAAAAGCATCTGGCACTTCATGCCGTCCATTGCGTCCGATCATTTGGCGGAGTACTCGAACATCCGTCATCTTCAACTCTTTGGAACGCTGCCCAGCTGCCGAAACCCGGTGCAGGTTCCGACGAGTTTGGTGGTTGGTCGATTGAGGTTCCCCAAAAATGGTGGGGCCACCTGGCTGAAAAAAACACCTGGTTGTATATCGTCGGCGTTTCACCCAGGGGGATTCCGGATATCCCCTTCACCCTGGGTGCAGCTTCACACGTTGTCGCGTCTTCCAGCCGCAAAAAAGGTGGCCGTCAAATATCGCTTGAGCTGCCGCGCCATTTGCGGGAAGCCACGCCGCCGGCTTTCGCTCTCTGGCTGCTTGACCTGGCTGCACGTTGCAAGGCACCGCAATGACTGCTCGCCCGCCCTTCGCCCTCGCATCGGACCCGCTGTTGGTCGGTGCGTCTGTCGGCGTCGAGGCGGGCGCTTTTTCGACTTGCAGCGTTAGTACCACTGCAAGTAATTCCCAGAAGTGGGACTTTTCCCCCCTTTTCGATTCAGTTTGCTGCGACTGGCTGTCTGGTCGGCATCGCTACCTTCACCCCGTCGAACCTCGCAATGCCGGGCGCGTTATGAAGGTTTCTGCCGACGGCGAAATCGAGTGGGAGTCTGGATCGTGGGAGTCCATCCGTTGCCCGTCTTCTGACACGTCGATTCGTGCCAAGTGCGACGGGCAATGGCTGTACTTCTCCGGAAACATTGGCCGGTTCCAGCAGGCCGACAACTTCAAAGGCCTGACGGTCATGCAATGCGTTGAGCGTTGGGCCAAGGTTCTTCGTGATCTTGGGTATGACACGACCGGATTTGGTACGCGTTCCCGTGTCGGCACCCCGGCAGAGTGCGGCACCTACCTGGGCCGCATCGATCTTGCCGGCAACCTCGAAACCGACAACTACGCCGCGCTTTGTACCTCGGCCATGTCTCGCCGCATCGGCCAACGGCTACCCAAGGAAGGCAAGTACGGCCCGACCTGGGGTTATGACTCGAAGCGCGGCAACTGGATGAAGGCAAAGATGTACGACAAGACCGCCGAAATGGAAGGCCGACGCACGCCTGCCCACGGCGCAACGGTCGCCCGTTTTGAAGTTCAGTTAGGAAGTGAATGGCTGAAACAGAACGCAATGGACAAGGTGTCCGCATGGAAGGATGGAAGCATGGGAACGATCATTTACGGTCGGTTTGCCGACCAAGTATTTCGGGATCAGGTTGAAACGATCCGCTGGAAGGAAATTCCTATCAAGCTGCGCACCTGGGCGGTGCTGTGGCGCGATGGCGAGAATATTCGCAGCCAAATGAGCAAGAGCGCTTATTACCGCGTCCGCAAGTCGCTTCTTGAAGACCACGGCATCGATATTGGCGTGCCCTGCAACGTTCAGTCGCTGACGCACAAGGTGCAAACCGTCACGGTTCGCCCGATTTCCGCACTCCGCGAGGCCGCTTAATGGGCTACGCGTGGGACGGCGTTTGTTACGCCACATCAGCCAAGGCCCTTAACGCCTTCACCGCGTCAGTGCCCCAAGCCGGTGACACAGGCGTTGTCACGCTGAACAGCGCCGTCATCAACGGAGCCGGCCTTGTCTCTTGGTCAATCGACCATTACGCGTTCGCCGATGGCGCTGCCGTTACCCAAACCGGAACTACTCAACTCCCGGCCTGTTCCGCCGACCTCTTCGACCAAATTCCCGTCCAGTCGATGCTTTTCACGCTCGCGCTGGCTTTCGCTCTTTTCGCAGGATTCCGGACTGGATTTAGACCATGACCAACACCGAATTGCTGTCGTTCGCTGGCTGGGTTTCCGCTGCATGGGCGCTTGGCTTCTCCGCAGGTTGGACGATCACTATTTTCCGTTCGGGTATCAATCACATCAGTTGATGACGCCCTAACCCCCTACGCAACGCGTGGGGGGTTAGGGGGTTATCAACCCGTCCTTTTTCTTTCACTTTTTGGAGGTTCAAATCATGCCCGCAGAAGCAACCGCAGCTTTCACCGCAATTTCCGCCACCGTCGACGGCGTTCTCGCTTTGGTCTGGCCGATTGCCGTTACCCTGACCGTCGGCTTCGTCGGTCTGAAGCTGTTCAAGAAGGGTGCCAATAAGGCCTCGTAAGATGCCTTTCGCGCAACTCTTCGCGCTGTGGGTGGGGGCTTTTGCCCCTGCTCACGTTCTGGCCGCTCCTGTCATCCATCAGGACGGCCAGAACATCATTATTCGATCCGATGCCAAGCACGATAACCCTGTGCCGCGTTGGCTCAAGCCGCAGGAATCCCCCCGCCTCGATCCACCTGGCGCTGTTCTTCCTCGGTCATATCTCCGTAATCTCGAAAAACAAAAACCCTGCCCGCCGATTCTTGACGAACTCGGGCGCTCTGTTGGCGGTCGCCTATGTTGAGAGTTTTTCTTTACGCCGTTGTGCTTTATGCCGGCCTTGGCTTTAGCTATTTCGCGCTCGCGCAATCAATACCAGCAACCTCAGGTCCGTCCCCATTCGTTCTTTATTACACGTCAAACAGCGGTTTGACTAGTTGGGACTCCCCAGCGGGCGTTTGTCCCCAAAATTCTGTTTTTCAACGAAATTCCACGCCATTCCCTACCGTCTATAACGGACAGTCAGTAGTCGGTTCGTGCGTCGGGCAATATTCGACCTATAACAGTATTGCAACGCTCCGCTGTGCTGCAGGTCAATTTCCTGTATCTCAGTCTGGTCAAGTCGTCGGCTGCACTCCAACCGTTTATAACTGCCCTTCTGGTTACACCCTTAACGGCACTATGTGTGATCCCGTTAATAATTGCGCCAATCGTCCCGACGAAGGCCAGGGCGGTTGGTACACATCCCCGGTAGGAAGTCCAGCATCTGGCGCTTACTGTAGTGGCGGCTGTGAAATGAATCTCGTGACTGACTTATCTGCCGGCGAGTATTTCACCGACGGAACGACCGCGACTTTTTACCTGAAAAAGTCCTATACCGGCCAATCGTGCACTTCTGATAATGCGCCGTCTCCGGACAACCCAAGCCCCACAAACAAGACCAATCCCCCCTGCCTGCCCGGTCATGGCGTCATGACCAGTTCTACCGGGAAAATCTCGTGCGTTCCCCCTGGCACTCCGGGCAGCAATGAGCCGATCATAAAAAAAGAAGAAGTCATCACCACCGGCCCGAATGGGGAAACCATCCGCAAGGATAAGACCACCATACGAGACCCGAAAACCGGTGTCGAAACAACCACCGAAACAATCGAGACCTGCAATGCGTATTCCGATGAAAACCGCCACCAATTCCAATCGAATGTAGGCCATTATTTCCAACGTAAACCCTGCCACCTGTTCCGCTTGAATCACAGCCAGTCATTCCACTCCAAAGTCGGCCACTGATTCCGACGGCAGGTCGCCGGCCGGCGATTTTGATTTTTTCGATATCTAAAATGAATGAACACCGGTCTGTGGAGCTTGTGAATTAGGCTGGAGTCCTGTGGGTGACACCTGTGGGCAACCTGCAAGGTTGTCCATCGGGTTCATCCACAGGAAGCAGCCGGTCCCTGCGAAGCCGGGAAATTCACAAATCCACAGACCTTCTCACTTCCTTCAGCAGATCTTATGTCTGCCCCATTACTGATTTAGACGACGAGATGGGCGAAGCGCCCACGCCTGGCTCAGCAATCAGAGACACGAACTCCTCGAACTTCCCACTGGCACCAGACGGAATGGGTATTTCCTGGAACCGCCATGTCCATCGATAGGCATGACCCAGCGCCTGTTCGAGCACCGTATGCAGGCGAAGCAATTGCTCAACAGTCGGCGCAGGCGTACACACCAACGTGACCGTGATGGCATCAATAGCGGTCTGCTCGAACTGATACTGCCTCAAGTGCGGGATGGCCTCCAGCATCCGCCGGGTCTCCAACACCGGCCAGAAGGCCTTGCCCTGAGGGCTCACGGCCATATTGCGGGTGCGGCCCACGACCCGGCGCAGGGTGGGCAGGCCCCGGCCACAAGAACAGGGCGCCCCCACCTCGGCCCAGTCGCGCAGTGCGTAGCGGATCAGGGGCATGGCGAAGTTGTGCAGGTCGGTCACCACCACCTGACCGATCTCGCCTTCCCGGCAGGGCTGCCCCTGTTCATCGAGTACTTCGAGCAGCACGTGTTCTGATTGCACATGCAGCAGGCCGCTCTCCGGGCATTGCAGGGCAATGACACCGACCTCCTGCGCGCTGTAGAGATCGGTCAGTGGCACGCCCAAGATTTGCTGGCACTGTTCGCGCAATGCAGGAGGGACCGCGCCGCTGACGGTGCGCACTTCGCGCAGGCGTGCCAGGGGGGCACCCTCGTAGTGCATGTGCGTCAGCAAAGCATCCAGGTTGGCCGGATAGGTAAGCAGGATATCGGGATCGACACCTCGCAGCCAGCGCAACTGGGCTTCCACGGCGGTCGAGATCGGCAGGTGCCAGGCCGGGCCGCTGCTTAACACGCCGCCCCATCGCCCGGGTTGGGTAGAGTCCATCGGTTCCGGAAACTGGCGGATGATGGCCATCGTCGCGGAGAGATCGCGCCGATGCCAGAGATGGTCGCGCAGCGTGGCCGCTTGCCAGAACAGTTGCGTCAGTGCTGTGCGCCGCACCGTGACGGGTTCAGCCGTTGAGCCGCCGGTCGCGATGTCAAAGGTCTTGCCGTGGGCCTGCGGATAGGCGCTGGCCCGTATGGCGTCGGCTTGGGTTTGCAGATCCGCGCGGGTCAGCAACGGAATCTCGTGCCAGCGGCCAATATTGTCTGGCAGGCGGTCGCGGTAATAGCGGCAGTGACGACGCGCGTGGTCGAGCAGCGCACCCAACTGCTGGTTCTGTTGCTCGTGCAATGTCTCAGTCGACAGCCACTGTGTGCTTTCCATCTGGAACAGCAAGGCCAGCACGGCGGCATCGCGCGCACCGACTACGGCGGGCCAGTGGATGCCGGGCACGTTGCTGTTCAGCGCGTCGGTCAGCGTCGGCTGCGTTGGCCGTACCACTCATCGCTCCCGGCCTGCCTCGTGCCACGCCTTTTTCACGGGCGAGAGCAGATATTCCGCCACCGTGCGGTTACCTAGCAGGATTTCCGCCGTGGTCTGCATGCCTACCGACAGCGGGTATTTAACGCCATCCGTCTCCAGAGCGTTCCCATCGAGCGTCACCATCGCCTTGTAGCGCAACGGGCGTTGCCCAGCACCTTGCAAGCCCTTGTCGCGGGCTTCCTCTTCGCTCTGTGCATCGGCACTCACATGTTCGACGGTCCCCTGTCCCATGCCGTATTTCTGGAAGGTGTAGGCGGCAAACTTGAGCTTGACCTGCTGGCCCGACCGCACGAAGCCGATGTCCTCGTTCGAGACCCAGACTTCCGCTTTGAGCTTTTCTTCTTGGGGTACAAGACTGGCCAGCACGGTGCCGGGCTGCACGACGGTGCCTGAGGTATGCGTGGCCAGATCCTTGATCACGCCGTCCTGCGGAGCTTTCAATTCCAGGAGTTCGCGTCGATGCTGTTGCTTTTCCTGTTCCTTGGACAGCTTGTCGATCTGCGCCTGTGCCTCATTGCGCTCAGCGTGCAACTGCCGCAGATAGTCGGCCTCGATCTGCTTCAACTTCTTCTGCGATTGGTCGATGCTGGCCTGGGCGGACGCGATCAAGTGGCCTTGCGTGGCCAATTCCTGCTCCTTCTCGATGCGCTCGCGGCGCTTGTCCGAGCCCATCAAGCCACCGGCGAAGCCTTCCTTGACCAAACGCTCGTAAGCCTTGTCCTGCTCGCGGTAGTGGGGTAACACGGCTTCCAGGCGCGTTTTCTGCTGGCGCGCTGCGGCCAACTCTTGCTGGGCCTTGATCAGTCGGCTGCGTTCCTCGGCCAGCGCGGCGGCCAAGGCATCGCGGTTGGCTTGGTACTGCGCGCCGGTTTCGCGCAGAAGCGCCGCTGGGGCCTGAATGTCCGGCAGGAAGGGCTTGCCGGTAAGCTCGGCGTCGATGCGGGCGAGCTGAAGGCGTTTGCGGGCGTATTCGGTGGTGATGGCATCCAGGTCGGCGTTGGTGATCAGCGCATCCATGCGCATCAGGGTTTGACCGATGCGCACCGTCTCGCCCTCGCGCACCAGGATTTCCTTGACGATGCCCGCTTCCGAAGGCTGCACGATCTTGAGGTAGCTGGCAGGAACGAGTTTGCCGTCGGCCACCGCCACAATGTCCAGCCGCCCAAGCAGCGCCCAGGCGATGAGAAAGGCAACCAACGCCAGGATAGCCCACAGCACCCGCCGCCCCTGCGGGTGCGGCGCGCTGTGCTGCAAACGAATCAGCGGCGGATGGAAATCCTGATGATCGCTGTGGGCGTGTTGGATGAGGGACTTCAATGAAGGCATGCCGGGGGGCTCTCTTGGGGTTCTTGGGTCTTCCGGGTACTGTCAGTGTTCCAGCCATCGAGAAACGTGCGTTCGATGAGGAACAGGCTTTGTTCGATGGCCTGGCTGGGCGAGTAATCGGCGTGGCGACTCCGGAACGAACGGGCAGCCTGCCGATACGCGGGGTTGCCGAGCAGTTCTTGCAGTGACGCGCTGACGCTGGCCGCATCGATCCGGCCACCAAGCAATTTGCCTGCCCCCAGAGCCTCCACCCGATGGGCAAAAAGCGCCTGCTCGACATGCCGAGGCCGCATAGCCAGTGGCACACCCGCCAGCAAGGACTGGGTCGAGAAGCCGCTGTTGCCGTAGCCGATGGCCAGATCGGCGTGTTCAAACAGGGGTGGCAGATCGACCGGCGCCAGCGCGATGCGCAAACGCCGCGTGGCAAGACGTTTCGCCGCCTCGGGCTGCATACCGGGCGCAACGCACAGCACCTCGGCATCCAGCCGGGCGAGCGCCTGCAAAATGGCCGCAAAGCCTGGCACCGCGGGGCGCAGGTAGGCGAGCACCTTGGGGCCCTCCTGGCTTTGCCACGCAACGCGCAGGGCCTGGGGCACCGAGACGATGGGCCCGACGTAGTGCCCATCCGGACGCGCGCCGTAGTGGTCGAGCTCGGCAAAGGTGTCCAGGATGTCGTGCGCGCCGAACAAGTCGCGCACACGCACCGTCCTGGTATAACTCAGCGCCTGCTGCGCCGCATCCAGCACGCGGTCGAGCCTTGCCTCTGCGGTGGCGAGCGCCTGATCGGAAACCGCCTCCCAAGGCCGGATCGAGGGCCAAGGAGAGAGGGCCGGAGGAATCGCAAAGCCGTTGCCGATGGACAGATGGGGAATACGCGCCAAACGTGCCGCCAGCAAGGCCGTCGGCGCATGGTCGGCGACCAGCACATCAG
>DKNF01000270.1 GCA_002470165.1 Betaproteobacteria bacterium UBA7395 | reverse complement strand
CCGAAGCCCGTTGCGGCGCACCGGTCCGGGAAATCTACGGGTCGACCGAAAGCGGCCAGCTGGCCAGCCGGCGCACCCTGGCCGGCCCGCGCTGGCAACTGCTGCCAGGGGTCAGGCTGAGCAGCGACGGCGACCAGACCTGTGCCGAAGGCGGTCATGTCGAGGGCAGGGTGCCGCTCGGCGACCGCATCGACTGCCACGACGACGGCAGTTTCACCTTGCTCGGCCGGCACAGCGACCTGATCAACATCGCCGGCAAGCGCACCTCGCTGGCCTGGCTCGATCACCAGATCACCAGCATCGCCGGTGTCGTCGATGCCGCCTTTTTCCTGCCCGACGACGACAGTATCGACGGCGTGACCCGCCTGACCGCCTTCGTCGTCGCCCCTTCGCTGGACCGCGCGCAACTGCTGCAGGCGCTGCGGCAGCGCATCGACCCGGTCTTCCTGCCGCGACCGCTGACCTTCGTCGACTCGCTGCCGCGCAACAGTACCGGCAAACTGCCCCGGCAGGCCCTGCTGGCGCTCCACGAGGCACGCAAGCCCCATGACTGAGCACCAAGCATTCACCTGGCAAGTGCCCGTCGATCACCCGGCGTTTGCCGGCCATTTCCCCGGGCGGCCGATTGTTCCCGGCGTCGTTCTGCTCGACCGCGCCATGGCCTGTGCCGAAACCTGGCTGGGCCGGCGTGTCGGTGGGTGGCAAGTCGGTAACGCCAAGTTCCTGAGTCCGGTCGGCCCCGGTGAAACCCTGGTCTTCACCCTCAACCGTGCCGCCAATGCGAGCATCGCCTTCAGCGTGCGCGCCAGAGAGCGCCTGGTCGCCAGCGGTAACCTGACGCCCAGCCCATGAAACCGGAAAACGACTGGCGCCAGCAACAGGAGCGCAGCAACCTGGCGATCCTCAAGCTGATGGTCTGGATTTCGCTGACCTTCGGCCGCGCCGTCGGCCGACTGGTGCTTTACGGCATCGCCGCCTACTACGTCCTGTTCTCACCGACCGCCCGCCGCGCCAGCCGCGCTTACCTGCACCGGGCACTCGGACGCTGGGCGCAATGGACCGACGGCTACCGCCACGTCTTCAGCTTTGCCAGCACCATCCACGACCGCATCTACCTGCTCAACGACCGCTTCGAGCTGTTCGACATCGAGGTGATCGGTGCCGAAGCCCTCAACGAAGCGCTGGCAAGGCAACCGGGCGCGCTGCTGATCGGCGCCCACCTTGGCAGTTTCGAGGTATTGCGGGCGGTCGGCCGGGGCAGGGCGGGGCTGCAGGTGGCGATGCTGATGTACGAGGAAAACGCTCGCAAGATCAACGCCACCCTGCAGGCAATCAACCCGCGCGCGGCCGAGGACATCCTGCCGCTTGGCCGGGTCGACTCGATGCTCGCCGCCCGCGACCGGCTGGCCCAAGGCTACCTGGTCGGCATGCTGGCCGACCGCGGGCTGGGTAACGACGCGACCCTGGACTGCGATTTTCTCGGCCAGCCCGCCGCCTTTCCGCTCGGCCCCTGGCGCATGGCAGCGATGCTGCAACGGCCGGTCTTCTTCATGGCCGGTCTGTATCTCGGCGGCAACCGCTATCGCATACACTTCGAACCGCTGGCCGATTTTTCGCACGTCACCCGCGCCGACCGCGAACAGGCCATCGCCGACGCCGTCCGCGCCTACGCCGGACGACTGGAAGCACACTGTCGCCAAACGCCCTACAACTGGTTCAACTTCTTCGATTTCTGGCAGAAAAAATGAAAAAGCTCCTCACTGCCGGCCTCTTTTTCGCCCTGCTGGGCCAAAGCGCCTGGGCCGCCTTCGACGTCGGCAGCCTGATGGCGGACCTGGCCCGACACCCGGGCGGCAAGGCGAAGTTCGTCGAAACCCGCTTCCTGGCCGTGCTCGACAAGCCGCTCAAGGCAACCGGCGAGATGATCTACATCGCCCCCGATCGTCTCGAAAAACGCACGCTGACGCCAAAACCGGAACTGATGATCCTCGACAAGGATCTACTGACGCTGGAACGCGACAAGCAGAAATTGTCGATCAACCTGGCCAGCCAGCCGCAGGCGCTGGCTTTCGTGGACAGCATCCGCGGCACGCTGGCCGGCAACCGGGCTGCGCTGGAGCGCAACTACCTCCTTCACCTCTCGGGAACCAGGGAGAAGTGGGTGCTCACCATGCTGCCGCGTGAGCAGCAGATGGCCAGTTTCGTGCTGCGCATCGTGGTCAGCGGCAGCGGCAACCAGATGCGCAGCATCGAATACCTGCAGGCTGACGGCGACCGTTCGCTGCTGACCATCGAACCGGTTGGCGGACGATGAAACCCACTCCGCTGCGCGTCCTGTTGCTGTGGCTGCTGGCCATGCTGGTCGGCGGCATGATTGCCTGGAACAGCCGCTTTTCCGCCGACATGAGTTTCTTCCTGCCGGCCGAGCCCAGCGCCGAGCAGCAGGTACTGATCGAGCAGATCAAGGAGGGCGCGGTGTCGCGCCTGCTGATGCTGGCCATCGCCGGCGGCGAGGCGGGCGAACGCGCCGCCGCATCGCGCGATCTGCGCCGGCGTCTGGCCAAACAGGATGCTTTCGTCTCGATCCAGAACGGCGAAGCCAACCACCTTGATCAGGACCGCGACCTGTTGCTGGCCCATCGCTACCTGCTCAGCCCGGCGGTCACGCCGGAACGCTTCACCGTCGACGGACTGCACGCGGCCGTCGGCGACAGCATCGACCTGCTGGCCTCGCCGGCGGGCATGTTGTTCAAACCCTTCCTGACCCGCGACCCCACCGGCGAACTGGCCGCCATGCTGGCCGGGCTCGGCAGCGCCAGCCAGCCGGCCA
>DKNF01000231.1 GCA_002470165.1 Betaproteobacteria bacterium UBA7395 | reverse complement strand
CGTTGGCCAGGTGCACCTCGACGGTGACCGGCGGCGCGTTGAGTCCGTCCAGTCCCCGGCTCAGCGCAACGGCCAGTGCCATCGCAGCTTACTGTTTCCCGTCGCGGGCTTTTTCCAGCGCCTCGACGCGTGCTTCCAGCGCCTGCAGCTTTTCGCGGGTGCGGGCCAGCAGTTGTGCCTGGATGTCGAACTCCTCGCGGGTGACCAGGTCGAGCTTGCCGAAGACGCCGCTCATGACGGCCTTGGCGTTCTTTTCGATGTCTTTTGCCGGCGAATTGGCCAGCAGGGCGCTCATCTTGTTGCCGAATTCTTCCAGGATCTTGGGGTCGAGCATGATTTTCCTCCGTAGGCGGGCGAGTTTAGCACAGTGGAATTTATCGCGATTTACCGTCTCGCTCGTCGCTGGTGCGTGACGAAGTGTAACTGCACCGGATTGGTGCCCCGTAACGGTGCGCAGTCTTGGGTTAATTGTTTATCTATATGAATTAATTGAATAAAAACTTGCTGGCACAGCTCCTGCATTGCTGTGCTGCACAAAATACTGTTTTTTGCTTTTCAACTTTTCCTTACAGGAGAGAAACTATGAAGAAGTCCCTGATCGCCCTTTCGCTCATCGGCGCCTTTGCTGCCCCGGCTGCCGTCCAGGTTGCCGCTGCCGCCGAAGAGGCCAGCCCGCACACCATCACCGGCAACATGACGCTGGCGACCAGCTATCGTTTCCGCGGTATCGACCAGACTTATGGCAAGCCGACCCTCCAGGGCGGTATCGACTACTCGCACGCCAGCGGCCTCTATCTGGGTAACTGGAACTCCAACGTTTCCTCCGGTGCCGGTTTCCCGGACGGCAACCTGGAAATGGACTTCTACGGCGGCTACCGTACCTCGTTCGGTGACATCGGCCTCGATGTCGGCGCAATCTACTACTACTACCCCGGTTCCGACGGTGGCGTCCTCGACACCCGTGCCGATGACGGCCCGGTCACCAACAAGGAAATCTACGTTGGCGCCTCCTGGAAGTTCATCTCGGTCAAGTACTCGTACTCGGTCGATGACTACTTCTCCCTGCGCGGTACTGCCAATAACGCAGGCAAGAGCACCTCGGGCACCAGCTATCTCGAGACCAACCTGAACTACGACCTGGGCAACGGCTGGGGCGTCAACGGTCACATCGGTCGTCTCTACGCCAAGAACATCAAGAACGGCGACTACACCGACTGGAAGGTTGGCGTGACGAAGGATGTCAGCGGCTGGATCGTCGGTCTGTCGTATGTCGATACCAATGCTGACGGTAACTGCAAGAAGACCTTCCAGCCGTACTGCTTCAGCAGCAGCAACTCCGACGTCAATGGTGCCCTGGTGACGAACGCCAGCAAGACCAAGGATGCCGGTCGCGGTATTGCCGTCCTGTCGGTCAGCAAGTCCTTCTAATCAGCTCAGATGTTCGCCCGGTGTCTCCGGACACCGGGAAGACGCAAGTCTCTACCTCATAGGGGAACACTCATGAAATTCGTTACTGCCATCATCAAGCCGTTCAAGCTTGACGAAGTGCGTGAGGCGCTGTCCGCCATCGGCGTGCAGGGCATCACGGTAACCGAGGTCAAGGGCTTCGGTCGTCAGAAAGGCCATACCGAGTTGTATCGCGGTGCCGAGTACGTTGTCGATTTCCTGCCCAAGGTCAAGCTCGAAGCCGCCGTCAAGGCCGAGCAGATCGACCAGGTCATCGAAGCCATCGAGAAGTCCGCCAGCACCGGCAAAATCGGTGACGGCAAGATTTTCGTCTTCGATCTCGAACAAGTCATCCGTATCCGCACCGGTGAAACCGGTGACGATGCCCTGTAAGGAGTCCTGACATGAAACACGTACTCTCCATGCTGGCCCTGCTGGGCGCGGTGACCTTCGGGGCACCGGCCTGGGCCCAGGAAACAGCCGCCGCACCGGCTGTTGTCGAAGCTGCTGCGGCAGTGGTTGAAGTAGCTGCCGAAGCGGCTGCTGCGGTGGCGGAAGCTGCCGCACCGGCGCCGGTCGTTGAAAAGGGTGACGTTGCCTGGATCATGACCTCGACGCTGCTTGTGCTGTTCATGGCCTTGCCCGGTCTGGCACTGTTCTACGGCGGTCTGGTCCGTTCGAAGAACATGCTGTCGGTGCTCATGCAGGTCATGGTTGTCTTCTCGCTGATTTCCATCCTGTGGGTCTTCTACGGCTACAGCCTGGCATTCACCGAAGGGTCGCCGTATATCGGTTCGCTGTCCAAGCTCTTCCTGTCGGGCGTGACGCCGGATACGCTGGCCGACACCTTCTCGGACAACGTGAAGCTTCCCGAATACGCCTTCATCGCCTTCCAGTGCACCTTCGCCGGTATCACTTGCGCGCTGATCGTCGGTTCCTTCGCTGAACGCATGCGTTTCTCCGCCGTGCTGATCTTCTCGGTCATCTGGTTCACGCTGTGCTACCTGCCGATCGCTCACATGGTCTGGGGGCCGGGTGGTCTGCTGCTGGGCGACGGTGCGCTGGACTTCGCCGGCGGTACCGTGGTGCACATCAACGCCGGTGTGGCCGGTCTGGTCGGTGCCTACATGGTCGGCAAGCGTCTCGGCTACGGTCGCGAATCGATGGCGCCGCACTCGCTGACGCTGACCATGGTCGGTGCCTCGATGCTGTGGGTGGGCTGGTTTGGCTTCAACGCCGGTTCCAACCTGGAAGCCACTTCGGGTGCCACGCTGGCCTTCATCAACACCCTGATCGCCACGGCTGCCGCCGTGCTGGCCTGGAGTGCCGGTGAAGCCATGTTCAAGGGCAAGGCCTCGATGCTGGGTGCTGCTTCCGGTGCCGTTGCCGGCCTGGTTGCCATCACTCCGGCCTGCGGTACGGTTGGTCCGATGGGCGCCATCGTGATCGGCGGTCTGTCCGGCTTCATCTGCCTGTGGGGTGTCAGTGGCCTGAAGCGCATGCTCGGTGCCGATGACTCGCTCGACGTGTTTGGCGTGCATGGCGTCGGCGGCATCGTCGGTGCAATTCTGGTCGGTGTCTTCACCGCTCCGTCCCTGGGCGGCACGGGTGGCGACGACTTCAATATCGCCAGCCAGGTGTGGATCCAGACCTACAGCGTGATCATCACCATCGTCTGGTCTGGCGTGGTTGCCTTCATCGCCTACAAGATCGCCGATATCGTGGTCGGTCTGCGGGTGCCGGAAGAAGAAGAGCGCGAAGGTCTCGACCTCACCGCTCACGGCGAAAGCGCCTACCACCACTAAGCAGTTTCGTAGTCTCTCTCCCTTTGGGCACCTTCGGGTGCCCATTTTTTACGGGAAACAAAAAACCGCCGGATCGGCGGTTTTTTGTTTGGATGATTGATTAGGCTTACTTGATCAGCGGCAGCAAGGCGCGGAAATCGTCGGTACCGCCTTGTTCCAGCCACTCGAACAGGACCATTTCGGTGCTGACCACGTGGCCGCCGGCGTCGCGCAGACGCTCCAGGGCCAGCTGGCGGTTGGCCGGCGTGCGCGAGGAGGCGGCGTCGGCGACCATGAAGACCTGGAAGCCGGCGGCAAGCAGGCCGAGGGCGGTCTGCAGGACGCAGACGTGGGTTTCGGCGCCGGTCAGGATGACCTGGCGGCAGCCGGTCGCGCGCAGCATGTCGAGTACCCCCGGTTCGCTGGCGCAGGAGAAATGGATCTTGTCGAAGATGCGGGCGGCGCTGGCCGCCTCGCGGATGGCGGCGACGCTGTGGCCGAGTCCCTTGACGTAGTGCTCGGAGACGAAGGCCGGGATGCCGAGGTGGCGGGCGCCTTCAAGCAGCTTGACGCTGTTGCGGGTGATTTCGTCGGCTTCGAAGATCGCCGGAGCGAGCTTTTCCTGAATGTCGACGACGAGGAGGAGCGAGTCTTTGCGGGAAATCAGCATTAGCGGAACACCACCGTCTTGTTGCCGTGCACCAGTACACGGTCCTCAAGATGGTAGCGCAGACCGCGGGCGAGAACTGTCTTCTCGATGTCTTTTCCGTAGCGGACCATGTCTTCCGGCGAGTCCGAATGGTCGATGCGGATCACATCCTGCTCGATGATCGGGCCGGCGTCGAGTTCGCTGGTCACGTAATGGCAGGTCGCCCCGATCAGCTTGACGCCGCGCTGGAAAGCCTGATGGTAGGGCTTGGCGCCGACGAAGCTGGGCAGGAAGCTGTGGTGGATGTTGATGATCTTGCCGGACAGCGCGTCGCACAGTTCCGGCGAGAGGATCTGCATGTAGCGCGCCAGAACCATGGTGTCGCCGCGCACGTCATCGAAGATGCGCTGGATTTCGGCGTAGGCGGCGGCCTTGTTGTCCGGATTCACCGGCACCTGGATGAAGGGAATGCCGTGCCACTCGACGAAACCCTTGAAGGTGTCGTGGTTGGAGATGACGCAGGGAATCTCGATGTCCAGTTCCTTCGACTGCCAGCGCGCCAGCAGGTCGTAGAGGCAGTGTTCCTGCTTGGAAACCATGACCACGACGCGCTTCTTGACTGCGCTGTCGCTGATCCGCCAGTCCATCGCCAGCGGTTCGCCGATTTCGCGGCGGAAGCGGTCGCGGAATTCGGCGAGCAGGAAGGGCAGCGAATCGGCCTTGATCTCGATGCGCATGAAATAGCGACCGGTGACATCGTCCGCGTGGAAACTCGATTCGAGGATCCAGCCGCCGTGCTCGGCGATGAAGCCGGAAACGCGGGCGATGATCCCGACCCGGTCGGGGCAGGAGGCGGAGAGGGTGTAGAACCGGTCGCGATGCATGGCGGTCAGGCGGCCTTGGCGAAAGCGAGGTCGATCTGGGTACGCAGTGCGTCGTAGTCGCGTACCACCGGGAACTGCGGGAATTCGCGGATGACGTTTTCCGGTGGGTGGAAGAGGATGCCGCCGTGGGCTTCGCCGAGCATCGCCGTGTCGTTGTACGAATCGCCGGCGGCGACGATGGTGAAGTTCAGTTCCTTGAAGCGCTTGACCGCCTCCTGCTTCTGGTTCGGCATGCGCAGGTGGTAGTTGACCAGCATGCCGCCGGCGTCGGCTTCCAGCGAGTGGCAGAACAGCGTCGGCCAGCCGAGCTGGCGCATCAGCGGATGGGCGAATTCGTAGAAGGTGTCGGACAGGATGATGACCTGGTAATCCTCGCGCAGCTGGTCGAGGAAGGCGCGGGCGCCCTGCATCGGGCCCATTTCGGCGATTACCTTCTGGATGTCCGGCAGGCCGAGCTTCTTCTCGCGCAGGATGTTCAGGCGGTAGGTCATGAGCTTGTCGTAATCGGGTTCGTCGCGCGTCGTGCGCTTGAGTTCCGGAATGCCGGTGCGCTCGGCGAATTCGATCCAGATTTCGGGGACGAGCACCCCTTCGAGGTCAAGACAGACGATTTGCACGGCGAAGCTCCCTGAGACGGCGAAAAAACGCGATTTTACCCGATTAAGTTGGCCGGATTACGGCTTCCGGGCGCGAAAGGTAGTAACCCTGTGCGTAATCGACACCGAGTCCGCGCAGGATTTCCAGCGTCTGGTCACTGCCGACGAACTCGGCCACCGTTTTCTTGCCCAGGCCGCGCGCGACTTCGACGATGGCGCGGACGAAGACCTGGTCGCTGGGGTCGTCGGCCAGGTTGCGGATGAACATGCCGTCGATCTTGAGCACGTCGGCGGGCAACTGCTTCAGATAGGCGAAGGACGAGAAGCCGACGCCGAAATCGTCGAGGCAGACGGTACAGCCGAGACGGTGCAAGTCGTCCATGAAGGCTTCGGCGTCGTGGATGTTGGCCAGGGCGCCGGTTTCGGTCAGTTCGACGATGAGTCGCTGCGGCTCGACCTCGAACGCCGCCAGCTTGCTGCGGATCAGTTCGGCCAGTCCCGGTTCGCCGAAGGAGCGGGCGGAAATGTTGATGGCCAGCGCCGGCAGCTCGGGTTCTTCGGCGAGTACGCGGATGGCGTCGCCGATCACCCAGCGGTCGATGTCGAGAATGCGCCCGCTCTTTTCGGCGGCGGGGATGAAGTTGCCCGGCATCAGCAGCGAATCGGGACTGTCCGGATCGATCATCCGGACCAGGGCTTCGTAATGGGCGACGGCGCCGGTGCGCACCGAGTGGATGCCCTGGAAGTGGAGGACCAGGCGCCGTTCGTCGAGCGCGCGCTGGATGCGGTCGTTCCAGCCCAGCTGGTGGAGCATCTGCTCGGAGTCGTCGAGGTCGGGCCGGTAGATGCGCCAGCAGTTCTTGCCGCTGGATTTGGCCTGGTACATCGCGGCGTCGGCGTGGGAAACGATGTTCTCGCTGCTGTCGCCGTGCTCCGGGAAAAGCGCGATGCCCAGGCTGATGGTCAGGCCGAGCTGATGGCCGGAGAAATCGAAGGCGATGCTGCGTACGGCATTGACGATGCGTTCGGCCAGCGCCTGGGCACCGGCTCGGTCGGCCCCCGGGGCGAGGATGACGAACTCGTCGCCGCCCAGGCGGGCGAGCATTTCGTCGGCGCGGACGATCTTGCCGATGGTGTTGGCAGCGCGTAGCAGGACGTTGTCGCCGGCGCGATGGCCAAAGGTGTCGTTGATCGTCTTGAATTCGTCGATGTCGAAGTAAAGCAGCGCCCCGTGGTATTCCGGGCCGCGATGCACGTGTTCCAGCGCGCGTTCGAGCTCGGCCGAGAAGCGGGCCCGGTTGGCCAGCCCGGTCAGCGGGTCGCTCTCGGCCATGTAGAGCAGCCGCTCGGCCAGTTCGCGCTGGGTCAGTTCGGCTGCCTCGAGTTCTTCCATACGGGCATTCAGGGCAGCGGCCATGGCGTTGAAGGCGGTCACCACGCGGCCGATGTCGTCGTCGCCGCCGCCGGGTAGCGGCGAAAAGCGTTCGCCCTGGGCCAGGGCGCGGCTGGCATTCGACAGCGCGGTCAGGTGGCGGGTCAGCCACAGCGCGATGGCGGTCAGCACGGCGGTGGTCAGCAGGATGCCGAACAGGGCGAGCAGGATGTTCTGGGTCAGGATGTCGCGTCGGGCGGTATTCAGGAAATGCAGGTCAAGTCCGATCAGCAGTTCGCCGTACTGCCGGCCCTCGATTTCCATGGCGATGTGAAAGTCCATGCGGCTGGCGTCCTCCGGCAGTCCGGAGAGAAATTCCAGGGCGCTTTGCCCGGGCAGTTCGCTGGCCGCCGCCGAGGCGATGCGCCGGTCTTCGTCGTCGAACATGACGAGGTAGCTCATGCCCTGCAATTGGCGGGCGTCGTTCAGGATTTCACTGACGGCGGCGTAGTCGTGCTGGGCCATGGCCGGCGCCAGGGCCGCCCGCATCAGGCGGCTGGTTTCGGCCCGGCGCAGCTCGAATTGCTGGAGCAGGTGGGTTTCCGCAAGGCGCTGGCTGTTCCACAGGATGGCCGAGATCATCACGACCTCGACGATGACGGTCAGGACGATCAGGCGTCCGCGCAGCGAGCGGGGGAGGAGGGTCATTGGTGCGCCGTTTCGCGCAGCAGCCGGCGGGTTTCGGGCAGCGCGCGCTCCAGCGTCTTGCGGTCGTCGGCGGTGAGCGCGCGGAAACCGCCCTGGGCCGTGGAGGTGAAGAATTCCCGGCCGGCCGGCGAGCGTTCGAAAGCTTGCAGCGCGGCGATTACCGCCTTGTAATCCTCGCCCAGGCGGGCATGGGCGATGTAGAACTGTCCCGGGAAAACGGCCAGATCACGCCAGACCTGGGTGCGCTGGCGAATTTCCGGCGGCGACAGGACCAGGCTGGTGGCATTGACCAGGGCGGCGCGGGTCTTGCCGGTAATCGCGTTGTGGATTGCGCTGGAATGTGAGACGGCGCTGACGAACTGGTAGTCCCGGTTCTCGACCAGTCCTTCGTCGGCCAGGGTCTGTGCGCCCAGGATGGCCATCAGTGCGCTGCGGTCGGTGACGGCAATGCTGGCGCCGCGCAAATCGGCGATGTTGTTGACTGGTTGGTCGGTGGCACTGACCAGAATGCCGCGAATCGGGTCGCGGTGAACCAGCAGCGGCTGGAAACCATGGTCGCGAATCGCCAGCCAACCGTAATGCGGCGGGGTGATGGCAATATCATAGTCGCCGGCGCGCAGGCGCTGGAAAAAACTCTGGTAATCGGGGGCGGTGCGTAGATTGATCGGGCGCTGCAGGCTGCTTTCCAGGCTCTTGGCCAGGGGGGCATGCGTGCGCAGCAGCATGCCGGTGCTCATGTAGGGAACGATGCCGACGGTCAGCGGGGCGCCGGATGGTTTTCCTGCCGCGCTGGCCGGTTGCAGGATGAGGCCCAGGGCCAGCGACAGGGCGCAGACGAACAAGCTCAGGTGGCGCATACGACAATCCGGAGACACATAAGCGCAGGATTATAGACCGTAAGACCTTCGGGGTTTATGCGGAATCGGCGGATGGCAGCGCTTCGAGTGCTTCGTGCAGTTCCAGCCAGCGCAGTTCGGCTTCGTCGATCTGCTCGCCAAGGGTATTGGCCTGGCGATGCATTTCTTCGCTTCTGGCGCGGTCGACCGTGACATAGAAGTCGGGATCGGCGAATTGCGCGTCGAGGGCTGCCTTCTCCGCCTGCCACTTGGCCAGCTTGCGGTCGATCTGCTCGATTTCCTTGCTCAGCGTGCGTCGCTGGGCGAGCAGGGCCTGCCGGTTGGCCTTGGCGTCGGCGCGTTGCTGCAGGCGCTCGCTCTTCTCGGCAGCGACCTCCGGTGCTGCGGTTTTTTCAGCACTGCGCTGCGCCGCCAGCCAGGCGGCGTAGTCGTCGAGGTCGCCGTCGAAGGGCGTCGCCCGGCCGTTGTCGACGAGCAGCAGTTCGTCGGCGCAGGTGCGCAGCAGGTGGCGGTCGTGCGAGACGACGATCATGCCGCCCTCGAACTCCTGCATGGCGAAGGTCAGCGCCTCGCGCATTTCCAGGTCGAGGTGGTTGGTCGGCTCATCCAGCAGCAACAGGTTGGGCCTGGTGCGGATCAGCAGGGCCAGCGCCAGCCGCGATTTCTCGCCGCCGGAGAAGGGTTCGATGGCGCGCGTCGCCATCTCGCCGCGGAAGTCGAAACCGCCCAGGTAGTCGCGCAGTTCCTGTTCCGGCGTCAGCGGTTCGAGGCGCTGCAGGTGCTGCAGCGGCGATTCGTCGGGGCGCAGTTGTTCGAGCTGGTGCTGGGCGAAGTAGCCGATGTTGAGCGCCTTGGCTTCCTTGCGCTCCCCGCCCTGCTGGGCGACGGCGCCGGCGAGCAGCTTGATCAGCGTCGACTTGCCGGCGCCGTTGCGGCCGAGCAGGCCGATGCGGCAGCCGGGGCGCAGCGTCAGCGTGATGTTGTCGAGAATCCTGCGGTCGACGTAGCCGGCACCGGCATTTTCGATGACCAGCAGCGGATCGGGCAGGCTTTCCGGTTCGCGGAAGCTGAAGTGGAAGGGCGAGTCGACGTGCGCGGCGGCGACGATTTCCATGCGTTCAAGCATCTTGACCCGGCTCTGCGCCTGGCGCGCCTTGGTCGCCTTGGCCTTGAAGCGCTCGACGAAGCGGGTCAGCTTGGCGATCTCGCGCTGCTGCGCGGCGAAAGCCGATTGCTGGGCGGCCAGGCGGGCGGCCTTGGCGCGTTCGTAGTCGGAGTAGCCGCCCGTGGTCAGCGTCAGCTTCTGCTGGTCGATGGCGATGATCTGGCCGACCACGGCGTCGAGGAAATCACGGTCGTGCGAGATCAGCAGCAGCGTCGCCGGCGTCGTTTTCAGCCACTGTTCGAGCCAGAGCACGGCGTCGAGGTCGAGGTGGTTGGTCGGCTCGTCGAGCAGCAGGAGGTCGGCGCGGCAGGAGAGGGCGCGGGCGAGGTTGAGGCGGACCCGCCAGCCGCCGGAGAAATCGGCGACCGGCCGAGCGAAGTCGGCGTCGGTGAAACCGAGCCCGTGCAGGACCTCGGCGGCGCGGGCCTTGGCCGAATAGCCGTCGATGTCGGCGTAGCGGGTGTGCAGGTGGCCGATGGCCTCGCCGTCGCCGCGCGCCTCGGCCTCGGCCAGTTCGCGTTCAACCCGGCGCAGTTCGGTGTCGCCGTCGAGCACGAAATCGAGTGCGGCGTCGGGCAGGGCCGGGGTTTCCTGGGTGACGCGGGCGATCTGCCAGCTGGCCGGGATCTCGCAGTCGCCGGCTTCGGCGTGCAGTTCGCCGGCGAGCAGCGCGAACAGGCTGGATTTGCCGCAGCCGTTGGCGCCGACCACGCCGACCTTCCAGCCGGGGTGGATCTGCAGGTTGGCGTCGACCACCAGGGGGCGGGCGGCGCGGGCGAAGGTGAGTTGGCGCAGGGCGATCATCAGGGGGCGAATTATAGCGGCGGGCTGCTAGAATCCTCGCATGATCAAGCTGATTACCACCGACCAGCTCAAACCGGGCATGTACATCCATGACCTCAATTGCGGCTGGCTCGATCATCCCTTCCTGACCAACGCTTTCCACGTGCGCGACATGGCGACCGTGGACAAGATCGTCAAGCTCGGGATCAGGGAGGTATACATCGACACCGTCAAGGGTGCCGATGTCTGGCAGGCGCGCAGCGCCAGCGAGGTCAGCGCCGAACTCGACCGGCGCCTGCAGGAAATTGCCGAGAAGAAATCCGACCGGCCGATCGAGGTCGACGTCAAGGACGAAGCGGCTCGGGCACGCCGGCTGCAGGGCGAAGCCAACAAGATCGTGCGCAACATGATGGATGACGTGCGCCTGGGCCAGCAGATTCATGTCGAGCGTGTCGAGCCGCTGGTCGAGGGCATTGTCGATTCGATCTTCCGCAACCAGGACGCGTTGCTGCCGCTGAACCGTCTGAAGAATCACGACGACTACACCTTCCAGCATTCGGTCAGCGTCTGTGCGCTGCTGGTCGCCTTCGGCCGGGGCATGAAGCTCGACAAGGCAGTGATCCGCGAACTGGCGCTCGGCGGCCTGCTGCACGACGTCGGCAAGGCGCGCATTCCCGACCGCATCCTGAACAAGCCGGGCAAGCTCAGCGACGACGAATTCGGCCACATGCAGCACCATGTCGATGAGGGCGTTAACCTGCTGCAGGAGTCCGGCGGCATCAGCGACATCGCCTTGCAGGTGACCGCCCAGCATCACGAGCGCTTCGACGGTTCGGGTTATCCCGGCGGCCTGGCCGGCGCGGGCGTGTCGTTGTACGGCCAGATGGCGTCGATTGTCGATGTCTACGATGCGATCACTTCCGAGCGCGTCTACCACAAGGGCATGGCGCCGACGCAGGCGCTCAAGAAACTGCTCGAATGGAGCAGCCACCATTTCGATCCCAAGCTGGTCCAGGCCTTCATCCGCTCGATCGGCATCTATCCCAGCGGCTCGCTGGTCATGCTCGAAAGCAAGCGCCTCGGCGTGGTTCTGGAGCAGAACGAAGGCAACCTGCTCGAACCCGTGATCCGGGTCTTCTATCACACCGGGCAGAAACACTACATTCCGCCGGAAATCATCGACCTGTCGAAGTTCCAGCAGGACAAGGTCGCCAGTTTCGAAAGCTACGAAAAATGGAATATCGATCCCCAACTCTGGTTGCCGGGCTGATCCTGGCGTTGTTCGGCGGCGCGGCGCTGGCCGACGAGGCCGATTGGGAACAGCGCCTGGCCCGGGCCGAGGCCATGCGGGCGGAGGCCGAGGCCCGCCTGACGGCCGCCAACGCCGAGTTCGAGCGCGAAAATCTCGCCTGCCAGAAGAAATTCCTGGTCAATGCCTGCGTCAACAAGGCGCGCGAAGCGCAGATCGCGGCAACCCGGGAAAGCCGGCAGCAGGAAATCGAAGCCAGTGCCGTCGAGCGTGAGGTCAGACGCGAGCAGTCTGCGGCCAGGGCGGCCCGGGTCGCCGCCGAGGAGCAACGTCGGGCGCAGGATCTGCCTGCCCGGGAACAGGCCGTGGCGGAAGAGCGGCGGCAGGCTGAGGAAGCGCGTCAGCAGGCGCTGGCCGACAAGCAGCGAAAAGCGGAAGCGCGGGCGCAGAAACGGGCGGAACAGGCCGAGGCGCATCGGCGCAAGGTGGCCGAGCATGAAGCACGCGTCGCCGAGCGCAAGGCGCGGGCCGCCAGGCGCGCTGCCGGGGACATTGAAGATGCTGCGTTGGCAGTATCACTGCTATCTCATGCGGCAGTGCCTTTGGCACCAGTCGCCTAAGGCGCGAATGCGTCG
>DKNF01000006.1 GCA_002470165.1 Betaproteobacteria bacterium UBA7395 | reverse complement strand
GTCCACCGGCTGCTCCGGCGGCGCGGCGAGCGGATCGTTGAACAGCGCGGTGATCGCCGCCAGCGCGGTCAGCCGGGCCTGCTCGTGGCTGGTGAATTCGCCGGCCGGCGAGAACAGCGAACAGAGGTGGTAGCGGCCGAGCCGGGCCTCGTCGGCGACGATGAATTCATAGACGCCGGACGGAAAGGCCCAGTCGTAATGGCTGCCGGCAGCGGCTGCCGGCCAGTCGGCGTGGCCGGGCAGGCAGAGCAGGTTGATCGCCCACGGCGTGACCAGGGCGCCGGTCCAGTGACCGTGCCCGGCCAGGCGAAAGCCGACGGCCTCGACCTGCAGCGCCGGATTGCAGATCGGCAGGCCGGCCATGCGCGTCGCCGCGATGTCGGCAAAGACGGCTTCGATGTCGGCCGCCGGATCGTCTGGCCAGAATTTCACGTAGCGATGACCATGAACTTGTGCTTGGGCGCGTCGCAACCGGGGCAGCACCAGTCGTCGGGCAATCCGGCGAAGGGCGTGCCGGCCGGAATGCCGCGCACGTCGTCACCCTCGGCCGGGTCGTACACCCACCAGCAAATGCCGCATTCGAGGCGGTCGTCGGCTTGCACGGCACGGAAGCTGCCTTCGAAGATGCGCTCGTTCATGGCTGCACTCACGCGTTTTCGGCCATCATCTCGAGGTATTCCTGCAGCCGCTGCACGGAATCAGCGAAATCCTCGGGTGCCGCCAGTGCCACCTCGGGCATGCCGCCGACCTCGATCGAGTTGAGGATGAGCACGTCCATGCTGTTGAAGTACTGCACCCACCAGACGTTCTTCAGGCGCGTGCTGGTGATCCGGCAGTTGCCGTAGCCGCGCGACAGGATCGACACCTCGCGGTGGCCGAGCCAGCCGTAGAGCGTGTCGAGGTCGGCCTCGCTGACCGGCAGCAGGCTCAGGTTGATGACGTGCGCGGCTTGTCCCGGCTGCCAGGCAGCGGCCTGCATGCGGATTTCCTCGACCAGCGCCGGTGCGTTCATGCAGCCGGCCGGGTAGTCGGGCGCGGCCAGTTCGCTGCCGGCGCAGGCGTCCATGGTCGCCGCGAGGACGTCGGGAATGGCGCCGGTCTGCAGGCGGTCGCTGAGGAAACGGCCGTCGTCGGCGATTTCGAGCACGCGCCAGAAGCCGGCGAAGGCGGTTTCCTGGACGCGCCAGTGACGCGGCGCGGTGGTGAAGGCGCTGACTTCGCCGAAACCGAGCGACTGATTGATCAGGTCACGAACCGCCGGGTCCAGGCCGAGCAGGTCGATGCTGGCCGCACCGTCGAGACCGCGCGCTGCCGCCTGGTCGACGAAATCGCCGAGCAGGCCAAGTACGGCAGCAACGGCATCGGGCGCAGCACCGTCAGGCAGATAGGGCGCCGAAAAGGTCTGCATGCCTTGCGGCATGGCCAGATAAGCCGGAGCGTCGTCGTCCTGCGAACCGGGGCCAAGGGCAACGACGGGAATCGGGAAGGGACGTAAGGAAGCGGGATTCATGCGCAGGCTCCGGTAGTTCCGGCGTCACGCACCGGGATGGGAATCGGGCGCGGCCGGGCCGGGCCGGCGGCGAGGCGGGCGACTTCGTCGCGGTATTCCTGCCAGTCACGGATGCCGTTGAGGCTGCCGAGATAATCGCCATCGCGCAAGAAAACGACCGCCGGCGCACGCGCCACGGCGAAGCGCTGCATCAGCGCGGCACTGGCTTCCGGACCGGCGACCAGGCGGGCAACGTCGGCGCCGAGGCCGTTCAGCGCTTCGGGCAGGATCACGCAGGCGTCGAGCACTTCCAGGTTGCGCTGCGGATCGTCGGTGAGCAGCAGGGCGGCCAGGCCGGCGGGAAATTGCGGGGCGTCGGCGGCGACGCGGACGAATCCGTGTTTCTGCTGCATCCGGGCAATGGCGCCTTCGAGGCGTTCGAGCGAAGTGGCACCGGCTTTCAGTTCAAGCATCATGGGCGGGATGTCCTCAGGAATTCGGGGAGTTGGGGTTCGCGGTCGAGGTCGGCGAAGAAGGCGGACAGATCGGTCTCGCCGGCATTGACCGCGCTCAGCGCCGACAGTGCGGCATTGACGGCGGCGGCACGTTCGGCCGGAATGACCTCGCGGGCGGCGTCGAGAAAGCAGAGCAGCCAGGTGCCCGGCGGCTGCGCGCCGACCAGGCGGATGTCGATGCTGACCTCGCCGTCACGCCCCCGGCAGCGGGCGAAATGCTCGCCGCAGGCCAGCACCTCGACGGGTATGCCGAGACACATCAGGCGGCTTCCGCGTTCAGGAAACGGGCGTCGCCCAGGCGACAGGCCTGGTCGGCCGGCGGCCGGCCGGCTTCGTAGACGTCCATGGCCAGCGCCCGGTCGGTGATCGCCTCGGCCGCGCCTTCGCGGATGCTGCCGACGACGCCCCAGCGTTCCAGCCAGTCGAGCGCCAGGTTCAGCGCCGGCACCATCTGCGCCTTGACCACGTCGCGCAGGCTGCCGCCGTAGTCCTCGAGTTCTTCGGGCTGGACGCCGATCAGCACCAGTTCGGCCGGCAGCTTGCCGGTCAACGCGGCGGCCGCCAGCACTTCCTGGAAACCGGTCTGGTGCAGGCTCATCTTCTTGGCGCCCATGAAACGCGGCACCTGGTCGCCGACCACCTCGCGCAGGTCGCCCGGCGTGTCGCCGTAATCGACCGCGTCGAAAACCAGCAGGCAGTCGGCCTCCTGCACGTAGGGCAGCAGGTAGAGCCCCTGCGTGCCGCCGTCCATGACCGTGACGTTGTCCGGGAAGCACCAGCCGGCGTTGAGCGCCTCGACGCAACGCACGCCGAAACCTTCGTCGGCCCACAGCAGGTTGCCGATGCCGAGTACGAGTATCCGTTTTTTCATCCGCTTGTTCTCGCTTTCCCCTGGGGAAAAATGCCCCGGGCAGCCAGGCTGACCGGGGCGAACCTAACGCAAGGTAAATCTTTGTCCGCTCAGTCCTTGAACATCCGCCAGCCACTGACCATGGTCGAGATCAACGACTGCCGGCTCATGATGTCTTCACGGATCGCCGCGTAGATATGCACGACCGCGAAGGTCATCATGATCCACATGCCCAGCCGGTGCAGGTTGTGTACCTGCATGGACCCGCCGAGCGCCGGAATGACCCAGCCGAACAGGCTGTCGGCCCAGCTGCCCAACCCGGTGCCTTCGCTGTACAGCGCGAAACCGGTGAGGACCATGCCGACCGACAACACGGTGAAGAAGAAGAACATCATCAGCTGCGCCATCGGGTTGTGGCCGACGTACTTTTTCGGCGTCTTCTCGAGGAAGAGATACCAGCGCAGTTCGAAGAAGACTTCGCTCCACCAGTCCCGGTTGGTGATCGGCAGCTTGAAGATCTGCCGCGCATGATGATTGCCGACCAGCGCCCAGTAGATGCGACCGAGCAGACCGATGGCGAAGATGTAGGCAGCGGCGAAATGGGCAAAGCGGATGTAGCCCATCAGGAAATTCTCCGCCGCCTCACCGGGCACGGATGGCAACGGCAGGCCGATGAAATAGCCGGTCACCGCCAGCACCACCATGCACAGCGCGTTGATCCAGTGCCACAGACGCACCGGCGCCTCATAGACATAGATCGAGCGTACCTGCCGGCCGTGCCGTTCGGCCTCCAGCATGTCCTGTTGTGAAAGCATGATTGCCTCCTTTCCGGACCGCTCAGCGGACCTTGACCGTCGTCATTTCCTGTCCGTCCGGGCTCATCACGTGCGTCGAGCAGGCCAGGCAGGGATCGAAGGAATGCAGCGTGCGCAGGATTTCCAGCGGCTCGTCGGCCTTGGCCACCGGGGTGTCCATCAGCGAGGCCTCGAAGGCGCCGATCTGGCCCTTGTGGTCACGCGGACCGCCGTTCCAGGTGGTCGGCACGACGCACTGGTAGTTGTCGATCTTGGTGTCCTTGATCTTGATCCAGTGACCGAGCGCGCCGCGCGGGGCTTCGGTGAAACCGACGCCCTTGGCCTCCTTCGGCCAGGTCTTCGGTTCCCACTTGTCGATGTTCGCGGTATTCAGGTCGCCGGCCTTGAGGTTGGCCATCAGGCGGTCGAATTCGCGCGCCTGCAGCTTGACGCAGTAGGCCGTTTCCAGACCGCGCGCGGCAGTGCGGCCGAGCGTCGAGAACAGCGCGGTGACCGGCACGTCGAGGTGCTTGAGCGCGCCTTCGACCAGGCCGTGGATTTCCGGGTACTGCTTGGGCTGCAGGTAGCCGAGCACCATCCGCGGCAGGCAGCCGACTTCCATGGCGTGGCCACGCCAGCGCGGGGCCTTGATCCAGGAGTACTTGGCGCCTTCGTCGAGTTCCTTGATGTTGGTCTTGGTCCCCTTGGTGTTCGGGCCGAGCACAAAATTCGGTTCGGTGACACCGTCCCAGGGATGCAGACCGAGGTTCTCGTCAGGGTACTTGTACCAGCTGTGGGCGACGTATTCCTGAACCTGTTCCGGATCGCGCAGGTCGACCGGGTGGATCTCGTCGAGCTTGCCGTTGATGATCGCACCGCGCGGCAGCATCAGGTTGCCGGCCGAGTAGTCGTTGGCCTTGAGCGGCAGGTCGCCGTAGGACAGCAGATTCTTCGACGACAGGCCGCCGCCGTACAGCCAGCCCTTGTAGAAGGAGCCGATGGCGAGCAGGTCGGGGATGTAGACCTGTTCGACGAATTCGGTGCAGCGGTCGATGATGCTCTTGACCAGGTTCAGGCGCTCCATGTTGATGGCGCCGACGGCACCGGCGCCCTCCAGGTTGATCGCGCAGGGTACGCCGCCGACCAGCCAGTTCGGGTGCGGGTTCTTGCCGCCGAAGATGGTGTGCACCTTGACGATTTCCTTCTGGAAATCGAGGGCTTCGAGATAGTGGGTGACCGCCATCAGGTTGGCTTCCGGCGGCAGCTTGTACGCCGGATTACCCCAGTAGGCGTTGGCGAAGGGGCCGAGCTGGCCGGAATCGACGAACTTCTTCAGGCGATTCTGGATGTCGCGGAAGTAGCCCGGCGACGACAGCGGCCACGAGGAAATGCTCTGCGCCAGTTCCGAGGTCTTCTTCGGGTCGGCCTTCAGCGCCGAAATCACGTCGACCCAGTCGAGCGCGTGCAGGTGGTAGAAGTGCACCAGATGGTCGTGAATGTAGAGATTCAGCTGCATCAGGTTGCGGATGATGTTGGCGTTCTCGGGAATCTGGATGTTCAGCGCATCCTCGACCGCCCGCACCGAAGTCAGCGCATGGGTGCCGGTACACACGCCGCAGATGCGCTCGGTGAAGGCCCAGGCGTCGCGTGGATCGCGGCCCTTGAGGATGACTTCGAGACCGCGCCACATGGTGCCGGTGGACACGGCGTTGCGGATCACGTTG
>DKNF01000112.1 GCA_002470165.1 Betaproteobacteria bacterium UBA7395 | reverse complement strand
TGCGCCTGCCAGGCGCGTTCGCGCGCTGACCAGCGCGCTGGCTGCCCATCGGGCTGAACCGTCCACACCGTGCCATCGGGGCCGCCCGCAATGGCGATGGCGCGGCCCGGCAGTTCAGTCCAGTAGCTGCCCTGATAGCGTAGGATGCGGCCATCGGCCACGATGCCCCACGGCACGTTGGCGGTATCGAGCGCCAGCGCCTGGAAGCTGCCCGGCAGGCGTCCCCACTGGCCGCCGCCTTTCCATTGCCAGGCTTCGCCGTCGCGGCCCAGAGCCAGCACCGCGCCGTTCGGCGAAATCGACAACTGGCGCGCGTTGCCGTTGATCGAGCGCCACCGGAACACTTCGGTAAAGCCCGCATTGCCGGCATCTCCCGCGCCGGAGGGAACGGCGCGGGAGGCGGCAGGCTGGGCTGCGGCATGACATGCCGCGAGGAGCAGCAACAAAGGTGCGAAACGTTTCACGATGGCTCAATAGAACAGGAAGTCGACCGCGGATTTCAGCCGCTCGCCGAGCGTGCGGGTGCCTTGCCAGGAAGCAGCGAGGTCGCCGGTGCGGAATTCGCGGTACAAGGGGCTGCCTTCCAGCGAATGTACGATCTCGCCGATGTTGGGAATCGGCTTGAACCACGGCCGGTACTTGCTCTCGAATTCGGCCAGCGCCAGATCGGCGGGCGCGGCCTGGGCGTTCTCGGCGGCGATGTCCTCGTCAGCGCGGTTTGTGTACTGCGCCTTGCGCGGGGTGAGCAGGATCAGCACCGACTTGTAGTAGTTGCGATCGACGTTGCGCGAGAACAGGTACTGGACGATGGGAATGTCCTGCAACACCGGCACGCCGTCGCGGCCGTTGGACTGGTCGCGCTCGGACAGGCCGGAGAGGATCAGCGTTTCGCCAAATTTCATCACCACATTGGCGTTGACCATGGTCTTCGTCGTGTCCAGCCGGAAGTCGAAAACCACCGAGGAATTCGGGTTGGCGAGGAAGGTGCGCTCCGCCGCGATGTTCAGCTTGATCTGGTTGTTGGGCAGGAACTCGGGGGTGACGGCGAGCTTGACGCCGACTTCCTTCTGGATCTGCACCGCGCTCCCCTGTCCGTTGGAGACGGCGGCGGCGTTCACATCGACGCCCGAGAAGAAATTCGAGGTCTGGTTGCCCAGCGCCACCAGCGTCGGCCGGGCCAGCACTTCGTTGCGCTTGGCGTTGGCGTTGGCGATGTTCAGCGAGTAGGTAATGGCGGGAATGTTGATCTGTCGCGTCAGCACCGTGTTGGGCGTACTTGTCCGGGTGTTGTTGGCCGGATCGTTGAAATCCCGATATTCCTGGTTGGTGCGCGTGAAGGTGCGGGAGAAACCCGGCGTCAGGGTCGCCGGATTGCCGAACTGGATCTTCAGGCCATCGAGCAGGTTCACGCCCATCGCGTGCGTGTTGTCCTCCTCGGTGGACAGGATCACCACATCGACGACCGCCATCTTCTTCTCGACGAAATCGCCGCTGCCCATGAAAGCGCCCGTGCCGCCCATAGCTCCCCCCATGCCGGGCTGCGCGGGGACGCCGAACCCCGGCTGTTGCTGGGCAGGGAAACCGCCCTGCTGCGGATAGCCGGGCTGGCTCGGGTAAGCGGGCTGCCCGAAGCCGCCGCTGCCCGGAAACTGCGCCTTGACCAGAGCGCCGTTTTCCGCTCCGTTGCGATAAGCAGTTTCCCAGGTGCGCAGACGCGCCGCCACGTGGCTGGCTTCGCCCGGAATTTTCGAAGCGGCGCGCAACTGGTCGAGAAAGCCCTTCGCTTCCTCGGTCTGATTCAGCGCAGCGGCGACGATGGCGGATGCGCGCAGGACGCGCGGATCGGCGCTCGTTTTCTCGTGATCGCGCAGGCCGGCCAGCGCCGCCGCCGCGGTTTTCGGGTCGCGGTTGTAGTAGGAGGCTACCGCCAGATCGTAGAGCAGATCGGGCTGATCGCCCGCGTACAGCGCCGCCTCGGCCAGCCGCTTCTGCGCGCTGGCCCAGTCGCGCTGCTGCATCGCCAGAAGGCCGGCGTAGTAACGCGCCAGCCAGTTCGAATCGTCGAACTGGATCGCCATCTGGTAGCCCTGCTCGGCCAGCGGGAACAGCGCGCTCTCGCCGGTCACGCCGCGCATCTGGTAGGCGACGGCGTTGAGGAAGTGCAGCCAGGAATTCGTCATGTCGGTCTTCACCGCGAGGTTGAGGATATCTGAAGCCTTGCGGTAATCCTTGGCATCCATCGCCTTCAGGCCTTCGACGGCCAGTTGGCGTGAAGCGGTGTCGATCTTATCGGCCGGCACCTTGCCGAGCAAATCGGTGTCTGGCAGGCGCGCCGCCAGCGTTGGGGGCAGCGCGGAACTGCCGCCGACCGCCATGTTGCCGAAGGTGGTGCACCCGGAAAGCCCTAGCACGGCCAGCGACAGGGCGATGATGGAGAAACGGCCCGCCGTGCGCCGCGCGGTTTGGTGAGAGGTGTGTCGGATAGTCATGTGTGCTGTGTCTTTTGTTTGCAAATCCTCCCCAACCGCGCGCGGCCGGGGAAGATTTCCTGCATTGTCGTTCAACCGGGGATCAGGGGTAGCCCATCCAGATCTGCTTGTTGTCGCCGGAGCCGAAGGGAATGCCCTGGGCGTCTACGGTGATTTCTGCGAGCTTGCCGTCGCGCCTGACCCAGGCATTGCCGTTCCACCTGTGCACGCTGCCGTCCTGGGCCACGACGAAGACGCTGCCGTCGCCGCCGATGCCGATGTCGCGCGCCTTGACGCCGGGGACGCCGGCCCAGTTGCTGCCGGTGTAGCGGAAGACGTCGCCGCCGTCGCTGACGACCCAGGCGTTGCCTTGCGGATCGACGTCGATGCGCGTGCCGCCGCCCGGCATCTTCTGCCAGTTGCCGTTGTTCCAGCGGAAAATCTCGAAGCCGCCGGCAATCGCACCGGCTCCGATGACCCAGACCGCCCCGTTGGCGCCGATGCCGATATCCTTGGCGATGCCAGGCACGCGGTTCCAGGCGCGACCGTCGTGGCGCCAGATTTCCCCCTTGTCATTGACCACCCAGGCGTAGCCTTCCGGCGTCACGTCGAGGCGGACGGCCTTGCCTTTCATGTCAATCCAGGCTTTGCCATCCCAGCGATAGACGCTCTGGTCGCCTGTTGCGGCGCCGCTGCCGATCATCCACAGCGTGCCGCCGCCCATGCCGATGTCGCTGGCGGTGCCGGGCAATTGCCGCCAGCTTTGCGCAAGATTGGCTTTCTGGTTGACGACGCGCTGCGAGCAGGCGCCGCCCGGATTGGCCGCGCTCGATCCGGCCAGCTTGAACGGAATGCTGACGGTGCCCGGCTGGCACTGCGTTGCCGGAGCGCCTGGCCGGCACACCACCAGGAGTTCGAGCGCATAGTCGCCGGTCAGCGAACAGCCGTTCCGGCGTGTGTCGAGATTCAGCGAAAAGCGTTGCCGGCACTCGCTGCCCTCCGTGGCGCAGCCCGTATCGTCCTGCTTGGCGGAAGCCAGCGTGACGCCGGTAGGCGCCTTCAGCCCGCTCTGGGTCAGCCTATTGGGCGGGGGAACGATGGTCACCAGTTCGACCACCGACAGTCCGTCTTCCGCGACCGCCTCATACTGCTTGGTGATCGCCGCCGTCACCTTCAGCGTCGAAGGCGCGGCCAGCGTCATCGTGGTATAGCCGGCCAGCGTGACGAGGATTGCAGCCGCCGCGCCGCCGTGTGTCGAGCGTTTTACCGAGGTGTGATTCGTGTTCATGGATAGCCCATCCAGATTTGTTTGTTGTCGCTGGTGCCGAAGGGAACGCCTTGGGCATCGACGGTGATTTCCGCGAGCTTGCCGTCGCGCCTGATCCAGGCATTGCCGTTCCATTTGTGGACGCTGCCATCCTGGGCCGCGACGAAGACGCTGCCGTCGCCGCCGATGCCGATGTCGCGCGCCTTGACGCCGGGGACGCCGGCCCAGTTGCTGCCGGTGTAGCGGAAGATGTCGCCGCCATCGCTGATGACCCAGGCGTTGCCTTGCGGATCGACGTCGATCCGCACGCCGCCGCCCGGCACCTTCTGCCAGTTGGCGCCGACCTGGCGGAAGATTTCAAAGCCGCCTTGTACCGCCTGTGCGCCGATCACCCAGATGCCGCCGCGCGGGCCGATGCCGATTTCCCTGGCGGCACCGGCCGCGCGGTTCCAGTTACGGCCGTCGTGACGCCAGATTTCGCCCTTCTCGTTGACCACCCAGGCGTTGCCTTCCGGCGTGACGTCGAGACGAACGGCCTTGCCCTTCATGTCGATCCAAGTCTTGCCGTCCCAGCGGAACACGCCCTGGTCGCCCGGCGTGGCGCTGCTGCCAACGACCCACAGGCTGCCGCCGCCCATGCCGATGTCGGTGGCCGCGCCGGGCATCTGCAACCAGACCTTCGGCGCGTTGACCTGTGCCGGGGTCTTGGGCACGTTGTCCGTCGGCAACGGTTCGGTCTGCGCCGGCGGCGCTTTAGCCACCGCAGCGCTGGCCAGGCTGGCGAAGGCGGTGAGGTTCGGCGGCTTACGGTTGCCGTCGCCGAGGCTCGTCGCCCACTGCTCGTACAGCCAGCCCTCGTCGGCATTGAATTCGCGCAGCATTTCAACCGGCTGCTTGGCGCCGCTCAGGTTGGTGACTAGCTTAGGACGGGCGTTGAGCACCGCCTCGTAGTGTTCGATGACGACGGTCACGGCTTCAATCGTCACATCCAGGAGAATCTGCGGGCCGGCCTTGCCCAGCGCCTTGATCATCCCTTTGAGGCTGGCCTTGACGCTCTTCTTCGCGGCCTCCTCGGTGACCTCCTTGACGACCTTCTCCACCACCTCCTCGATGATCTCCTCACCCACCTTGTTGGTGACTTTTCCGGCACCGCTTTGAATAGCCTTCCTCTTGTATGAGCTTGGGAAAATCACCTTCTTCAATTGTGGCAGGCCTGTCGAGGCCATCATGAACGCATGGGATGACATCGGAGCCAGAATATTGGCGGCGATCACTTCGGTGGCGATGATCTTGAAATCCGGCGGGATTTCACCACCCTTGAACGCCAGTTGATTCAGACGATTCTGCTCCATGCTGCCCGGGCCGGCCTTCTGCGCGGCGTCGGCGGCCTGGCGCATCAGGGCTTCACTCCATTGGTCGTACATATCGAGCGCGTTCTGCGCGATGAATACCCGGTACAGGCGGATTGCTTCGGCCAGCGAGGCGACCAGTCGTTTTTCCGCCAGCGTGGCCTGGGCCGGATTTTTTACTGCGGCTTCAAGGCGCATGTAAACTGCGGCGGCGAGGAGCGAACTGCGCTCGGGCGCGGTGGCGATTTCCTCGTAGACCTCCCGGCGCATCTGCACTAGCGGCGTCTCTGTGTCCTGCGCCATGGCGGCGATCAGGCTTTCCACTATCCGGCCGTCGGCCAGCAGCGCCTGGGCGACTTCACTGGCGCCGTCCAGGCCGAACAGGCCCGGCTGCACATAGGGCGCCGGCTTCCAGTTGATTGATTTGGTCAGGCACGCGGCATTGCCGGCGACGTGGTAGATGTCGCGGATATAGCCCGGCGGGCAGGTCCAGCAGGTGGCGCCGTCGCTGTTACCGTAGGAAACGCGCTTGCCGGTTTCGACGATCTGCTTCTCGATGCGCCAGCGTGCATCGGGGTGACGACTGCTGATGAGATCGAGGAAAGTATTGGCCGGGCAACTGAAGCCGGAAACCGGGGTGGCCTTGGTCAGTTGCACCCCGGCTCGCCGTTCGCAAGCTTGGTTGCCGGTGACAGGATGCACGGTGCGGTAGGTGCCTTCCGGGCAGGTCCAGCATTCGCCGCCGTTGCGCGGATCGAAAAATTCGCCAGCCTTGCATTCGGCCTTGCCGCGATTCGTGGCGCGCGCATGCTGTTCGCCGTAGCCTTGTGAGCAGGCCCTCGCGTCGGCGATGTGGTTGCCGGTGCGGTTGTAGCCGGCTGGGCAAGTCCAGCAGCCGCCGCCATCCCAACCATCGAAGAAACGACCGTTCTTGCAGTCGTGCGGCCAGATGGTCTTGATGTGCCGAGTGGCGCGGGCGAAGCGTTCGCCCGCCGGCACGAAGCAGGCGTTCGAGGCCTCGACGTGCGCCGCCGAGCGGCGGTAGCCCTCCGGGCAGGTATAGCATTCACCGCCCCGGATGATGTCGAAGAAGCCGCCCGCCGGACACAGGCTGCCGGCCAGCTTGGCGCTCATCTGCTGCAAATTGACCGAGTGGTCGAGCTTGCTGCATGCCGTGGCGCTGGTCACCGGGTCGCCGGTGCGGTTGAAGCCGGCCGGGCAGGCGTAGCAGCCCCAGGCGCCGAGGTCGACGAAGGAGCCCGCCGGGCAGGCGCCGACTGCTTCGGAAACGTAGGTGGCGGGTTGGGACGGACATTTCGGTTGCAGCACGCCGTTCCAGTAGCCGCCGCAGGTCGGCATGCCGGATTTGCCAGCGTAGATGGGATCGTTAGACGCCCCCCAGCCTGTTGCCGTGTTAACCTTGAGCGGAGCCGGAGCCGACACTTTAATGCTGGGTGTTGGCGAGGTTGGCACGTTATTTGGGTTGATATTTAGCTTGCTGGAATCTGGAATCTGGATCAATTGCTGCTCCAGTCCACTCGGGTTCTGCTGGCTTGGCGCGACAGGCAAAGTGACGACGGTAAGCGGCACCGTGACCATCTGGGTGCTGCCTGATTGCTGAGCTTGAGCCGTGCTTGCCAAGACTGAGCTAGCTCCAGCGAGTATTGCGAGCGTACGCAATAGCCTCAGGAGCGCCGCCTGTGTCTTGCGGCGACTGGATTTGAGCATTTGATATCCCTCGTATGTGACCTTGTTCGATGGAGAGATATGCTAAAAGGAAGCCATTGCGGCATGACGTGCTTTCTTTTGTCTGTGCGTCCCGAGTTTGGGGAGTAAGTACGGACGAATTCCCGTCTCTGGTTAGTTCGCCCCGCACCTGCTAAATTCATCGCATGAAATCTCCCCTTTTGCCGCCTCCTGTTAGCTTGCAGCACTGGTCGTCGAGCCAGACTGACCCTTCCCTACGCGTCGACTACTGGCGCGACGTCGCACACAACTGGGTTGATGCAAGGCCGCTTTCCGAAAGCCGGGATTTCGATGCATCTTGGTCTCTCATGCGTAGTGAAGCATGCATTTTTGGCACAAAGCGTTCTTCGGCTTACGAAATGCGCACTGACCCCAAATGTGTTCCGCCGGAAGAGGATATGGTGGTGTTATCGCTGCTTCAGTCCGGGAGCATGAAACTGAATGCGCTCCCGGGGGGGAATCAGCAGGTCAAGGCTGGCATGCTTGGTCTGTATGTCCCGAGTCAGGAAGGACATTATCTTTGGAGCGAAAATGCGCGCCAGACTTATCTGGCCTTGCCGCGCAGCGTAGCAGTGGCTGCGCTAGGGCGTGAGCCCTCGAATCTTCTCTTGGCCCCGCAGCAATGTGTGCTGGCCCCCGCACTGGTTAGCCAGCTAGGACACCTAGCCCTGTTGGCCAGGCAAGAACACAAGCTAAACACGGCCGAATATGCAGGCATCCTAGATGCGACACGGGCACTGGCACTACTGACACTCCGTAATCTTTCGCGCCAAGGCGAAGCTGTCGACCAAGGGGACCTGACCGAATGTTTGCATGCCGGTCGCCATGCTGCCGCCATACGGTTCATGGAACAGAATGCACATCGCCATGAACTTGATTCAACGCTAATCGCGCAAGGGGCCGGTTGCTCGCGTACCCGTCTGTATGAGGCATTTGCCGTGCAGGGGCGAACAATTATGGGCGAATTGCGTGAGATACGCTTGCAACGGGCCAGACACCTCATCGAACAGGAGCCGAGCCAGCATCTCGGGGCGCTTTCATGGCGCTGTGGCTTCGTTCATCAATCGGATTTCAGCAAATTGTTCAAGAAGCGCTTCGGCATGCTGCCATCGGAATGGCATCGAATGGCCTGGCAGGGTTCGAGGGGGCGTTGAGTGTCGCCGCCGCCATGCACAATACGACGAGTGCACACGAACGATCTGGATCCAGTCATACGTCGTGAAGCATGGCGTGAGATCGCGCACTGGCAGTGCGATTTCCAACCATCACCGGATGTGCCGCTTGATGCCGACATGCACATCCTGCACGGCGAGGCTGCAATTTTCGGCAGTACACGCTCGTCGGCATATGAGATGCGTACCGGCGTCCTTCCACCGGACCAGCGTGAGGATCTTGTGGTTATCTCGTTGATCCAGGCAGGGCGTGTGGATATCAATGCGGCGCCGGGTGATTCCCAGCATTTGGAGCGTGGGTCGATCGGGTTGTTCATGCTTGAGTCGACTGGGCATTTTCGCTGGAGTCACAATGCTTGCCAGGCATTTGTCGATCTGCCGCGCAGTCAGGCGGTTGCCGCGCTTGGGCGAGATCCGGGCAAGTTGTTCGTAACACTTGAGCGCTGTGTTCTGATGCCTGCGTTGAGCAGTCAATTGGAACTGCTGGCACAGCTGGTCCGTCTGCCTTCCCGTCTCGATGCTGTCGAGTTTGCCGGTATGCTTGACACGACGCGGGCGCTAGCCTTGCTGGCATTGCATAACCTTGGTCGCCAGGTCGAAAACGATGGGCTGCCTGACGAAGGTGAAGGCCTGCATGCAGGCCGTCGTGCAGCGGCTTTACGTTTCATGGCACAGCATGGGCACCGACATGATCTCGATATTGCCGCTATCGCACATGGCATCGGTTGTTCACGAACCCGTTTGTGTGAGGCATTTACCGAGCAGGCACAAACGGTGATGGGGGCATTGCGCGAAGTTCGCTTGTCGCGCGCCAAAGCAATGATCGAGGCGAATCCTCGGCAGCATCTCGGGGCGTTGTCATGGCGTTGCGGTTTCGCCGATCAGGCAAATTTCACCAGGGTGTTCAAAGCACGTTTTGGCTTTGCACCATCTGCGACGCCCCCCGGAAATCAGGTAAATTAACTCCGGACTCTAAAGCCCTCTGCTACTGAAAACGGGGGGACGTCGGATTTTGCCGTTGCTGCATTGGAGGCTTATTCGGATTTACTGCATGAAGCATTGCCCCAGATAAGCAGCAGCTAATCGTCGCATTGCCGTCGGATGCTGGCCGCCAGTCCAAGGTCGGCTTTGGCCGAGCAGTCGTCTTTCACCAGAGGCCGGCGATCGCCCTCTGCTGCCGTTTGGCTTAGTCAGGTGAGACTGGAAACAACTTCAAGACTTACAGTTGAAGCGTTCCGTCAGTTCCGGTCGAGCGTAGCACACGCGAAAACTGCCGTTCAGGCCCTAGTGCTTGAAGTTCTCGTGCTCGTCCAGCCAGGACTCCCACCAACGCTCAATTTCTAACTCGGTCCAGTACATGTCGTTGGCAATTCTGATAGGCTGCGGCAACTCTTCAGCCTCAACCATGTTTTCTATGGTTTGCTCGGAAATGCATAACCGGTAACTCAGTTGGGATTTGTTGAGAATGTCTGGCAGTTCGTATTGCATGATTGATCTCTACTGAAAGTGACTTTCCGTATAGTTCAAAAAATGCATTCCGCTCAACGTAAATTCAGAAAGCCCTGAAACAGCCCCCGACTGCAAACCGGTTTGCAGTCGGTGAGCCTCGGTAATCAGCCAATCAGGCAGATATGGGTTCCCTAAAACCCCTACTCTCCCCCAACCGGGAAAAACTCAGTAATTGCGCCCCATGGCTCCCTGGGTCGCATCGCACGAACCAGGGCGTGATACGGCACCTCGACAAAATCAGGGTCATACATCATCACCCCATTGGTATGCCCCGGAACCGTCGTCCGGCAAGGCTCAGCATCATTTGCAAGTGAATGGTGCAAACGACATATCATCGGCCGGTGTTCGTAGACAGAGCAGTTCCCGTCTTTCACGAACACGCATTGTTGGTGAGGCCGCAGGCGATTGATGTGAATGACCTGGTCGTGAGAACGGTAAGGGAGTTCCACCATCTTCCGTCCGGTGACGGCAGCTAACCTGACCGCTTCAAAGCGATAAATCAGCGTGACCATCGAGCAACAGTAGTGACAGCCTTTACGACATGCCGCCAGTGGTGCGATGGCAGCATTGACGCGATCCGCAAGTTGTTCCAGTCGAGCGTGTCGAACGCGAAAGCTAGCGTTCATTGAAACAATCTTGGCTGTCTCATCCTCCATGACCGCCGGATGCAGCCAAGGTTCGACAGAAATCAGGCGCACAAGACGCTCGCCAGCCGAGGTTTCGGATGTCTGGGAAGGATTGCTTCCCGGGGATAAGTTATGTTCGCTCATGAGCGGCTCCAGTGATGAAATGAATCACCACACCCGCTTCCAATCGGGTGGGCGACCGAAACGAAGGTTGGAAGACCGATGGAGCACCGGCGAGCCCGAAGGCTCCCCTCGCCCGGCCGCCCATAGGGACGCCAAGCGCAACTGAGCCACTGCGCATGCGCAGTAGCTCAGTCAAACTCCTATCGGGCTTCCAACCCCGGTTGCCTTTGTTTCGGCAACGGGCGCAGGTTAGGCGCTCTGCAAAGCGGATGTCAAGGAAATCAGCCAGCACCATAGGCATCACCCCAGTCTCAACGAGATACCGTGGCAAATCTTTTGCAGGTGAAACAAGAACGGGACCTCCCCGGAGTACCCCCGGCTACGCGCAAACTGAATCAGCTCCCAGCTCTGACTCCGCACGCCAGCAAACCCTGGCTGCTGTGCAATCAGGCGCAAGGTTTCGGCGACCGCAGATTGTTTTCTGTGAGCAAGCTGGTCGCCAAGCAGGGCATACCAGTCGGCCATCTCCGATTTCGACCGGCGCCATGTCCAGCATGTGCCTCCGCGTTTCGGTAGACGCACCAGTTCATAGCCCAGCCAGGACAGCCGGCGGTGACCAAATACGGAACCGAGTTCTTCCTGTTCTGTGACCGGGCCGCCCCCCTCGGTCACGAGCAGCGCCCATGCCACTTCAGGAACTGAATCAGGAATCTTTTTGGTGCTGTTGCAGGAAACTGCCAGCGTGCTTTGAGGATGCGCCGGAGTGCCCAATGTTGGTTCCTGATTGGTGCTCAAATCAGGAACCAACATTGGCGCCGCCCCTGACACGAGATCGGGCTCATCCCGAGAACCGGCATACCCCGCCCAATGCATGACCAACGCGGCATTCGCCAGTCCCTTATGCTTGCGCGTTATCCGCTGCGCTGGTGAGCACCCGACACCGTATTTGTCGTGGAATTTTTGGGCGAGCCCGATTGCTTTATGGGCGGGACAGGTGCCTGTGATGTAACGCGAGTAGCCACGCGTGACCAAGTCGAGGGCGCGTGAAAGCGCCGCTGATTTCGAGGGGGACACCGGGGTTGAAGCTGGTTTTGCTGGTGACATGCCGATACTCCGTCAATGAACATTCTCCGTATAGTTCGGGGAGGTCCATTTTTTTCGGTTTCGTTGCGAACCCGCATCGTTGCAGTGTGATTTGGTGTGGCGAAGCCACACGTATTGATGTTCCTATGTGAACGTGCGCGGATTTTCCAAATTCGCCTATACAAAAACAGGACAGAACACTTTTGCAGGGCAGCGCCCCGGTGATCACCGGAGAGTGCGCATGCCCGGCGGCTTGCCTAGTGGGTATTCAACGACAATGAACACGAGTACCCACCGGGCAGGCCGCCAACTGCAAAATACACTGACCGAAAGGTCACGCCGGTTCGCCAAACCGGCAGGAACAGGATCGCCAATCCTGTTCCGAGCAAACGCTGAAGCGCAGTGCCTTTAATCGGGCTCGCTGCGTTACGACGGGCGCTGGAAGGTGCAATTCCTTCCTTCGACCCAATCCGTTCCGGGGGATTCCGGATGACGTTGGGCGACCATGAAACGGCGCACGGGAGGCAATGCCCGTGTGACCTGGTCGAGCGTGAAAGCGGGTTCAATCCCGCCGATGGGGCGTACCGGAAGGGCGCAACTTTTGCCGCACACGACGGCTGATGAGGTGGGCTCGAATTGACGAGCCAGTCGCGTAAGCGACGCCAGTGATGGCACAGGGGCATGAGGGGAAACCTGGA